>CAIPFY010000176.1 GCA_903864435.1 uncultured Chloroflexota bacterium | reverse complement strand
TTATATTTTAGACCGACTGGATTTGCGAGAGGGGCAGGCTCTGTTTTGGACGAAAGGGGATGCCTTCTCCATTGGCTAGGGTGCAAAAGGCGTGCATGGCATGCGCGAGTGCAAAGGGAGGCTCACCAGCAGCATAAAAAGCAACCGCCTTAAGCCGGGTTTACCGGATTGCGGCGAACATCAAGCGGGGTTAACATCACCCTGTTGAACCTATCGTCAGAGGAAATGATTCATGCAACCAGATCGTGCATCCGTTTTGGCCGCCATCGCTCAGGAGGTTCGCGGCTGTAAACAGTGCCGCCTTCACGAAAACACGACGAATGCAGTACCGGGGGCGGGCAACCCGAACGCCGAAATCATGTTCATCGGCGAAGGCCCCGGCTTCAACGAAGACAAACAGGGGCTGCCATTCGTTGGCAGGTCGGGAGATTACCTCGAAAAGCTGCTGCGCCTGATTAACTTGCGCCGCGAAGATGTGTTCATCGGGAATGTGGTCAAACATCGCCCGCCCGAAAACCGCGATCCCCTTCCAGATGAAATTCTAGCCTGTAAAGGGTTTCTGGATCGGCAGGTGGAGGCGCTAAACCCGCTGGTGATCGTCACGTTGGGGCGTTTTAGCATGGCGCGGTACTTCCCCACCGGAAAGATCACACAGATACACGGTCAGCCCAAATTCGATGAACAGCGTGCCTATTTTCCGCTGTTTCATCCGGCGGCGGTTTTACGCAACCCCGGCCTCATTAGCGCGATGGAAGCCGATTTCCACAAATTGCCCGACCTGCTGCAAGAGGTTCGGTCACGCCGCGCAGCCGCCCAGAAACCGCCTGATCCCCCCGAAACGCCCGATAAACCGGTTCAGCTTTCGTTATTCTAAAGGTGGCTGATGTAGTCAATCAACCGCTGAAGATCGTGCGAAGGCGGTGCCATGTGAAAATGCTGAGTGACCGGGGTCGTCATCATGTGCTTCAAGGAGTCGTGAAGATTGCTGCCATGCGACGCGCTGGGGAGAATGTACAGGCTGTGGCCGGTACGCAAGCTCACATGCACCCCCAGCCCGTTGTTAATCTCTACTTCGCGCACCCGCATGATGTAGTTGGCTGGAATGCAGGCCGGGTCATGTGGACGGCGCGTTTGGGGTTGCAACAACAGGCGCAAATTGGTGACAAGCGCCACCAGAGGCGGCACGGTGGGCGACCACCCGTAAGGGGTGCGGCGAATCAGCGCCACGACATATTCACCCAGTCGCTTCTCACCCTGCATGAGAAATTCGTCGCTAAACCGACTGCTGCCCGTACTCATAAATACACACTATTCCCTTATTGCGAATGCCGCATACGGTACCGATTCTGGCACCGATTCAGTGACTTGTAAATCTCGGTAAAATGCGCGGACGCTGGGGCGGCGCGATCATCTCGCGGATGTCCCGTGCGAGTTTACTGCCCTGACTCCAATCCACCAGCAAATGCAGCGCACGACCTTCCTTCAACAGCACCATGATGCCATCTCGACCGCCCAGCGACACGTTCCAGACACGGGCAATATCAGACGAAACAATGTCTTCTTGCGGTCGGAGCAGCCCGCCGAAATCGGGGTAAACCAGCAGACGGCGGTTCGTAACGGTCGCCCGCAGCCAGTACCCTTTGCCCTGCCACTCGCCTCCCGCCCACTCCACAACCTGTACATGATAACGACCAAACGAGAATTCCCCGATTGCCAGACCCTCATGCGTCATGTTAGACCATTCCATCTATTTCAATACTGCCCCCAAGTATAACGTATGTTGCCCCGTTTTCGCCCCCTACTTCTGTAGGGTTTGTCTCTACGATAGAACCCTGCACCTAACAAGTACATAAATTTTAGAAATCCATGATCGTCAACCCACATTTCATATTCAAACTCCGTCAAAACAGGTTGCTTGACAGCAGCAAACCGGCGCGGTAAGCTAACCCCCGATTGAGGAGTTATTCTGTGTTCGATCAACTGGTCGGTTTGCGAATGACTATGGGCATGTACACTACTCCGGGGGAAACCCCACGGAGACTTTGCCACTTGTCATAAGGTCGCCAGTGAGAATGTGTGAACCGAAGCGTGTGGAAGTCCTCCACACGCTTTTTGTTTAAGGAGCCAATGGGGTAATCATGAAGACCGTGACGATGAAATTCGGCGGCACGTCCGTCGGCAGTCCTGAAGCCATCAGTAACCTTGTAGACATCGTCAAAGCCGAACACGATAGCGGCAGCCGGGTGATCGTGGTGGTATCCGCCATGTCCGGCGTGACCGACTCGCTGCTCTCGGCTGCTAAAGCCGCTGCCGTCGGGAATAAGTGGGGTTACCTCTCCACCTCCGAGAAGCTGCGTGACCGCCATGAGGACACGCTCAACATTCTCATGCCCCCCGGTCGCGTGCGCGAGAAGACCATTTCACAGATCAAATCGCTGCTGGATGAATTCACTGAAATCTGCCACGCTGTCAGCATCCTCGGCGAAGAAACGCCACGCATTGCCGATGCGATCGTTTCTTATGGCGAACGCATGAGCGCCCGTGTGGTGGCGGCGGTACTCAAAAGCAAGGGCATCGAATCCACCGCGTTTGATGCAGGCGATTTCCTCGTGACTGACGATCACTTCCAGAGCGCGATTCCCGTCTGGGAGGAAACGCAGCGCCGGGTGAACGAAAAACTCATCCCTGCCATCATGCAGGGGATCACGCCGGTTATCACGGGCTTCATCGGCGCGACCAGCACGGGCGCGATCACCACGCTGGGGCGCGGCGGCAGCGACTACAGCGGCGCGATTTTCGCGGCGGCCACCGACAGCGCCGAGCTGGTGATCTGGACGGACGTGGACGGCGTGATGACCACCGACCCGCGCATTGACCGGCGGGCGAGAGTCCTGCCTTACGTGTCCTATCAGGAAGTAGGCGAGCTGGCCTTTTATGGCGCGAAAGTGCTGCACCCCAAGACGGTACAGCCCGTGCTGGATAAAGGCATCCCCATTCGCGTTCGCAACACCTTTAACCCGACGTATGCCGGCACGCTGATCGGGGAAATGGGCGAACCGAGCGCCACCATCATCAAGGCCGTGACCAGCATTCGCAACATCAGCCTGCTCACCGTCAGCGGCAAAGGTATGATCGGCGTTCCGGGCATCGCCGGACGCACTTTCCTCGCCACCGCCAACGCCGGAGCCAGCATTTTGATGATCTCGCAGTCATCGTCCGAACAGAGCTTTTGCTTTCTCGTAGCCGATGCGACAGCGGAGAGTGTGAAGCATTCCATCGAAACCCATCTGCACGAGGAAATTGCGCGGCGCGATATTGACCGCGTGGATGTGCGCGACGATGTGGTAATTATCACGGCTGTGGGCGCGGGCATGGCGGGTACGCCCGGTGTGGCAGGCCGCGTGTTCTCGGTGATGGGCAATAGCGGCATCAACGTGCTGTCCATCGCGCAGGGGTCATCGGAATGCAGCATTTCATTCGTGGTCGCCGAAAGTGACCTCGAAAAAGCGGTGATTAAGCTGCACGATCTGGCGCTCGAATCGGTGCCGAACTAGCGCCTAGCCGAGTATTTGATCGAGGCTGGTCATCAGGCGATCCAGATCGGCCTCGGTGTTATAACCCTGAAACGAAATGCGCAGGAAGGGCCGTTCATTCCACAAGATGTGCGGCACTTCCACCTTGTACGCATCGTACAGGCGCGTTTTGACCGCCAGCACATCACAGGGCGGCAGCGGCACGGTAATCATCTGCCCGAACCACTCCGGCGAATCCGGGCAAATCGGCTCCAGACCATAGCGCCGCGCAAAACGTTCGCGGGCGAGGCTGGCGAGGCCGTGACAGCGTTCGCGCACCGCATCCCAATCGTTCGCCTTCTGGAAGGCAATGGCTTCTGCCACGCTCAAGAAGGCCGTCACATCCCGCGTTCCCTGCCACTGGTTACGCAGCGCAAACGGCGCATCCGGCAGTTCTCCCCAGCTGATAATCAGCGGATTGATCTGCGTGTGCAGTTCCCGGCGCACATACAGGAATGCCGCGCCTTTGGGGGCGCACAGCCACTTGTGCAAGTTTCCGGTGTATATATCCACATCCAGCGCGGTCAAATCCAGCGGCAGTTGTCCGGGGGCATGAGCGCCGTCAATCACGGTCAGGATGCCTGCCGCCCGCGCCCGTTTGCAAATCTCCGCAATCGGGAAGATGAGTGCGGTGGGCGACGTAATGTGGCTGATGAAGATGACGCGAGTGCGCGGCGTGACGGCTGCCCACAACGACTCGACAAACGCCTGCGGAGTCGTGACCGGAATCGGCACGACATGGCGGCGGTAGTGCGCGCCGGTGCGGTGACACACGAACTGCCATGTGTAATCCATCGCGCCGTATTCGTGGTCGGTGGTCAGGATTTCGTCGCCCGGATGCAGCTTGAGGGACCGCGCCGCCATGTTAATGCCGGCTGTGGCGTTCGGCACAAACACCAGATCATCCGGTGAGGCATTTAGGAATGCGCCCAGACCGACCCGTGCTTCATTCATCAAGCCGTCATAGCGCCGTCCCCAGAACTCCACTGGCTGACGTTCGGCTTCGCGCTGCCACGCCTGATAGCGGTCAAAAACCGGCTTGGGGCAAGCGCCAAATGAACCATGATTCAAGAAAGTTACATCAGAATCGAGCAAGAATTGGTCGCGCAGGGCGGTCAAAGTGTTTTCTCCATCACCAGTAAGTGAGACAGGCCATACGTATCCAGCACCGTCCCTTCCATCCGGTAAAGGGCATCGCGCAGGATACGTCCGGCGCTTCCGAAACGTGCAATAATGTTATCGTAGCCACCGTATACGCGCTGATGCACCACCACCTGCACCGGACAGCCCGCGAACAAATCCCGCAGGCCGCGTGCGGTATAGGCTCGCACATGGGGCGCTAAACGGTTTCGCAGCCCATCGGGGAGATAGTTCAGCAAGGGCGTATTGCCAAAATGGTATTCGCCGCGCCAGTAGTGACCGTGAGTCTCGAAGGGATACCAGCGGTTCGGCGCAAAGATGACCACCCGACCGCCCGGTTTTAACACGCGCACCATTTCGCGCACCGCCGCCCGGTCGTCTTGCACATGCTCCAGCACTTCATGCGAGAGAATCGTGTCGAACTGGTCAGCACGGTACGGCAGGTATTCAGCCGCCGCCACCACCGCATGTGGGGTATCTTCCTGCGTCTCTTGAACGCGATCCGGCTCAATATCGAAGGCTTCCACATCCGGCGTGTAGCGGCGGCGAATCTGGGAAGCGTACATCCCCACGCCGCAGCCATCAATCAGCACGCTCGCGCCGTCCAATCGCGCATAACGCGCAATCATCTGCAAGCGGCGCTCCTGTCCGGCACGCCAAACGTAACTCGGTTCGCCGCGCAAAGCGGCAAGTTGTGATGGACTCATAGATGGAATTGAACTGACACGAACGCGCTACTCGCCGCCGTAGACATCCCGCATACGGTTGATCGTCGAAGTCGCAAGTTTGGTGTTCGCGGCAGTTTCGGCAGCCTTTCGCGTTAGAACAGTAGCGGTTTTTAACATCTCTTCTTTCAGAGGTACCGCGACGGTAATGGTCGTCCCTTTGCCCACCGCGCTGTCAATCGTCAGCTTGCCACCCAGCACGTCGGTGCGCTCGTGAAGGTTGACCATGCCGAGGCTGCCGCGCCGTTCGTAGTTGTTCGACACCGCGCTGACATCGAAGCCCACGCCATTATCGGCGATGCCGACCAGCACCATGTTCTCGTGGCGCTGCACCGAGACATTAATCACGCTGGCCTGCGCGTGCTTGCGTGCATTGCCCACCGCTTCCTCGATGATGTAGAAGATGACACCCTGCTGGTGTGTTTCAAGCACTTTTTCAGCATCCACACCCACGCGCACAACTACATTCTGGTCATAGGTTTCTTTCATTTTCTCGGCAAACTGGTTCAGAGCCGCATTCAACCCCTGCGTTTCCAGAACCAGCGGGCGTTGCGTAAAGAGCATGTGGCGGATTTCTTTGGTCGTCTGCCGCGCCATGTCTTCGACTTTTTTCAGTTCTTCCGGCACTTTATCCGGCGTCCGTTCGAACATTTTTTGCAGGATGCCCATGTGCATCGCAATGGCCGCCACCTTCTGCGTGGGGCCATCGTGCAGATCACGCGCCAGTTTCTTACGTGCTTCTTCCTCCACCTGCACGATGCGGTCACGATCCGAAAGCAGGTTTTGATATAACACGGCATTTTGCAGCGCCACCGTGGCCTGCGTACCGATGGCGGTCAACAATTCGGTATGCTCGTCGGTGAAAGCGTTGGCCGATTCGCTGCCGTACACCATCACGCCGTAGTTGTCGAAACCAGCACGCAGGGGGATGCACATCACCGAACGCAAGCCCTGAAACGCGACAACCGTACCCAGTTCAGGGTCTTGCCGCACACTGCCGCCAAAGATCGGAATGCACTGCTTGAGCGCCTCGCCCACCATGCCGGAGATTCCCGGCGTGATGAAGTCTTCATCTTTGCGCGTCAGTCCGCGTGAAGTCACCACATGCAGCTTGCCATCATTATGATCGAACAACATCACCATACTCACAAGGCGATCCTGCGAGTTAGCGCGAACGCGGTTCATCCCCAGCCAACCGGCATTCATAGCCGAGTTCACAATCTTTTCGTGGTGCAGCGTGGAGCTGAGCGTCGCAGCCATTTCATAGATCGCACGGGTGCGTCCACGCATATCCTTCAACTGTGCCATACGGGAAGAACGAATCTGCCGCAGTTGTTTATCGCGGGATTCCAGCGCACCGTTCAACACGCCGCCCCACACATTGACGCACACGCCAAACAAAAACAACGAAATCAGCATCAGCCCGTTCTGTTGAAAAAAAGTGGTGGTCTGACCGGGGCCGAACGCCGCCGCATACCCCACGATAATCGCCACTAGCACCGCAACCGCCTGCACACTTCCCCAGATCGCGCCTAAGCGCAGCCCACTCCCCAGAATCAGCAAACCGCCGCCCGCCATCAAAAACAAGGCATCGGCACGGCAAACATAAGTAAAAACGCCCATTGTCACAAAATCAGCCACCATGACGACAAACGGCAACCATGTTTCTATCGGCGGAATAAGCGCGACGATAGCGATAAACATGACTGACACCGCGCTCACCACAAGAACGATAATCACTTCATTATTGGCATAAAGTGTTTCGCCTGTCGCCGAACGCGAAGTAAAGAGAGCCAATCCCGCGAAGGCGAGAAAGAGCAACCGGAGGCCGATTAGCGTCCAATCTTGCCTGTTCTGAACTTGGGTATTGTTCTCCATACCGCAACTTTCATCTGATCGGATGGTTATAAGGTTGATGTAAAGCTAATGCTCATTCCAAGTTACCACGCTCCCTGTATTTCATCAAGTTGAGGGTTCATTGGGGTGCATTCGGAAATGGGGGCAGGCGTTCACCAGCCCTCACCTCCGGCGCTTCTCTCCCAACTGCTGAGTACAGCTAGGAGAGGGAAAGAGTTCCCTATCCCCTTATCCCCATATATGGGGTAGGGGGGAGAATACAAAGATGCGAGAACCTCTTTTTCCCTCAGCCCCCCGTATGGGGTAGTGGCTAGGGGGTGGGGGGATTCTTACGCCCTTCACCGTGCCACGCAGCAAAAGGGCAGGAGATGAGGGGGGCGCCCAAGAATCCGAATGCGCCCGTTTCATATGTAAAAGCGCGAATTGAATTCTTTCGCAGAATTACACTATAATAGGATCGTTCCGGTATTGCGTCATTCATCGAGTTAAATATCGTGACCCTACTGACCCCGCCGATTAGCGAACCGACTGCTGCCTTCAATGATCGTTGCTTGGTTGTCATTCGACGATGGGAAAGCGGCTTGCTACCTTTCGAGGCTGCGTTGGATGAGATGCGCCAGCTTTCGCGTGATGCCACGTTGCGCCGCCATGCTGCTGAACAGGCGCGTGCCGAAGGGCTGTTAGGGTATCTGGAAGGCTACCGGGGGAATTTGAACGCCAGCATTCGCCATTTTGAACGTTCCCGCGCATTGTTTCATGAGGTGGGGAATGTGCATCGTGTGGCGATCTGCGATCTGAACTTAGGCGAATCGTACCGCTACAAAGGCGATTTCAGCCGCGCCAGCGCCTTGTTCGACAAAGCCTACAGCGCCTTCCGCGAGCTTTCGGTGTTGGAGGATGAAGCGTTGGCGCTGGGCAACAAGGGGCAAATGCTGCTGAGTATGGGGCGCTTGCCCGAAGCCGAGGCTGATCTGCGCGAGAGTTACCGTCTCACGCTGCAAATTCCTGCCGATGGGGATAATCGTAACAGCCTGTTGTGCGAACTGCATCATGCGCTGTGCCTGCTGTATTTGCGGCGGCAGATGGTCGAGGATGCGTGGCACGAAGCGGATGCCGCTTATCAGATGGGAATGAAGGATGCGGGGGCGTTGGGCAAGGGCTTTGCTTGTCGTGCGGTGGGCGAGGCGCTGACGCATACGGAAACTTGCCCGGAAGGGTTCACTCCCGATCCTGATATGTATTTTCAGATCGCTAATGAAGCCTTCCGCGACATCAACGCCGAGGGCGAAATGGCGCGGACGATGTTCGCCCATGCGCGTAGTCTGGCGCGGCGCGGACGGCGCATGACGGCGGCGCGCAAGTTGCAGCACGCCATGATTATTTTCACGCGCTTGGGCATGGTGGACGATGCTGCCCGCGCTGCCGAGGCACAACTCGAAATTCTGTAGCGAACATACGCGGGATAAAATAAAACAGCCTGCTTTTCCACATTTTGATAATGGGAGAAGCGGGCTGTTTTGATGCCGGGTAGTGGCTAGAAGCCGAGTCCGGGGAGGGTCGAAAGTGGGTCGGTGGTGGTGTTTCCGCTGCGGATTTCAAAATGCAGATGCGGGCCGGACGAGTTGCCAGTGCTGCCCACGCCGCCGATGACCGTGCCAACCGTCACCATCTGCCCGCAGCGCACGGCGATGCTGCTCATGTGACCGTACAGCGTGACGAACGGGCCATGTGCCAGCGCCACCATGTTGCCGTAACCCCACGAGTTCCAGCCGGCGAAGATGACCGCGCCGCTGTTGGCCGCCATGATTGGCGTACCGGGCGGGGCGGCAAGGTCAATGCCGGTGTGCCACGCGCTGAAGCCGCGCACGAAGGTGCCGCTAGGTAGCGGATTCGCCCAACCAGCGCCGCCGCCGGGGTTCTGGACGCTGCCGCAGCTGCCGGGGTCGCCCGCCGCGAAGCTGGTCACGAAACCGCGCCGTTCGGGGGAACTGTCATCTACGGTGACGCCGGGGTTCCATGTGATGGCTTCACCTTCCCCGCCGGGGATGAAAATCCATGTGCCGCTGGGCAGGATGGTATCCGGCGCTACGCCGAACAGGTTGTTATATTCCGAGTCGGTCACTTTGTACGGGTCAGTCACCTTGTAGCTGACGGCGATGTCCGCAATCGTTTTGCTGCCGATGACCTGCACATACACCCCGTCTACCGGCGGGATGTTGACCACATCGCCGGGGCGTAGCACCTGCACGATGCGGCGGTTGTTCGACCATGCAATCGATTCGGCTGTGATTTTGAAGCGTTCAGCGAGGGTATTGAGGGTATCGCCCTGCACGGCGGTGTACTGAATGACTTCGCTGCGCGGACGGTCTGGAATGATGGTGAAAGGATTGTGGGTGTCGCGCACGAAAGTGAGTGATCCGTTTTCATCACCGATGGCCTGAAGCGGCGCACCGAGGATGGAAGCCGCGACATCGGCGCCGATGGTGGGCAGGATGCCGGGTTGCGCATCCAGCGCAAATGACTGCACCACCGCAACCGTTGGTTCCAGCGTGGGTGGCACTTCGCTTGGGGCAATCGTAGCTGTGGTAGCGGTGGGCGGTATGCTGGTGGGCGCTGGCGGTTGTGCCGGCGAGAGCAGCAGGAAGGCCGTCGCAGCGGTGAGCGCGGCTGCGCCTAGCAGACTGAGTACACCGAGGGCTTTTTGCCAGCCTTTGGGCGGTGCTTCAACCTGACGAATGGCGAGAGATGGGTTTGTATCGGCAAGGGGATCAATCGGTGGTTCAACGAATCCGTTTGGATCAACCATAGCAATCTCCTATCCAGTCAGTCTTGCGCGTCAATCTTTCCCCCGCAGCCTCAGCCAGCCCGAAGCGCGAATCATAATCCCATACCGGATGGCTGGCAACCCTGACTCAACGCCCCTTCCATTCCGGGGACTGTTTGAGGAGCATGGCCTGTACGCCAGTGGCGAAATCTTCCGTGCGGATGAGTTGATTTTGCGCCCACGCTTCCAGTTCAAAGCCGCGCCCGCCGTCCGCGATGCTGTCAATCACGCGCTTGGCATATTGCACCGCCAGCGGGGCGGCCTGCGCTAGTTCCGCCGCCAGTGCTTCGGCGCGGGGCAGTAGGTCATCGGGCGCGACGACGGCGTTCACCAGCCCCCACGCTTCGGCTTTGTTCAGGTCGAAGTTGCGTCCGGTGAGGATGTACTCTTTGGCGCGGGCAATGCCGATCAAGCGGGTGAGGCGCGTCGTGCCGCCCACATCCGGGATGATGCCTAGCTTGGTTTCGGGCAGCCCCATCTTCGTGCCTTCTGCCACCAGCCGGAAGTCGCAGGCCAGCGCGATTTCCATCCCTAAGCCCAGACAGTAGCCATGCAGCACGGCGATGACGGGCAGCGAACAGCGTTCGATCTGATGCGTGACGGCTTGATAGGCGGCGGTCAGCGGGAATAGATTTTCGCGCCAGCCTTCGCCAAAATGTTCACCGGCCTGCATGAAGGCGGTCACATCAATGCCGGCGCTGAAGCCGCTGCCTTCGCCGCGCAACAGGACAGCCCGCAGGCCGGTTTCGCGCTCTGCCTGCGCAAAGGCGGCGGAGAGTTCGGTCATCATCGGCCACGAGAGCGCGTTGCGTTTTTCAGGGCGGTTCAGAATGATTTCAAACAGCGAGTCGCGGCGCTGGGTGCGGATGAGTTCGGACATGCGTTTCCTCCTCGTTCGGTTTATAGGAGTATAACGCGAGCCGGACACTTCAGAATGGGTTTTTGAAGTTGTTATCTTGTCATTACAGGTTATTGAGGTTACACTGAAGCTATCGTGACCGGAATGAATCCGCGTGAAAGGGTACGTTCTTATGACATCCAGCACCGTTTTGCAGGCTGCCACCACCCCGACGATGTATTTCGTGGGCGTGACCACCGGAAAATCCTCGATCATGAAGGTGTTCCCCAAGTGGTCGGATATTCTGGGACTAGGCGCTCAGATCAAGGGCTATGACTGCGCCCTGCACGCGCCCGCCGAGGACTATCTGGCGATTGTGCGGCATATCAAGAATGACCCGTTTTCGATGGGCGCACTGGTGACGACGCATAAGGTGGATTTGCTGCACGCCACCCGCGACGAGTTTGAATACCTCGACCCGTATGCGCTGCTGTGTGACGAGATTTCGAGCATTTCCAAGCGTGGCGACCAACTGCGCGGTCATGCCAAAGACCCGATCACCTCTGGCCTGTCATGGGAAGCGTTCGTGCCAGAAAACCACTGGGGGAATACGGGCGGGCATGTGTTGTGCTTGGGCGCGGGCGGTTCGGCGATTGCCATCAGTGTGTACGCCGCCAGCCGCAAGAACAAGGCAGATCGTCCGGCGAAGTTCATCACCGTGAATCGTTCGGAAGGACGGCTGGAACTGTTGCGAGGGGTTCACAAACAGTTGGATACCGACATCGAATTTGAGTACATCCTGAACGAAGACCCGCTGAAGAATGACGCGCTGATGGCGGCGCTGCCCCCCGGTTCGATGGTCATCAACGCGACGGGTATGGGCAAAGATCGCCCTGGTTCGCCAGTGACGGATAACGGGGTGTGGCCTAAGAACGGGCTGGTGTGGGAACTGAACTATCGCGGCGAACTGGATTTCATGCACCAAGCCGAACGCCGTGCCGAACAGGACAGCCTGACGATTGAGGACGGCTGGATTTACTTCCTGCACGGTTGGACGCAGGTGGTGGCGGAGGTGTTCGACGTGCAGCTTACGCCGGAACTGTTCGCCAAACTGGACGACGCGGCCTCCGAGCTGCGCCCGCGTTAGGCACTCTCAACGAAGGTGGCCTCTGTACAGCACAGAGGCCACCTAGTAGCCGCGCATCAGGACGGGAGTGGATGGGAGTCGAACCCACCATGACCTGCTTTGCGCAACCCACCACCGGTTTTGAAGACCGGGGCGCCCACCGGGACACAGCCACCCCCGCGCAGCATTATAGCGGCGGGCGGCGCGGCCTGCGATAGTGATTATCGTCGCCGATGCCCTCATCCTAAATTCCTCCGCATTCGCGTCAGGGTGAGGGGCTTAAGAATGATGTAACTCTCTTGTTCCCCTTCGCCACTTGGGAGAAGGGGCAGGGGATGAGGGCTACTTACCCTTTGCGACTGAGCAAATACAGGCGGGGGTGCAGCCCACCCAACCCCACACGGATGACCTGATCGGTACTCCACAGCGGCGACCCGTCCAGCAGCCCGTCCATCAGGCGCACTTCGCCGGTGATGAAGGCGGCACGCGCTCCCGGTTTGGCGACGCGGGCGGCCTCTTGCAACAGCACCGGATACAGCGCCACATTCCCCTCATGCGAGCCGACCAGATTGCCGAAGGGCAGATCGGCGCAGATTACGTCGGCGCTGCGGGCGGGGTGCGGCAGATCGCGGATGTCCCCTTGCCGCAGTTTGATGTGATCCGCAAAGCCCGCCGCCATCACGTTCTGCGCGGCGCAATCCAGCGCAGTCGGGTCTATGTCGTAGCCGATGGCGCTGGCGCAGGTTTCCGCCGCCAGTCGTTCGATGAGCAGCGTGCCAGAACCGCACATCAGGTTCAGGACGTGATCTTCGGGCATGGGCATGGTGAGCATCGCCATCGCCGCCGCGACCGCCGCGTTCAGCGCCCCTTCGCGGTTGCAGACGCGCCATGCACGGGTCGCCAGCGGGCGGGGTGACAGCCGCGTGAGGACTTCCCAACCTTCTCCGATTAGCGGACGGCGCACGCGCAGCAGCAAATCTCCTTCTTCTTCGGTGGCTTCCAGACCGGTGCGGGTGGTGAGTTCGTCTTTCAGGCGCATCATCACGCTGGAATCCGATCCGGCGGCACTGATGGTCAGGGTACGGAAGGATTCTGTTGGGGCAAGGTCACGGGCGGCGGCGATGTCCGCCAGCATCCGCTTGAAATGTTGATCGCCCAGCAGCGCCTTCGGACGCGGTACGGGGTAGTGGCGCACGGTGTAGACCGCCTGCACCGTGCGTAAACTCAACAGTTGGAACGGGTTGCCGACATACACGAAGCGCAGCGACGAGTCGCGGGCGCCCATTTCGGCGCGTTCGATGCGATCCCCGAAACGGGCTTTGAGTTCGCGCCATGCTAATCCGGTCAGCCCATCGGCGACATCGGCTTCGCACTCCATCACCGGAATTGGGCTGGGCGATGGCGGTTCCGGCGCGGGTTTGGGGATAGCCACACGTTCAGCCTGACGGCGGCGCGGGTTCGGGCGGTTAGTGGAACGGCGTTTGGGCGTATTCATTTGAAATACTCAATTTTCTGCTGGACGAGAAAGTAGGTTAGTCCGGCGTAGATCAGGTTAAACATCACCCCTTGCAGGGAACTGTTGTCTACATTCATGGCGATATTGAAGCCGTAGCCTAGCAGTAGCCCGTAGAAGGCCAGTTTTTGCCAGCGCCACACTCCGAAACCGCAGATGACCGCGAAGGCGCTCCATGCGGCGGGCAGCCATGTCCCCTCTACGGTGAAGCGCACCGCCGTAACCATGTTCACCGCGATCAGGAATAGCAACCAGTAGGTGAGCAGGCTGCCGCGTTCAGGTTTTAGCGGCGGGGGTTCGGGGGAGAGGTATTTTTCATCACGCATCAGATGAACGAGCAGCTTTCGCTAAAGGGTTTGCATAACCTGATTATAGCGTAAAGGGCAAGCGGAATGGCTTGCCCTTTATGTGTACCTATTCGATTCGGGTGGCGCGTGTTATTCCCCGCGCAGCACGTTCAGCGGTTTTTCGCCGGAAGCACCCCAAGCCGTCGCTCCTGCCGCGACGAGCGCTACCAGTATGCACAGCCCCATCAGTAGCAGCGCCGTCCCATACGGGATGATCTGCACCGCGCCCTGCGAAGCCGCCAGCATGACAGTCAGCCCGAACAGGCCGATTCCGACCCCTATCAGGCCGCCAATCAAGCCGAGGATGCCGTTTTCGAGCAGGAGCATGCCCATCACGCGCTCACGCTGCAAGCCGATGGCTTTCATCACCGCGATTTCGCGGCGGCGTTCCAGCGTGGAGAGCGCGACCGAGTTGGCGATGACCACGCCGCCTACGATCAGGCCGAGCAGCGCCACCATCGTCGGGAAGGCGGTGAAGGTGCCGAGCAAGCCGGTGAGCAGCCGCGTGAACAAAGCGGTTTCCAGTACGAACGTCCCCGGAAGCTGACCGATTTGTTGGCGCAGCGTGGGGATGGCGCTTTCCTCGATGTCCACCAGAATTTGCGTGGAAGCGGGCTGAACGCTGGCGGGTAGCGCGTCATAAGGGATGGAGAAGTTGCTGTTCGCGCCGATGGAAACCAGACTCCGGCTGGCCACGCCTACGATTTCAAAGGTCTGGGTGGGCGCGTCCGCCCCTTCACCGAAGCGATAGGTCACGCGGGTGCCGACATCGAGGCCGATGCCGCTGGTGCCGGCGTTGTCCGCCATGAGCATGACCGGCTGTCCGGCGTCGGCGCTGGTGAAGGCGCGTCCGCGCAGCAGCGTAGCCTCCGGCAGTTGATCCATTTGCCTGCCGGTCAACACCCCGATGGTGCGAAGCTGACTTTCGACGATGGTGTCGGTGTTCACCTCGGCACCGAAGGATGAGAGCGCGCTGGCGAGGCCGTTGTTTTCCAGCAGATCGCTTTTGATCTCGTCACGGGTGCGCGTCTGACCATCCGGCGTTTGGATGCTGACCAGCGTGCCATTGAAATTTCGCAGAGTTTGGTAGTGATTCACGCCGTCTAGATTTTTCAACGCGGCTTCGACG
>CAIPFY010000175.1 GCA_903864435.1 uncultured Chloroflexota bacterium | reverse complement strand
GGGACGCTGCTGGCCTACATCCTGCAACCCGGCGAAGCCTTCCCCGGCGAATCTGCCCCTGCGCCCGCCGCGCCTGTGCAGGCTGCCCCCGCGCCGACGGTATCCGCTGCGCCCACCGTGGCGGCTGTGCCTGTCGCTGCCTCTGCGGGTCACATGCCGACCATCAGCCCGCGTGCTAGGCGGGTGGCGGTTGAACTGGGCGTGGACTGGACGGCGCTACAGGGCAGCGGGCGCACCGGACGCATCGTGGAGCGCGATGTGCGCGCCGCCGCAGCCGCCGCGCCTGCGGTGCAAATCTCGCCTGTCGCCCGCCGTGCTGCCGGTGAGCTGGGCGTGGATGTGGCGGCACTCGCCGCACAGATGCCCGGTCAGCGCATCACCCGTGAGCATGTCGAACGGGCGGCGCACCCCGCGCCCGCGCCCGTCAGCGCCCCCGCCTCAGGCGACACGCGCACACCGATTCCGCGCTTGCGGCAGGTGATCGCGGAGCGCATGGCGGCCAGCGCCCACACCGTCGCCCCCGTCACGCTGACCACCGAAGTGGACGCGACGGAACTGGTCAAACTGCGGCAGGGGTTGAAAGCGGTTGGACTGAAGGATGGTCGCCCCGTCCCCGGTTATAATGACCTGCTGGCGAAACTGGCGGCGGAAGCCCTACGCGAACACCCGCAGTTGAATGCGCGTTTCGAGGGCGATTCGATTGTGACTTCTGCCGCCGTTCACATGGGCTTCGCAGTGGATACCGAACGCGGCCTGTTCGTGCCGGTGGTGCGCGAGGTGAGCAGCAAAAGCGTGCGCCAGATCGCGGCGGAGAGCGCGGCGCTGATCGAGCAGGTGCGGAACGGCACGGTGCGCCCGGATGATTTGGGCGGCGGGACGTTCACCATCACCAACCTCGGCATGTACGAGATTGATGCCTTCACGCCCATTATCGCCCTGCCGCAGTGCGCGATTCTGGGGGTGGGGCGCATCGTCGCCAAGCAGGTGGTGGTGGATGCCGAAGCCGAGCGCGTCGCCATCCGTCAGATGATGTTCCTCAGTCTGACGTTCGATCACCGGCTGGTGGACGGCGCTCCGGCGGCGCGGTTCTTACAGCGGGTTAAGCAGTTTGTCGAGCAGCCTTATCTGTGGTTGATGAATTAGAACGGAGTTCTCTCATGAAACTGGTCACATTTGTTCACAACGGTTCGACGCGGATTGGCGCACTGGTGGGCGCAGATCGCGTCGTGGATTTCAGTCAGGCCGACCCGTCGCTGCCGGGGGATATGATCGGGCTGCTGCGCGGCGGCGAAGCTGCGCTGGCAGCGGCACGTCAGGCGGCGGGTTCGTCGCAGACGATTGCGCTGGCCGATGTCAAACTGCTCGCGCCCGTGCCGCATCCCGATAAGATCATCTGCATCGGCCTGAACTACAGCGACCATGCCGCTGAAACCGGACAGCCGATCCCCAAGTTCCCGATTGTGTTCTCCAAGTATTCCAACACGGTCATCGCTACCGGTGAGAATATCGTGCTGCCCCGCGTGAGCAACGAAGTGGACTACGAGGCCGAACTGGGTTTCGTCATCGGCAAGACCGCCCGCCACGTCTCCGCCGCGAATGCGCTGGAGTACATCGCTGGCTATATGCCCATCAACGATGTGAGCGCCCGCGATTATCAGACGCGCATCAGCCAGTGGACGATGGGCAAGACCTTCGACACTTTCGCCCCGATGGGGCCGGCGCTGGTGACGAGCGACGAAGTGGGCGACCCCGGCAATCTGGCGATCAACCTGACGATCAACGGCGAAACGCTGCAAAACTCGAACACCAATAAGCTGATTTTCGGTGTGCCGCAACTGGTGGAGGCGCTGACCGAGGTCATGACGCTGCAACCCGGCGATGTGGTTTCCACCGGAACGCCTCCCGGCGTGGGCATGGCACGCAACCCCAAACGCTACATGCGCCCCGGCGATGTGGTGAACATCACCATCGAGAAGCTCGGCACACTCAGCAACCCGGTGGTAGCGGAGTAGTCCTCGCCCCTGTGCTTTTCAAGGGACGAAAACGAAAACAGAGATGGGACGGCACACAGGCCGTCCCCTACAACCCTAAATTTTCGCCTTCGTAGGGGCTGGCCGGCGTGCCAGCCCGCTTTCCGACATGGCGAATGAGACTTCGTTGCTGTTGCCCTAACCGCCTACAGCGGCACGATTTTCGTGCCGGTGAGGTCGAGATAGAATGGGATGGTGGAATCCATGCCCTGTTCTTCAGGGGTAGAGGATTGCCAGTCGTTCGTAGGCCAGTAGACAAGGTTCGCTGGCTGTGCGGCGGCGGGCATCCCTGATACGGTGAACACCAGCACAATGCCCAACCATAACGATAGGCGACGAATCGTATTCATTTACGACTCCCCTTAGACTACAAATCGAAACGGTTGTTTTCTAATAATATAACAATGACCGTGATAACAAGTCGGCGGCGACAAGACGATAATATGAGATGTTACACTACTTGAAATGATACTAAATTTTAATTTCAATATAAATTACGTTATTTTTATTAATTCGTGAAATTCGCCGCCTGTTGAGGGAAAGGGACTGGCGCAATTTTTAGGGGTGTTTATTTCCCATTAGCGTTCCGTGCTATAGTGACAGAGGAACAGGCTCACACACAAGCTCCTGTTCATAGGCATTCGCGTGAACAGGAAACCTACCAGCGAAGGGAGGCGAACAGTGGCTGGAAAGTATTACGACGAACTGGAGCCGGGAATGATTTTTAAGCACGATCTCGGTCGCACCCTGACCGAGATGGATAACACGCTGTTCAGCGCCCTCACCATGAACACGCAGCCCCTGCACATCAACGAAGATTTCGCCAGTCACACGCAATTCGGTCATCGCATCATCAACGGCATTTTCACGCTAGGGGTGGTGGTGGGAATCAGCGTGGCTGATCTCACACAGGGGACAATCGTCGCCAATCTGGGCTACGAGAACGTCACCCACCCGCACCCGCTGTTTCACGGCGACACGCTCTATGTGGAAACCGAGGTGTTGAGCAAGCGTCCCAGCGTTTCGCAGCCGGATCGCGGCGTGATTCGCTTAAAACACATCGGGCGCAACCAGTCCGGCGTGGTGTGCATCGAAGTCATTCGCGCCGCCCTGTTTCTCAAACAGCCCGCGTAAGCGCCGTTCTCGCGTCCAGTTCTCATTGGAAGGTGCCACCCTGTCCGGCGTGTTTCAGGCGTAGCGAAGAAAGAGCATCGAATGCCCACCCCGATTCACGATCTCCCCGATGGTTACAAACAGGTGCGCCATGTCGTGCTGTTGTCGCCGGACAATTTGCTGCGCATCAATCTGGCGGCACTGCTGCCGCTGGTCGGCAGTTTCCTGCTGATGGCTGGCTGGATGGCGCTGGTACTGCGGTTGCGCGGCCTGCGCCCCGGCGGGTTCGGCGCGGATTGGGCGTGGTGGGTGTGGCTGCTGCTGATTTTCGTGGGGAGCATCATCATTCACGAAGGGCTGCACGGCGCGGCCATTCGCTGGACAGGCCACCGCCCACGCTTTGGCATGATTTTGAGCAAAGCGGCCTTTTTCGCCACAGCAGATCAGGCGTTATTCCGGCGCAGCGAGTTCATCGTCATCGCGCTGGCGCCCATCGTGGGAATCACCTGCGGCGCGATGGCGCTCATGCTGTTCGTGCCGGATACCGCCGCCTACTACATCGGGCTAGGGGCGGTGCTGAACGCGGGCAACTCGATAGGCGATTTGTGGATGACGGCGGCGGTGCTGCGGTATTCCCCCGCCGCCCTCATCCGGGACGAAGCCGATAGTATCCGTATCTACGAACGGTAGCGGCGGTTACTGCGCGATCAGCGTAGGCACGCCGTCCGCAAAATCCACCACCCAGCCTTCCTGCGCGTTAGGCAGACGGATGCGCCACCAGTTGAAGCCATCCGCTGTGACCGAACCTTCGAGAATGGTGACAATCGCCCCGTTGCCCACCGTACCGAGTCGCTGGAAATTGCGCCCCGGCCCGGTACGCACGTTCAGCATGTCGCCTTCGGTAGTGTAAACCCGCGCCTGCCCGCCGACCATCAGCGTTCCCGCCGCCAGCGGTGCGCTTTCGGCAGACACCGGAGCCACCATCGCTGCCCCGTTCACCCGCCCCCAGCCGTTAAAGGCGGGGATCGCGGCGGGGCGCAGGTCGCTTGTCCACACGATTCGCAGGTCAGCGCCCATGCCGCTGTTCCAGATGTTCGCCACATAAGGCGGCACGTTAAAGCGCGTTTCGACAAACGTCAACGTTGTGCCGCCGCCGCCGCCCATGCTGTCGCTGGTGGTGAACACGAAGCCGTTCAGCGTCCCCGCCATGCTGGTGATCGGGCCGCTATAGCTGCCCATCACCGACGCGCTGATTGCGCCAGAACGCTCCATGATGTTGAAAACGTAGTTATAAGATGAATTGCTGGTTACAGCGGCCACCCGTTCCCCGTCCTGAATGAAACGCGCCAGAATCAGGTCAGTCAGCGTGGTCACGGTGAACAATTCGTTGGTGGCCGGCGTGAAGGCTTTGATGGTGTTCTGCAAATAGCCCATGCCTTCCGGGTTTTCCGCGCCGGGGAAAGAGAGATCGGCCAGCGCCATCACCACTTCGCCCGTATTGGCATAGGTATCGGCGTTCATCTGAATGTAGGAATTGCAGAAGCCGAGGTAGCCGGTAGAAATGCGCCATTCCACACACGGGTACTGCGACGCGCCGCCCGTGCCATACGGCACAGCGGTGAACTGCACCAGATCGGCGGTGTGATTTTGAACCACCGGAATCATCACCAGCGAGTTCAATGAGCCGCCCAACCCGGCCTGAATATTATCGTCAATCAGCGTGGGCGCTTCGCCGGAGAGCATGTCAATCACCACGATGCTGTAGAAGTCGTAATCCTTCACATAGCCGAAGGCAAAACTGGTGTTCCCCGGACTGAAATTCAACGACGAGGCGGCATAATCCAGACTGGTGACGCTGTTCGGCGGCAGCCCGTAGGTGTGGATCACCGCGCCCGTCCCCAGATCATAAATCCGCACCGAGGGCAGCCCACCGCTGGTCACGCTGTAACCCACGTAGCGCCCATCGGAGGACATCGCCACCGAGCGCGAAAAGGTTGAACCGGGGTCGGCAGGCAGGAAAAATTGCTGAAGCAACTGCCCGCTGCTGTCCACTTGCGCCATCACGCCGCTGTCGGTATACAACCATACCCACCATGGCGCACCAGCCGCCTGCACAGGCAGGCCACCCGCCAAAACCAGCAGCATCCCGATCAATAACCCGATCTTTTTCAACATCATAGCCTCTTTCAACTTTCAAAAAATTAACCACACAGCTCAACCCGCGTCTTCCAGCAAATACACGAAAGCCGCCGCGAACAGCGAAGGCCATACCCCCTTCAAGCCGGGTGTGCCTTCATAGGGGAACTCCCGCGCCACGCGGAAGTGGATCTGCCGCGCCCACCAGTGGAAATCCGCCCGCGTCCAGAAGCGCAGGTGTTCCCCCGGCGTGACTACCCATTGCAGCGGGAAGCGCCCCATCAGCAGGCGCAGGCGGTGCTGGTGGTAGCCGGTGTTGGGGATGGAAACCAGAATGCCCTTGCGGACGAACGGACGCAGGCTGTTCAGCAGGCTTTCGGGGTCGGGCAGATGCTCGATGATCTCCGACAGGATGATATAGTCGAACGGCGCATCCAACGTTTCGCTAATCGGGCGGTTGATGTCCGCAAGGCGCACATCCAGTCCGTGTGCGCGGCAGTATTCGACGGCTTTGGGCGAGACATCCAGCCCGACGGCTTCGATGCGCTTGTGCTGCAAAATATAGAGCAGCAGCGCCCCATCGCCCACGCCCAGATCGAGAACGCGGTCGCCATCCTTCAGCACATCCGTAAAGACCTGTGCCCGCCGCTGCCGCCATGGGGAGAGGATGCCCAGCCCGGACTGTGCCTTGTTATCCCAGTAGGTGTCGTAATCCACCACACCCACCCGCGCCGTTTCGGGGTAGGCGAACAGGCGGCGCAACTGCCGATAGCGGTTGGCCGCCCATAGATACGGAAGGCGCAGCGGGCTTTTGAGGAAACCGTCTTTGAGGGCACGCATCAGTCGTTCACCGCCGTGACTAAAATCGGCTTGCCGCGTGTGATGATGACGGTATGCTCGAATTGCGCCGCCGGACTGCCGTCGGTGGTGCGCAGCGTCCAACCGTCTTTTTCAGTATAGATGTGATTGGCTTTCACCGAGACAAACGGCTCGATAGTCAGCACCAGCCCTTCGGTCAGCGGTTGGTTGGCGCGGCGCGTGTAAAAGCCGGGGACTGACGGCGGTTCGTGCAGTTTGCGCCCCACGCCATGACCGGGCAGGTCTTTGATGACGCGGAAGTTGTACTGCGCGACGACGGATTCCATCGCCCGCCCGATGTCGCTGATCGGGCGGTTCGCCACCGCCGCCGCGATACCTTTGTCGAGGGCTTCCTGTGCGCAGCGCATCAGGCGTTCTTTGACGGCGCTCACCGGCGCAACCGCCACCGTGCCGCCCGTATCCGCGAAATAGCCATCCAGTTCTGCCGACACATCCACATTGACCAGATCGCCCACCTGCACTACCCGCTTGCCGGGGATGCCGTGTGCGGCTTCGTCGTTGATACTGATACAAGTCGTGCCGGGGAATTTGTAGGTGACGATGGGGGCAGAACGCGCCCCTTCCTGCGCCAGAAATTCCGCGCCAATCGCGTCCAGTTCGCCCGTTGTGATGCCGGGACGCACGGCGGCCTGCATCAACTTGAGCGCCCGCCCGACCACGCGGCCTATCCGCAGCAGTCCCTTCATATCGGCTTCGGATTCAATCGTCATGGTGTCGCATCCTCCGTTGGTATAGGTGGCATGTGTGGCGTGGGGTTCCGTGTTTACTCGAATTGCATGTCTGCCGTGCAACGCATGGCGGTGTGAATCTGCCCGTCCGCCGTCAGCCACGCAATCGGCATGGCCTGTGTGGTATGCGCCGCGCCCACGCGCCCGTCCGCGCTGATCAAGATCAGGCCAGCTTCCGGGTCAGGGATTTGCGCGTTCAGGTAAGTCACGGCTGAACGGGCAGCGGTAGCCGCATCCAGCCCCACGCCGCAGGCGTCTACCGCCCGCTTGCACAGGAAATAGCGCATGATGTTCTCGCCCACGCCCGTCGCGCTGGCTGCGCCTGCCGGATCAGCATAGCCGCCAGAACCGAACAGCGGCGAGTCGCCCACGCGCCCTTTGGGTTTGTCATGCGTGCCGCCCGTCGAGGTGGCGGCGGCCACGCGGCCTGTCGCATCGTAGGCACACGCGCCCACTGTGCCCGTGCCGTGCGCGGACGGCTTGCTGTCGGGGTTGTGCCGCTGCCGGAAATCCGCCAGTTCGCCATCCGAAACCAGTTCGACATTGGCAATGATCGGCATCCCCAGTTTGGTAGCCAGATGATCCGCGCCTTCCCCCACGAAAAAACAGTGGTCGGTGCGCTCCAGCACGCCCCGCGCCAGCGTAATCGCATGGCGCACGCGGCGCACGCCGGCCACCGCGCCAAAGCGTGTGTGTTCGCCATCGGCAATGATGGCGTCCATCTCCACTTCGCCCCATTCGTTCATATAGCTGCCGTAGCCCGCGTCGAACAAGGGGTGATCTTCCAGAATACGGGTGGCCGCCTCCACCGCGTCGAGGGCGGAACCCCCTGCACGCAGGATAGCCGCGCCTGCTTCGGCAGCGTCGTGTACCCCGCGCAGCACCGTGTCCTCATCGAAACCCGTCCAGTCACCCGCGCCACCGTGTACAATCAGGCGGGGAATAAGCGTTTCGCCCATGCTATCGTCCTGTCTGTGCTGTGCAGCCCGCCGCGCCGAAAATGGGGCAGAGCAAATGCAGATTGTATCAAACACGCCGCCTGCCGCGTAAGGTCAGAGCAAGGGCAGATGGTTTTCACTGGTGTAGGGCTTACCCTCATCCCCCATCCCCATTCTCCCTCAGGGCGAAGGGGTGATTAACGTCCCTCGCCATGAGGGAGAGGGACTACAGGGTGAGGGTTGCGGGTGGTTTTCACTGGTATCGGGGATGCATCTGGAGAGAAGGAACCGTCATGATGGATGTTTCAATCATCATCGTCAACTGGAATACCCGCGAGCTGCTGGCGAAGTGCCTGCGCTGCGTGCAGGACACCGTTCACAAGGTTCGCTACGAGGTGTATGTGGTGGATAACGCCTCGTCGGATGGCAGCCCGGACATGGTGCGAACGGACTTTCCGGCGGTAAAGCTGATCGCCAACACCGAGAACGTCGGCTTCGCCCGCGCCAACAATCAGGCGATGAAGGTGTGCGAAGGGCGCTACGTGCTGCTGTTGAACAGCGACGCCTTTGTGAAACCGGACGCGATTGATTACATGGTGGCCTTTATGGACTCACATCCTGATGCGGGCATGGCGGGCTGCAAACTGCTGTACGAGGATGGGCGCTTGCAGTCGTCGTGCGCCCGCTTCCCCACGCTGGGGAGCGAAATCACGATTGCGTTGGGGCTAGATAAGCTGTTCCCGCGCAGCGCCTTCTTCGGGCGCTACCTGATGACCGACTGGGACTATGGCGACACGCGCCCGGTGGAGGTCATCATGGGCGCGTTCATGCTGGCGCGGGCAGCGGTCATTCAGCAGGTGGGAATGCTGGACGAGTCGTTCTTCATGTATTCGGAAGAAGTGGACTGGTGCTACCGGTTTCAGGCGGCGGGCTGGAAGGTGTACTTCACGCCGGATGTGGAAACCGTCCATCTGTGGGGCGGCAGCAGCAAAGCGGTGAAGGTGGAAACGCTCATCCGGTTGTACCGGGCGCGCACGCAGTTTTTCCGCAAGCACTACGGAACGCTCAACGCCCGACTGTATAAGGGTGTGCTGGTGTTCAACGCCTTGCTGCGCGTGGGGCCGGGGGCGCTGTACTACCTCACACGCGGCACACCGGAGGCGCGGCAAAAGCACGATGCGTTCCGTCAGCTTCTCCGCGCCATACCGGGGTTCTAGCAGGCCGTCGCGCAGTAGGCTGGCTTAAAAACAGGATCGCCCGACTACGCCTAACCGTAAAAAACCAAAACGGTGACTATTTGCGCCGCACCAACTCAAGGATGAGAAAGACAACCAAAGCACCTAACAACGTCCCGATGAATCCACCAAAGCCAACATAGAAGAACTCAGGCGTGTTGGTCGTAACAGGCGGCGCGGTGGGGGTGTCCGAATGAGCCTCGCTAGTAGATTCGGGAACCACCTGTGTACTGCTAATGTTGATGACCCATGTCTCATCAAGATTCGCATGACAATCCGAACAGGTACTGGCTTCAACGAGGCTGTCGTGACCGGTAGCCAGCAATTCACCTGTTATCGGATGATCTGGATTGGCGGCGCTGCGGTGCCAATGACAATCCGCGCAGATGGTTTCGGGATGAGAAGTGTGGGCATAGTCGGTGCGGGCTTCGGTGTGACAGTTCGTACACAGCGCCTCGCTAGACTCGGCTTTGAGGGTCTGTGGATGGGTCTGATGACAGTCCGAACAGACGAACTGCGCACTATGTTCGCTGCGTTCCCACTCATTGATCGTGGTGGGATGGCATCCGGCACACATTTGCTCATCAGATTGAATTTCAACCGGCTCAGCGGGATGAGTGACTGGGGTTTCCCCATGACAGGCCGCGCAGGTTACGCCTTGATGCTGAAACTGCCCCGTGCGAGGCACAAAACCGGTCGTGTGACATTCCAAACAGCGGCTATCCACGCCCTGCCGACGCCAATTGTTTTGGAAACTGCTGTCTAAAAAGGCGAGTGCATGTGTGCTGGTCTGCCATGCTGCGGTCACATCAATATGACACACACCACATTCCGGGCGCGGTGGTACTTCGGGCGCTGCCTCTGTGGATTGAGCCAACGTGACTCCAGCAGCAGCCAGACAACCACAGCTAACCACGAGTAAAAGGATCCAAAAGTGGCGAATATGTGCGGTCACAATGATCTCACCTGTGGGGAAGGGCAGTCGAAACTGCCCTTCCCGACTGTATTCTATTGAGGCTAATTCTGCACGAGTGGGAGTTCAGCTTTCGTCCAAGCACCGACACCGCCGGCCAGAACGCGCACATTTTCATATCCCAACATCTTCAATGCGACCAAAGCGATCGAACTGCGATGGGTGGGATTGTCATAAACGACTACCGGGGCAGCCTTGTCAGTGGGCAGTTCTCCGAAACGAGCGAACAAATCGCGCAGAGGAATTGCTACTGCACCTTCAATGCGACCATCGGCCAATTCGCCATCTGTGCGAACATCCAGCAAATACGGCGGATTCTCAATCAACTCAACGCTAAGGTCAGCAGGCTTGACCGCCCAATAACCCGCCGGAATGGAGGTGATGAAGTTATTCACGACCGCAAAGACGTTGGCATCAAACGTGGGGGCTGCGCCAGCGGCTGCTTCCACAGTTGTCTGAACCAACGGATATTCTTTGGCCGTCCAGCCGGTAACGCCAGTCATCAAGCTGCGCGTGTTGGTATATCCCAGCAGGTTCATGGCCGACATGGCTATCGCCGAACGGTGGCCGCTGCCGCAGTAAACCACAATTGCGGCATCGGTGACGGGCAGCAAATCGAAATGAGATGTCAGTTCTTGTAGGGGGATATTGAGTGCGCCCTCGATGTGTCCTTCAGCATATTCATCAGCCGTGCGAACATCAACGAGGATCAATTCAGCATCGGCATCCAGTTCTGCTTTCAGATCATCTGGACGAAGTGCGTTGAAAGTGTCCGGCATTTCCGCTACAAAAGCAGCCAGCACATCACTGAGGATAAACCCACCGATGACAGGGAGTTGGGCAACTTTCCACCCATTCAATCCACCTGCCAAATTACGTACATTGGTATAACCCATCAGACCGAGCATCACTTTGGCGTATGCGCCACGAGTGCCTGCCGCGCAATATACCACAATTGCAGCATCTTTATCTTCGGGCAACGAACTAAAGTTATTGACTAGTTCGTTCACCCATACATTCTGCGAACCTTCGATGTAACCATCTTTGGTGACTTCTTCCGGTGTGCGGACATCCAGCAGGAAAAGCGGTTTTTCGACCAATTCAACCGCCAGATCTGCCGAACTCACGAACCCGTAGCCTTCGGGCAGGGTACTCAAGAACCCGTCCACCGCCGCGACCAACGCGGGATCAAAGGCAGGCGCTTCACCGGCTTCTACGGTAAAAGGTTCGGTGCTGACGGGCAGTTCTTCGGCAGCCCATCCGTCAAAACCACCCGAAAGGATTTTGACATCGGTATAACCAAGTGCGTACAAAGAGGCTGTCGCCAATGCTGCACGACCGCCGCTTTTGCAGATGACGACAATGGTCGCATCTGTTTTGGGTAACAGCGCAAGGTTCTGTCCTAATGACCGAATAGGCACATTAAAAGAGTTTTCGATATGACCGGCGCTGTATTCGGCCTCTTCGCGCACATCCAGCAATACTAAATCATCACGCTCAGCCAGTAGCGCATTGAAATCAGCAAGTTTGAGAGCGCCATACCCTTTTGGCAAATTACTGCCAAATTCCATCACGCGAGCTGTCACGCTGTCATCTTGTGCAACCACACTGATTGTGGGCAGCAGCAGCAGCGCCATCAACATCAATATCCAGAACTTCTTCATCGCTTGATCTCCTCAACCTTACTTGAGCTAATTACTCCAAAAAGCGTTGTCGCTTTTATTGGCTTCGGCTGTGGCTTCTGGCGTAGCCGCACTGTCGCTACCCCAAAAATCATCACTACTGTCTTTAGCGGCTGTGGCTTCTGGTGTAGCCGCACTGTCGCTACCCCAGAAATCATCACTACTGTCTTTAGCGGCTGTGGCTTCTGGTGTAGCCGCACTGTCGCTACCCCAGAAACCATCCCCACTGTCTTCAGATGGCGTGGCAGATTCGGCTGGGGGTGCTTCACCGCCTTCCGGCAGCGGCGGCGCATGATCTACAATCACATCTGCATTAGCGGCTAACTCAGATGTCGCCACCTTATCAGCGGTCAAGAAAATTTCGTCATTACCATGACAACTCGCACACGTTTCGGTCTGTGGCGTATTACGCTGGATATTGTGCGGCGTGGTGTAGACCCATGTGGGACGGTTGCCAAAGTTGGAAAGCAGGTTCTCGCCATAGAAGCTGAAAGAATTTGCATCGGCAGGCACATGGCGCACAGGCACATAGCGATAGGGTCGGTCGCTCCCACGCAGGGGATTCCGCCCCAAATAGAACTCAAGTGAACTGGATTCGATCGTGTAGAACGGCGTGCCATTATCCGCTTTTTCGACATGACAGTTGACACAGTTGGTATATGTTGTGCTGTGGCAGGCCTGACAACTCAATATTTCAGTGCCATGAATCTCATGCTGCTCAATCCCCGACCCCACGCCCACTTGCCCCTCATGACACGATTCACAAGTCGGCATCTGGTCGCCAGTGTATCGGTGATCGGTAGCTGGTTGGGCTACTCCATGAATTTCATCGGCAGTGTGACAATCGGAGCAGGCCATACGCTCCCGGAAATGGACATCACCGGGAATGCCTTCGTTCAGACCGAAATACTCATTCTTGACACGGCTGCCATGACAGGCGGTACATGTCTGGCTCATAGGAGGCGTGGATTTAAAAACATGGCCTTCTAGCAAACCGCTGCCCACATTTCCCGGCTGGCTGACATGACAATCGCCGCAAGTCGTATGGCAACTGGCGCAGTGATTGGCTTCCATCTCCTCGATAGCAGAATGGTTCTCTGGTGTGCTGCGTTCATAGAGGGTGGTGTCGTAACCACGCAGAGTAGTATGTAGGCTGTTCGCGTTGGCCGGAACGACATCAGGATGGCAGGTGCCACATGTTTCCGGGTCTTCCGCCGGATTGGGATTCATGCCTTGATGTGCGCTGTCCATATCCGCGACAGCGGTTCCTTGGTGGCAGGAGGTGCAGTTAATACGGCTGTGTATATCTTGTGCATACTGTTCGGCGTCAATCCAGACGCGCTGCCATGGCTCCATCGGAGCCACGGACCCCCCTCAGCCGGGGCCTTCGGAAAGCGAGTCGGGCTTCTCCTCTTCAATTGCCAGCGTTTGAACCTTTGCCTGATCGGTATGACAATCCAAACATGCTTGATCGGTGAAGGGGACTACCTCAAAAGCGGGGGAAGGCTGCTCGGAAACAGGGTTAGTGTCTTGTGCATTGCCGGAGGCCGCTGTTACTGCAAGCCCCACGACGGTCAGAGCAACACCGCTAACCATCAATAACCCAGCAGACAAGAGACGATAACGCATAGTAAACCTTTACGGACATGGTTTTAAGGAGATAACCAGTAGTCTGTATTTCTACGCGAATTATTGATTATAGAAGCCTCTTTGACATGTGACAGATTTCACAAGATTTTGTGAAATTTGTCACGTGGCGCAAGATTCAGATCAATTCAAAGAAAATTGTTCCTAAGAAGCCATTTGAAAAGTGAAAACAAGTAAGCTGACCTGTCGGGATGACACGAAAAACCCACCCCAGTGACCTGAATAACGAAAAAAGGGGATTAGGAGATTAAAGGATGATGATAACTCAAGGGCGCAAACGCTACGTGCTTGTGTTCAATGCCTTGCTGCGCGTGGGGCCGGGGGCGCTGTACTACCTCACACGCGGCACACCGGAGGCGCGGCAAAAGCACGATGCGTTCCGTCAACTTCTCCGCGCCATACCGGGGTTCTAGGCTTATGCCTTGCGGATTTCGTGCGTGGCGGTGATCTGAATCCCGCCGCGCCGCCGCTGTTGCAGCGCCACCCGGCACAGTTTGGGCTGGCAGGCTGCGAATAAATCCTCGCAAATTTTCACCGCAAGGTCTTCGCAGAAAATAGCCTGATCGCGGTACGTTTCCAGATACAGCTTGAGGGTCTTGGTTTCGATGGCGGTTCCATCGGCTTCAATATCGGCTGTGACTTCGTAGAAATCCGGCTGTCCGGTGACGGGGCAGGCCGAGGTGAGCTGGTCGCTGTGATACTGCACGAACGCGCAGCGGGTGGGGAACGGGTCGAGCTTTTCAAAATGGGTGGTGGGTTTGCCCAGCGCACTATACGATGTGGTCATGAGGCCTCCATAGTGGGGGATAGACTCTTGATGATAGGGAATAGGCGGGCATTCTAGCAAATGTGGGGTAGCCGAGAACATCCCCTTTCCGGCGGGAAAGGGGACAGCGGGCAACGGCGCGGTTAGTCGGCTTGCAGGGAAAACACGCCCTCGGCGATGGTGGGGTTTTCCTGCGCCAGAATCGGCTCGATTTCAAACGAAGGCGCATCGTCCCAGAAGGCGCTGATCTGCGTGGGCAGGATCAAATCATTTACCGCCGCCTGTTCTTCCGACAGATGCAGCGAGAAACGTTGTTCGCGCTCACTGTCGGGGTTGAGGCAGGTCACTTCCACCGATTCGAGGGTTTTGTTGGGGCGAACGGTCAGCCGAACGGTGCTGTTGGTCTGGGTGTTGGTGGCATCCAACTGCAAATCGCCCACTGCACGCAGCTTGACGAAATGATCGCCCAACGGCGTGAGGAACACCGCCGCAATCGCCCACAAACGGCGATGGAGCGATTCAACCGCCGCCGGATCGCTGATGACGACAGGCGCTTTGCTGCCGCGTGTGGTGCGCGAGGTCGTGCCGTCGAAGGCTTCGCTGCCGCTGCCCAAGCGCACGCCTGCCGCCGTCACCTTGAAATCCCAGCGCATCGCACGCGGGAACAGGAATTGGGCGCTGGTTTCCACCGGAACCCAGCTGCTGATCGGCCCGATTTTGGCGCGACTGCGGCCTTTGAAATCAATCCGCAAACTTTCCAGTACCGGCGGACGCAGAGCGTAACGCGCCTCGATTGCCTTTTTTAACAGTTCTCTAGCGGGCGGATCGCCCTGTGCAAGTAGTAAAACAGGCACCAGCTTTATACTCCTGAATGTGAACGTACTGCGTAGTACGTTTTTGAGGTCATTGTGTGTTGCACAACCTACAAAATCCTAACAGAAGTCAGGATAGGCGTTCCAATAGGCCAATCGTCCTAATGCCCGCCATCTACCGCCAACACCTGCCCGGTGACCCACCCCGCGTAATCCGAGGCGAAGAACAGCACGGCGTGGGCAATATCGTCAGGATCGCCCAACCGCTTGAGCGCGATGCCCTCCACCAGTTCCCGCTGACGGGTTTCACCGTAGGATTGCCACTGGCGTTCGGTGTTGGGGTTGGAGCGCACGAAACCGGGGGCGATGCAGTTTACGGTGATTCCCCACGAACCGAGTTCATGCCCCAACTGGCGGGTGAGGCTGATAAGGGCGGCTTTGGCGGCGGCGTAGGCTTGAATACCGGTCAGGCTAATGGTCAGCCCCGCGCCGCTGGAGATATTCACGATTCGCCCGCTGCCCGCCGCTTTCATCCCCGGCGCAACCGCCTGCGACAGGTAAAACGCGCCGCTGACATTCACGGCGAAAATGGCATTCCAATCGGCAGGGGACACTTCTTCCAGAGGTCGCCCCACCTGTCCCAATACCCCGCCCGCGTTGTTCACCAGCACATCCACCCGTCCGCTGGCGGCAACCGCATCAGCCACCAACCGTTGACAGGCAGTCGCATCGGTAATATCCACTGTACGCGCTGTGCATTGACCGCCCGCTTCTTGACACAGGCGTGCCGTTTCGGACACTTCACCCGCCAGCACATCGCACGCCCAGACAACCGCGCCCCGTCGAGCGAAGGCGAGGCTGATCGCCCGCCCGAAACCATGCGCCGCGCCGGTGACGATTACCGTCTTGTCAGTAAACGGAATATTCATAGACCATACTCCACGCGAAACGCAAAAAACTATATGTTATTGTAACCTGATATGCACGGCATGACTATAGGGGAGCGTTTGCGGGGATGGGGACGCGCAGCAAAAATCCTTCACCGGTTCTTAAACGGTCATACTGCTGTCTCGCTTGGCTTGCAGGCGTGCCAGCAGCTCGGCTTTTGTGACCTTTGGCGGATGTTCGGCTTCCCATTCGCGCCGCAGTCGCTCGCCTTCTGTGTCCATGCGAAGGATGTAATCATCAACGGATTCACGGTGACGTAGGTAATAGCCGATGGCGAGATAGACCTGATCCAGCGTGAGCGTTGTGTACATTTGCACGATCTGTTCGGGTGTTTCGTCGCGCTGGTAAGCGTGGATGATTAAATCCAGTAGCACTCGCGTGCCGCTGACGCGCATTCTGCCGTCTTTATCCGTGTAAATCGGGATGACTTCTGTGATCGTCGCATCCACCATAGCAAGGCCCTTTTTCTCTACGCACGGACGACTGGAATAAAACGATTGTATCACGGGTGAAACCCGCATCAAATCCTTCACCGGTTCTTAAACGGTCATAACGGTTGCATAGAGACACCCATGACCTTATGCGACCTTGCGGCAGATCGGTCACGCAAAAACGGGGAATCATTGTCCCCCGTTTGTATTCGCAAGCGTATCGGTACTTACAACGGCTTGAAGCGGCACTGGAAGAAGCGTAGATACTGCGGCTCGTAGATCATCTCCAAGCCCCGGCTGCGTTCGCGCTGGTCATAGACTGCCTTCACCGACTCGGCCACCACATCCATGTGCGCCTGCGTGTACACACGGCGCGGGATGGTCAGGCGCGTCAGTTCGAGGCGCGGGTAGCGGTGGTCGCCTGTCTGCGGGTCGCGTCCGGCGCTGACCACGCCGCGCTCCATCGCCCGCACGCCGCTGTCCAGATACAACTCGGCGGCCAGCGTTTGACCGGGGAAGGCGCTCTGCGGCAGATGCGCGTAGAAGCGACTGGCGTCAAGGAAGATGGCGTGTCCGCCTACGGGTTGCACAATCGGGATGTTCCACTGAGTCAGCAGATCGCCCAGATAGCGCACCTGACCGATGCGGGCACGCATGTGGTCGTCCTGCACCGACTCGGTGATGCCAATCGCCATCGCTTCCATATCGCGCCCCGCCATGCCGCCGTAGGTGTGCAGCCCTTCGTACACGACGACCAGATTGCGGGCGGACTCGAACACATCTTCATGATTCAGCGCCAGCCAACCGCCGATGTTGACCAGATTATCCTTCTTGGCGCTCATCCATGCGCCATCGGTATAGCTGCAAAACTCCTTCAGGATGGCGGCGATGGGCTTGTCGGCATAGCCTTCCTCGCGCTCCTGAATGAAAAAGGAGTTCTCCGCCATGCGGGTCGCATCCAGATAGATACGGATGCCGTGCTGGTCGCACAGGGCACGCAACTCGCGCACGTTCGCCATGCTCACAGGCTGCCCGCCTGCCATGTTGACCGTCCCCGCGAGGCTGATGTAGGCGATCTGCGCCGCGCCCACTTTAGCGATCAGCGCCCGCAACTTGTCGAGGTCAACGTTGCCCTTGAAGGGGTGCAGGCTTTGCGAGTCGTGGGCTTCGTCAATGATGATGTCGGTGAAGATGCCGCCCGCCAGTTCTTGATGCAAGCGGGTGGTGGTGAAATACATATTGCCGGGGACGTACTGCCCCTTCTTGATGGCGGCCTGACTAATCAGGTTTTCCGCGCCGCGTCCCTGATGGGTGGGGACGATAAAGCGGTAGCCGTAGTATTCCTGTATGGCGGCTTCGAGGTGGTAGAAGTTGCGGCTGCCGGCGTAGGCTTCGTCGCCCAGCATCATGCCCGCCCACTGACGATCGCTCATGGCGCTGGTGCCGCTGTCGGGCAGCAGGTCAATATACACGTCGTCCGATTTGAGCAGGAAGGTGTTGTAGCCGGATTCCTGCATGGCACGCAGTCGTTCTTCGGCGGTGGTCATGTGGATCGGCTCGACCATCTTGATCTTCCATGGTTCTGCCCACGATCTGCGCCCCAACTGCTGCCCCATTGTTTTAATGTCAGTCATTTTGGCCTCCGTATAACGTCAAAAGTCTATTCCAGCGGGATGGCGGTGGTGGCTTTCACCTCGCTCAACACCACGCTGGTCTGGATGCGCCCCACGCCGGGAATCACCGAGAGCTTTTCCACCAGCAGCCGTTCCAGCGCCTTGCGGTTGGGCGAAATCACCTTCAGCAGAAAATCATGCTCGCCGGTGACATGGTGGCACTCCAACACTTCCGGCAAGTCGCGCACCGCCGCGCTGAACACGTCCAACCGATCCCGATGGTGCGCCAGCATGTTGATGTGGACGAAGCACATCAGGTCATGCCCTAGCAGCGTGTGATCGAGCAGCGCCACCGTCTGCCGGATGTAGCCGCGCTGCTTCAGGCGGCGCACGCGCTGGTGCGTGGCCGGCGGCGACAGGTTCAAGCTCCGTGCCAGTTCCGCGACGCTGGTATCCGCGTCCGCTTGCAGGACGCGCAAAATCGCCAGATCGAGGTCATCCAGTCCGTGTGTGGTCGTGTCATCGCTCATCGTTACTTCCAGTCTATAGAAAATGAGGCGCATATCCCAAAATGCCGTATAAACTGCGGTGTACCGCCCTGCTTACTTCATTTTATTCTACAGTGGGCGCGAACGGACGAAGGCTGCACTGCCGAATCGCTTGCGAAGCGTATGCCAGTCGTGGTGCGGAATCCGCTGCGGGCGGGTGTAGAATGCACTATCCGCAGGTTGGTAGGAGAACAAGAACCTGAACCGACGACAATTTCTCAAAATCAGTCTCGTTTCCGCGCTGGGGACGGCTCTTGCGGGGATTACCAGCTTCGGCTATGCCCACGACATCGAACCGCAGTGGGTCGAAGTCGTGCGCCGCACCTATACGCTGCCGCGCCTGCACCCCGCTTTCGACGGCTTCCGCATCGCGCAGATCAGCGATTTGCACGTCGGCACGGGCATGACCGCCGACCGGTTGGCGCGAATCGCCGCGCTGGTGAACGATCAGCAGGTGGATGCTGTGGTCATCACGGGCGATTTCATCACGAAGGGCAAAATCAGCGCCGACCATGCCCGCACCCTGCGCGAAGGATTGGGTGCGCTGCACGCGCCGGAACGCGCCGCGATTCTGGGCAATCATGACCACTGGGCAGACCCCGAAGGCGTTCGCTCGATTCTGCGCGACATGGGAATCCGCGACCTGAGCAACGCGGTGTACACCTTCCGCCGGGGGGATGCGCAGTTTCACCTGTGCGGCGTGGATGACTACTGGGAAAAATTAGACCGCATGGATGTGGTGCTGGCGGCTTTGCCGGAGGATGGCGCGGCGGTGCTGCTGGCGCATGAGCCGGATTATGCCGACCTCAGCGCCGCCACAGGCCGCTTCGATTTGCAGTTGTCCGGTCACAGTCACGGTGGGCAGGTCATCATTCCGCTGCTCAACCGCCCGCTGGTGCTGCCGCGCCTCGGCAAGAAATACCCGTTGGGCGAGTACCGCGTGAACGGGATGATTCAGTACACCAATCGCGGCCTCGGCACGATCCAGCCTGCGGTGCGTTTCAACTGCCGGCCGGAAATCACCGTGTTCACGCTCCGCGCAGGAACCACAGCGGCTGCTGCCCCCAACGGCGCGTAATCACGAACGCCGCCAGAATCAATCCTGCCGCGCTGCCCACCCCGACAGCAGTCAGCGGCAGGATAAAAGATGAAAAACGTCGTTGTTTCAAGGTGTCATCCCTCATCTGTATTTTGCGTTATCCCCTGTATCCTATACACTATATACAGGCACGGCTAAAATCCTCCTTTCTTTCCACCTAAACTTCTTTCCGTTCGCTTACTACGCACTTTTCATTGTTGAGGAACGGATATGCGTGAACAGGATACGCGAAGCCGCTATCATAAGCTGCCGTTGGAACGCGAGGCGCTGCGCGATGTGATTGATCTCGCGCTGTGGGCGGGCCAACTGTTGCTTCAGCACGGCGCAGAATCGGCGCGGGTGGAGGAGAGCGTTCACCGCCTCGGCACGGCACTCGGCGCGGACTGGATTGACGTGCTGGTGTCGCCCAACGTGATCGCCATCACCACCAACAGCGGCGAAGAATTTCGCACCAAAATTCGCCGGGTCATCACGCTGGGCGTCAACATGCGCATCATTGATGAGGTGAACGACATCAGCCGCCGCGTGACCGAAGAAAAAATGGATCGCTTCGATGTACGGCAGCAGTTCAAGCGCATTGACAGCCTGCCGCCGCAGTATAGCCGCTGGCAAATCGTCATCATGGTCGGGCTGGCTTGTGGTTCGTTCAGCCGCTTGTTCGGCGGCGATTGGCCGGTGTTCATCGTTACCTTCGCCGCTGCGTCAGTAGCGATGACCGTCCGCCAGATTCTGACGCGACGCTATTTCAACGGCCTGATGATCGTGGTTATCACCGCCTTTATCGCGGGGGTGATCGCCAGCATCGCCACTGTGCTGCATCTCAGCCCCAAGCCGGAAATCGCGCTGGCCTCCTCGGTGCTGCTGCTGGTGCCGGGCGTGCAGCTCATCAACGCTGCCGAAGACCTCATCAAAGGCCATGTGGTCACGGGGATTACACGCGGCATCATGGGCGGGTTGATTTCGCTAGGAATTGCGCTGGGGTTGGCGCTGGCGATTCAATTGATGGGAGTGCCGAACCTGTGAGCATCCTCGATTTAATCGGTCTGGTGGTACAGGATGCCTTCTGGTCGGCGCTGGCGGCGGTGGGCTTCGCGGTGCTGTTCAACGTCCCCAAGCGCACGCTGATGGGCTGCGCGTTAGGCGGGGCGTTCGGTCACGGCTTGCGCACGCTGCTCATGCACACGCTCGGCTTCGATCTGGAGTTGGCGACGCTGGCGGGTTCCACCCTGATTGGATTTCTGGGGCTGCTCTTTGCCCGTCGCTGGAAAGCGCCGCTGCCCATCTTCACCGTGAGCGCCGCCGTGACGATGGTTCCCGGTTCGCTGGCCTACCGCACCATGATGGGCATTTTGCAGCTGTCGCTGCTGACCGACCCGGCGGCAGGGGCGACGATTCTGGTGGAAACCAGCATTACCGGCATCCGCACGGCGCTGATTCTAGGGGCGATTGGCGTGGGGATCGCCGCGCCCTCGCTGCTGTTCTTCCGCAACAAGCCAGTGGTGTGACGCTAAATCGCGCCGGCGGCACGCAGGTCAGCCAGCGCCGCATCGCTCAGGTTCAGCCGTTCGCGCAGCACCGCGTCGGTGTGTTCGCCTAGCGCGGGCGGCGGCAGATGCACAACAGGCGGCGTGGCGCTCAGGCGCATGGGCGGCCCCACCAGCGGCAAATCACCCGCAGGGGTGTGTACCTGCTGCACCAGCCCCCGCGCCTGCACCTGCGGGTCGTTCAGCGCGTCCGCCACGCTCAGGATGGGCGCGGCAGGAATGCCCGCCGTCAGCAGCGCGTCCACCCACTCGCCAGCCGATTTCTGCGCGAAGGCCGCCGACAGCAGTTCCACCAGCGGCGCACGGTGTTCCAGCCGCGCCGGATTGGTGGCATAGCGCGGGTCATCCGCCAGCACGGGCTGCCCGATCACGCGGCACAGAGCGCGGAACTGGCGATCATTGCCCACGTTCAGCACGAAATCGCGGTCAGCGGCGCGGAAGGTCTGGTAGGGGACGATGTTGGGGTGTGCGTTGCCGAGTCGCGGCGGGGTTTGCCCCGAAACGAGGTAGTTGCTGGCGACGTTCACCAGCGCCGCGATCTGCGAATCGAGCAGGGCAATATCAATGTGCTGCCCCTGTCCGGTGCGTTCGCTGTGGCGCAGCGCCGCGAGGATAGACGTGAGCGCGAACAAACCGGTGAACACGTCCGACACCGCCACGCCCACCTTATGCGGTTCGCCATCGGCGGGGCCGGTGATGGACATCAGCCCACTCATAGCCTGAATCGCGTAATCGTAGCCGGGGCGGTCACGGTAGGGGCCGTCTTGCCCGTAGCCGGTGATGCTGCAATACACCAGCGCCGGATGGAGCGTTTTCAGGTCGTCATAGCCCAACCCGTACTCCGCCATGCCACCCACTTTGAAGTTTTCGATCAGGATGTGGCTGTCTGCGACCAGTTGACGGGCGATGGCGCGTCCCTGTTCCGTCTTGAGGTTGAGCGTCAAACTGCGTTTGCTGCGGTTGACGCTCACGAAATACGCGCTTAACGCGGACTCGCCTTCGCCAAAATAAGGCGGCCCCCACTGGCGCGTGTCATCCCCGCCGTTCGGGTTCTCCACCTTGATGACTTCCGCGCCCAGATCACCAAGCAGCATCGCACAGAACGGGCCAGCCAGCACGCGGGTGAAATCCAACACCCGCACGCCTGCCAGCGCACCCGCCAGAAGGTCTACCACGCGCCACTATCCTCCAGAGAAGGCTGTATCGCCGGTTTCGGTTCTTTGTGATGGCGGGGATGCGGGTCGGCCACCACGAAGAACAGCATGGCGGCGGTCAGCAAGCCGCAGATCACGGTCATGATGAAGGTGGGCTGGAAGCCTACGGTATCCACCATCCAGCCACCGAGAATGGGCGCAATCAGCCCAGCCGGGGCGATCAGCGTGTTGGTCATGCCGATATACAGCGGCTTATCGTGCATTTCGCCAAATTCGAGCGTGAAGGTCATCGAAACCGCCCACGCCGCACTTTGCGAGAAGCCGGCCAGCGCGAACACCAGATAGAACCAACCGATGCTGGTGGCGCTGAGGATGCACAGCAAACTGGCGCTGATGAGCAACGCCCCCACGCCGTACATCAAGCGGTGTCCGAAGCGATCCCCCAGAAATCCCAGTATCGGTGCTGCGATCGTCTGCGACAGCATCAAGATGCTCGTCAGCACACCCGCTGTTTTGGGGTCTACATTAAATTGGCGCACGGCATAAATGGTAAAGAACGCAATGCCCACCCATGCGAACTGCGAGATGATGCGCGCGAGCAGGAACCAGCGGAAGTTCACATCGCGCTGGAGGATGGCCTTCATCTCTTTCCAGCCGGGGCGCTGATTGACGTGCGCGGGCGGATTTTCGTGCGCGGGTTCGCGGGTGCGCCACAGGAAAAAGTACGAGATGAACATGGCGACACCAGCGGCGAAGAAGCACACCGCGAAGTTCACCGGATACGGCAGTTGTTCGATTAGCACGCCGGCCACGAACGCCCCGCCCGCCGCCAGCAGGTTCGCCATGCTGGACTGCATCCCGAAGAAGATGCCGCGCCGCTTGGCGGGGATGATCTTGGTAATCATGCTCTGCCACGCGGTTGCCGCGATGCCGCCGCTGAACGCATGAGTCGCCAGAAATAGCACCGTGAACATGACCACGACGTTCGGCCCCAGCGTGGTCGTCAGCAGCGCGAGAATCATCAGCGCGAAGAATGGCCAGCGTTCGTGCAGCGTCCCCAGCATCACCATGCGCTTGTAACGACGCTGGCGCATGACATAGCCGGACGTGAACAACTGCGGCAACTGCCAGCCGATGCCGTGCATCGAAGCCAGCACGCCGATTAGCAGGGTGGAAGTGGTCAGGCTGTTCAGGAACAGCGGAATCACCGTGACCGAGGAGGCGAAGCCCAACCCCAGCCCGAAGAATGCACCATCCATCACGTTGACCGTGAAATTATGCGGAATATCGCGTTGAACTTGTTCTTGACTCTCAGGTGGCAGCATATATCGGCCTCAAATGTACCGAACATTCAACAGGCGTGACGTTCGGATCGGATCGCATGGTATGACGGAGTGGTACGGCGGCTGGGAGCCGGGTGATCGCCCGTGTCTATGGACGGCGCGGGGCGCACGGAACACACTGGAATAAACCTATGGTTGTCATTATAGGAGAAAGAATATTAACGGTAAAGAGGCCACAGATTAACGCTTTGCGGGCTGTTTCCCCCGTCGAATCACCCGGAAGCGCCGCGCCGCCGCCAACATGGACTCATCTGGCGGTTCGGGGCGATAGGCGGCGGCTTCCACCAACGGCGCAAGGTCGTCCAGTTCGGGGTGCGTCGCCGCGTGTTCGGTCACAGTTTGCGCCGTGCCGCGTGGTGCGTGCAGATCGCGCTGCGCCTTGCGATAGGCCGCGAAGATGATGCGACGTTCGTGTTCGCCTGCGGGCCGTTCGGCAGGCCGAAACCCACGCCAGCCGCTTCGCCGCAGCGCGACGATCAGCAGCAGCACACCGCCCCCCACCGCTGCCAGCGCCAGCAGCGGACGCACCACCGCCCCCAGCGCCGCCGCACCCGCTTGCAGGATTTCGCCCAACGGCAGTTCAGGAAGTTGCACGCCCTCAAACAGAGAGGAGAACGCCCATCGCGCCACCGTGCCGGTCTGCGGGCTGCCCGTCCAGCCGGGGGTGGGGTCGAACGAAGCCCAACCTATGCCGGGGAAATACACTTCCACCCACGCATGAGCATCGTTCGCCCGCACTTCGTAGAAGCCGGTGATGGCGTTGTAGTCGCCGCTGCCATAGCCCACCACGAACCGCGCCGGAATGTTCAGCGCCCGCAGCAGCACGATCATGGCGCTGGTGAAGTGTTCGCACACGCCGCGCTGGTCTACGAATAGGAACTGGTCTACCGCGTCGGTATCCGGCGCTTGTGGCGGCGGGTACAAATCGTAGGGGATGTTCTGGAGCAGATAATCGCGCACGGCGATCACGCGGTCATAATTGTTCTTCAGCCCGCCCGTGATTTCCACCGCCAACCGCCGCGTGCGTTCGGTCACAGTGTCGGGCAGCTGCAAATACTGTGCGCGTATCCCCACCGGAATCAGCCCCCGCGCCGTTCGCAGCGCCGCCGGATCGTGCGTTTCGCGGGTGGATACCACCGAATACACCGAACCAGCTTGCAGCGATTGCCCCACCTTGATTCCGTCGGTTACATCCAGCGCCAGTTCCCGCGCCGGAAAGAACACCTGCGTGGGGTTGCCACCCGCCCACAGGATATTGGGCATGTTCTGCGCGATGTAGAAGGTTTGCACGAACACGTTATCCAGCGGGACATCCTGCAAGGTGAAGCGTCCGCTGCGCCCCGCGTAGTAGGTGGTCAGCCGATCGTTGGAAACGCTCCACGTCCGCCCGTCGTAGGTGTCGAAAGCATAGCCACGCCAGTAACTCCACGCCGGACTCTGCACGTACATCATGAGGGTGTCGCTCAGGCCGCCGCGAAAACTGAGGTCGAGCCGATTCTCGAAGCCGTAGTAATATTCGCCCGCGTCGGCAGTGGTCGCGCCCTGCACGCTGAACAGCGGGATCGCCGGATTGATAACCTGCGAGGTGGGGCCTTTGCTGATGGGCAGTTGGAACGAGAAGGGCGGCACACTCGGGTAGCCCGCAAAGCGCGGCGTGAGCAGAAACACCAGCGTCACACAGCCCGCCGCCAGCCCGCCAAACCCTGCCCATCGTCCCCATCGCCCGCGCCGCGCTGTTCGTCCGCCGGTCACGGTCAGCAGCACCGGATTCGCCTTCAAGCCGTCCTCGGCATCTGCCCGCCACAAGAAGGCCAGCACCGCCCCCACGAAGGCCAGCAGGAACACCGCGAAGGACACGTCACGGCTGAGGGTGGCGGCTACATACAGGTTAATCAACCCGATTCCCATGCCCGAATACAGATTCAGCCGCC
>CAIPFY010000174.1 GCA_903864435.1 uncultured Chloroflexota bacterium | reverse complement strand
AGTTCGCTCAGTTCCATTTCTTTCTCCAGCGCCCGCCGCAGGTTTTCTTCCGCACGCTTGAGCAGCGTGATGTCTACATAAACGCCTAACACGCCGATGATTTCGTGGTCTGCACCCCGCAGCGGTTGCTTCGTGGTGCGCACGTCTATGTACTGCCCGCTGACCGTCGCCTGCAATTCCTCATATTCCTGTATATGCCCATCACTTTCGATCACGCGCAGGTCGCTGGCACGATAGGCCGCTGAACTTTCGGAACTCCATATCAGATCGGTGTCACGCTTGCCCACCACTTGATCGGGGTTGGCAAGCCCCGCGTCCTGTGCGAACAGGTTGTTACAGCCCATATAGACCGACTCGCGGTTTTTCCAGAACACGCGCACCGGAATGGTATCCAGAATCAGTTGCAGCATCCGCTGTGATTCGCGCACCTGCTGTTCGCTGCGGCGCAGGGCTTCCTGATTGGCGCGAATTTCGGATACATCGCGGGTGATTCCCACCAACCCGATCAGTTCGCCATGCAGGTTATGCAACGGCACTTTGGTGGTCAGCGCCCAGATGCCCCGGCCATCAGTGCTGAGTGAATGCTCCTCGATGTTAAGAATCGGCTGTTTGGACTGGAATAGATTTTCTTCGTCGGCGTAGAATTTTTCGGCCAGTTCCGGCGGAAGTAGATCATAGTCGGTCTTGCCCATCGCCTGCGTGGGCGTTTTCCCGAAGGACTGCGCGTGTGCTGTGTTGTTCAGCAACATGCGGTGCTTTTTGTCCTTCACAAAGATGAAATCCGGCACGGCGTCTATGACCGTGCGCAGCAGGTTGCGCTCCTCGGCAATGGCATTTTCGACGGCCTTGCGCTCGCTCACATCAGTGAGCGTCCCCACGATCCGCAGCGGTTTGCCCTCCAGCGTTCGCTCCACCACCATCCCGCGATCCCACACCCACACCCATTCACCGTTCTGGTGCTTCATGCGCAGTTCGCAGTCGTAGTAGGCGGTTTCCTGCGCGAAATGCTTATCCAAAATCTGATTGACCCGCGCCAGATCGTCGGGATGTACCATCTTTGCCCATTGATCGCCGGAGAGTACGGGGATCGTATCCAGCGTGTAACCGAGGATTTCTGCCCAGCGGGCATTGATCTGGGTTCTGCCGGACTCAATATGCCAGTCCCATGTGCCGGCGCGGGTTCCCTGAAGCATCATCGTCAGGCGTTCTTCGCTCAACCGCAGCGCGTTTTCGGCCTGTTTTCGTTCGGTGATGTTGTGGATGATGCACACCAGATTGGTCACGGTATTCAGGGTGCGGTTGACCGGCGCAATGTTCAGTTCGACATCCATATCACCGTCTACCGGACGCCGGATGCGGGTTTCGACATGCTGCATCTGATGGGAATCCGCCACTTGCTGGATGATGGCTTCAATTTTTGGTGTGTCTTCCACCGAAAAGAAGCTGGCAAGGCGCTTGCCCAGATAATCGCTTTCCGAAAGGCCGAAGATTTCCTCGAAGGTGTAGTTGGCCTGCTGGATGCCTTCTTGAAGACTGAGCATCAGAATGCCGTCGCCGCTGTGGTTGAAAATGGCCTCGATGCGGTTTTTGACCTTCTCCAGTTCGGCGGTACGCTCGCGCACGCGCTGTTCAAGCTGCTCGTTGGCGGCTTGCAACTTGGCTTCATTCTCGCGCAGCGCATCTTGAACCTTCTTGCGCTCGGTGATGTCGGACATGATGGTTGCGGCTTGAATGATATGGCCTTGCTCGTCGCGGATCGTGAAAATCGTCTGATCCACATCTATCAGATGCCCGTCATCCGTCTTCAAACGATTTTCGCCGCGCCAGTAACCGGTTTGCATGGCCTGTGGCAGAGCTTCAGTCAGCGCATATTGGGCGTCTTCGGGAAGGTGGAAGTCGGCAATGGCTTTGCCCAGATACGACTCCGGGGTGGCAGAACCCATTAACGTGGCACCACCCTGATTCATAAAAACAATTTTGCCTTCAAAATCACTCATGGCGATCAAGTCGTGCGACTGCTGGAGGATGGCATTCTGCGTCCGCAGTTCCAGTTCAGACTGTTTTTGCGCGGTGATGTCGCTGGCGATCCCCTCCATGCGGAGGGGCGTTCCGTCGGCATCCTTCACCAGCCATGCCCGGTCGTGCAACCAGCGGATAGCGCCATCCGGGCGCACAATCCGGTACTCGATGTCCCGTATGCCGTCTAGCAGCAGCCCATTGGCGGATTCCTGTATCCTTTGGGCATCGTCCGGGTATATCGCTTCCAGCCACAAGTTGCTGTGCTTGTAGAAGTCAGTAGGGGATCGCCCGTAAATGGTTTCCGCAATCGGGTTGAGGTAGCTAATCTGGTAACTGGGCAGTTCCGCCGTCCAGACCACATCCTGTAAATTCTCCAGCAGGCTTTCCAGACGTTTCTCCCGTTCACGCAGCACCGCTTCAATCTGGTTGCGTTCGCTGATGTCGTGGCAGGTATAGAGATGCGTCCCTTTTTTGAGTGCGATGCGTTTGATGCCGATGAGTACCTGATGGGGTTGCCCGTGCTTATCCACAAGGGTTCGTTCGATGTTGGCGATTTCGCCCTGCTCTTCCAGCGCAGCGGGGTCAAAAAGATCGTCACCGAGCAACTTATGGATGTGACCAAAGGCGGCGATTTCGGCTTCCGAATAACCGAACAGAATGCTCACATTCGGGCAGATGAAGGTGAACGCGCCGTCCGGGTCGGTGACAAAAACTGCGTCCGAGATATTGCTGAGGACGATGCGGTATTTTTCCTCGGACTCATTGAACGCCTGTTGAACATCGGCAGGGATGCTATGGCGCTCCAGTTCCTGCCGGAGCATCGTCAGCAGGCGTGGTTGATCCTGCCGCGAGACAACCCCCTGCGCTCCGAGGCGCATCAGGTCTACGGCCTCCGGCAAGGTCACGCGGTCAGAGACGATCAGGAGGGGCGTATGCGGCGCGGCAGCCTTCGCCATCGGCACGGCATGAGACGGGCTGAAGGCCGAAAGATCGGAATCGCACACGACAATCGCCCGGAAGGTGTCCCGCAGCGCGGCTTCAAACCCGTGCGAATCGTGAATAAGCTGGCAGGTGACTTCCAGTTCAGCGGCAGCCACCTCCTCAGCAAGGAGGGTCATTTCCGGCAGCGAATCGCCAATGACGAGTATAGGGCGGCTCGGTTGGATGTTGAGCGGTTCAGTGTTCATAAGACCTGCTCAAGGAATGAATAGAGAAGCAACTGTAGCCTTTATAAAATCATAACATGAAATCGAGGTTTTATGAGTTAAGTTTAGAATCGAGGCAGGGACAATCAGAAATGCCTACCCATTCAAACGCACAGCCTGCCCTGATAACCATTACGCGATTCTAGCGCAGCGAATCGCCATTGCCCATCTGCGTTCGGATGGGAATCAGCAGCATTATGGTGGTGCCCTGACCGACCTGACTTTGAATGGTCAACGTGCCGCTATGCAGCTCCGCCGCTTGTTTGGCGATGATCAAGCCTAAGCCGGTGCCGGAAATCTTGCCTACGTTGGTAGCGCGGTGGAACGGCTCAAACAGGTGTTTCAGGTCATTTTCGGGAATGCCGATGCCTTCATCGCTGACCACGATCCGAATTTGCGCTTGTTCTCGCTCCACGCGCACCTGAACCGGTTTCTCGCGGGGGGAATACTTCAGCGCGTTGGAGATCAAATTGCCGATGACCTGCCGCATCAGGCGCAGGTCAAATAGCATCGGCGGGCTGTCCACCGGCGCGTTATAGCGGATTCGCCCACGATGGATGTCCTGCGTCTCGTAATCGCCGATGATGTCCGCGCAGAACGCGACCAGATCACCCGAATCGAGTTCTAAATGCGCCTGCCCGGACTGCATGCTCGCCAGTTGCAGCACATCCTCCATGATGCCTTTCATGTAACCGACCTGCTGCCGGATTTTATCCAACCGGGCGCTCGCCTGTTTCCAGTCCATTTTTTCGCGGTAGATGGCAAGTGTATCGGTGGTTGCCAGAATCACCGACAGCGGGGTACGGAATTCGTGCGAGGCCATTGAGACAAAGCGCGACCGGAGTTCGCTCACTTCTTTTTCTTTTTGCAGCGCCACCTGCAAATTTTCTTCGGCACGTTTGAGCAGGGTAATATCCCAGTTCACACCCAGCATCCGCACCGCTTGACCGGTTGAATTGCGGATGATGAGCGTGTTCAGCTTGATGTTGTGTACCGTGCCGTCGTGGTGAATGACGCGGTACTCGGTATCCAGCAGCGTATCGTTTTTGAGTGCCGCTTCAATCTCGGCAGATAGGCGCTGAGAATCGTCCGGGTGCGCCCATTGTGCAAGGCGAGTCCCGTCTCCCGTTTCGTCGAATGCCTCGCGGCTGAGGTCGTACAGGCTGAACATCTGGTCATTCCACAGCATCCGGTCGCTTTCGAGATTCCAATCCCAGATGCCGATCCCGCCGGCAGCGGTCGCCAGCTGCAAGCGACGCGACAGGGTGAGCAGTTCGGACTCCGCCCGTTTGCGTTCGGTGATGTCGCGGATAATGCACACCAGATTCGTGACACTGTTCTGGGAACGGTTGATCGGCGCGATGTTCAGTTCCACATTACTGACCGAACCATCCGCATGTGCGATGGCGGCTTCGACATGCCGCATCTGGTGCGTTTGGGCGACCTGCTGAATCGTTTGCTCGATGTGCGCGGCATCTTCTGGCGAGAAGAAACTAGACAGTGACCGCGTGAGGTAGGAATTGTCGGAGAGGCCGAACAACACGTTACAGGCATAGTTGGCCTGCTGGATTCCGTACTGAATATCGAGCAGCAGGATGCCATCCCCGCTGTGGTTGAAAATGGCCTCGATGCGGTTTTTGATCCGTTCCAGTT
>CAIPFY010000173.1 GCA_903864435.1 uncultured Chloroflexota bacterium | reverse complement strand
GGCAGGCAGGCGCGGCGGACTGGTCAGCGGTGACTCGTTCGTCGGGATTGCCCGTGCAGGCCGATGTGCAGGCCGCGCCGGATATGCGCCTGATCGCGCATAATCAGACGGGCGGGGCGTTGCGGAACGGGGACGGGCTGCGGTTGGCGCTGCTGTGGCAGGGGACGGGTGCGCTCCCTGTGCTGACGCTGACCGATGCGGACGGGCGCTGGTCGGTGGATGTGCCGCCTGCGGACAACGTAGGGGACGGGGCGCTGCGGCTGGACTGGCGGACGGCGCGTATCCCGCCGGATGCGCCCTCCGGCACAGCGCGGTTGCTGCTGCCGGACGGGACGACGCTGGCAGAATACGCGGTGGAGCAAGTTCCGGCACTGTTCGAGCCGCCGCCTTTCGCGCAGGCTGTCGGCGAGAGCATTTCCGGCGTGGGGACGCTGGTCGGCTACACGCTGACGGGCGATCCGTCTGACCGGACGCAGCCCTTCGGCCTGACGCTGCTGTGGCAGGCGGCGGGCGCGACGGACACGGCCTACACCGTGTTCGTGCAATTGGTGAGCGACGATGGGCGTGTGCTGGCGCAGAGCGATTCACCGCCTGCGGGTGGTGCGCGTCCTACGACGGGTTGGCGCGAGAGCGAGTACATCGAGGACGCGCACAGGCTGACCTTCCATGCGGATGCCAGCGCAGGCGCGGCGCGGCTAATCGTCGGTCTATATGATCCGGTCAGCGGGGCGCGGGTGGCGGCGGGCGCGGCAGATCACCTCGTCCTGCAAGCGGTGACGGTGCGGTGAACAGTTGCTTTTTATTCTTTCATGATAATGAGGTGCGAAGCGCAACAGAGTGATGTTGCGTAGCCATCCATTAGTCATTCGACAGGATTTTTGAGCGATGAAGATGCCTTATGCACATCAGGCAATAGTTCCCAAAGCAAAAATTGTGGGCTATTTGCTGAATCTTGCTAATGAAAATGGTCATAGCAAAGCGCGATTCTTTCTTGCTTTCGGCTTTACAATAGAACAATGGGAAGTTATGGCGAATGCGTTGTTACATCATGCGTCTCTTCACGAAGTAACCCGTATTGAACCGCGACCCCCATTCGGGATACATTACGTGATTGAGGGAATATTAGACAGTCCAGATGGTCGTAATCCATCAGTGCGTGTGATATGGATTGTGGATGAAGGATACGATATACCACGATTGGTGAGCGCGTATCCCTTGTGAGGAGTATGAGTATGTTCTCCGAATTTGAGCGTGTCGCTTTGACGGTGGATTTGCCCGACTATGCACTCCAAACGGGTGATATGGGAATGGTTGTTCACCTTTATCCCGATCACAAAGGCTACGAAGTGGAGTTCGTGACGGTGACAGGTGAATTGATTGCGCTGGTATCCGTTTACCCAACCCAAATTCGTTCGCTAGAACAGAACGAAATCGCCAGTGCGCGGCGGGTCAAATCTGCCTGAAACTCATTGAGTACCACATGAAAGTGATTTATCGAGCTTAAAGCAGGGATGGACGAAGCAGTTCATCCCTGCTTTTTGTGTGTTACCCTGATGAATGATCGCATCCTGCAAGCGGTGAACAGGAGGCTTGACCATGCAGAATCCCCCGAATCCTGAAGCCTTTAACGCGCTGGTGTGGCGCATCGTGCAGCAAATTCCGGCGGGGCAGGTCAGCACCTACGGGCAGATCGCCTCCATGCTGCCGACTCCGGCGGGGGTGAGCGACGACGAGGCCGAACGGTTCGCGCCCGTGTGGGTGGGAAAAGCCATGAACGCGGTTTCCGGGCGCGAGGATACGCCGATTGCGTGGCAGCGCGTCATCAACAGTCAGGGCGGAATCAGCCTGCCGGAGGGCAGCAAGGCCGCGCTGGAGCAGCGCCGCCGCCTGCTGGCGGAAGGGGTGCTATTCGACGGCAAAGGGCGCGTGGATTTGGATACCTTCGGCTGGGAAGGGCCGCCCGCCGCGTGGTTGCGCGAAAACGGCCTGCGCACACCGCGCTCGTTGCGGCGCGAGAAGCCGAACAGCGGGCAACTGTCGCTGTGGTGAGGGGGACAGAAGTTCACAATTAGTTACAGCAGGATCAAGGTCAGTCAAGGTCAATATCAGTGAATCTCAAAAGTTGAAGACGGGATGCGTTCGCAAGTATCCCGCAAAGCACCCTATGATGAACATAGCTCGATCCGGCCTAGTATGGCAGGGGGCGAAAACGCACGGGTGCTTCGCGCAGGGCGTGTAGATGACGCTAGAATAGAAGTTGTTGTGCTTTCTGAGATAAAGGTTTTTTGAGAATGACTTCTTATTTGCTAGGGATTGATAACGGCGGCACCATCTCCAAAGCCGCGCTGTTCGATGTACAAGGCACACAGGTGGCCTGCGTCACCCGCAAAGTGAACACCACTTACCCCCGTCCGGGATGGGTGGAACGTTCGATGCCGGATGTGTGGCAGACGACGATTGAAGCCATTCGCGCCCTGCTGACCGAAACCGGAATCGCGCCGGACGCGGTGGCGGCGGTGGGCTGCACAGGGCATGGCAACGGCCTGTATTTGCTGGATAAGCAGGGCGAACCGTTCCGCAACGCCATGCTTTCGGTGGACAGCCGTGCGGCGGCGCTGGTGGATGAATGGCAGGCGCAGGGCATTCTGGAACGGGTCTGGCATCCGCTGTATCAACAAACATGGGCGGGGCAGGTCGCGCCGCTGCTGGCATGGCTGAAGCGGTACGAACCCGACACGCTGGCGCGTACCGGTCATGTGCTGCTGTGCAAGGATTACATCAAATACTGCCTGACCGGAACGCTGACCAGCGATCCAATGGAGATGAGCTGCACCTCCCTTTTTGACATGCGAACGCACCGCTACGCCGACGACGTGCTGGCGGCTTTCGGCATCAGCGAACTGCTGCCGACGTTCCCCGAACTGGTCGAAAGCACGCAGATTGTCGGGCGCGTGACCGGGGACGCGGCGCGGTTGACTGGCTTGCAGGCCGGCACGCCGGTGGTGTCCGGCTTGTTTGATGTCAGCGCGTGTGCGCTCAGTGCCGGGGCGCTGGAACCGGGTCAGGCTTGCATCGTGGCAGGCACATGGGGGATCAACTCGGTTGTGACCGCCGACGTGATTGATAACCGCGATCTGTTCATGAACTCGGTCTATCACTCCGGCGCATATCTGCTGCTGGAAGCCAGCCCGACATCCGCCTCGAATCTGGAATGGTACGTGACCGAATTTTGCGCCCCTGAACGTGAAGAAGCCCAACGACGCGGCCTGTCGGTGTATGACGTGTGCAACGAAATCGTGGAACGCACGCCGCAAACCACCGTCCTCTTTCATCCGTTCCTGTTCGGCTCCAACGTGGGCGGGGCAGCGCGGGCGGGCTTTTACGGGATGGGCGCATGGCACACCCGCGATCACCTGCTGCGGGCGGTATATGAGGGAGTGGTGTACACCCACAACAGCCATATTGACAAGCTGCGCCGCGCCGGTGTGGATGTGCAGGCGGCACGCTTAACCGGCGGTGGGGCGCGTAGCCGCGTGTGGGGGCAGATGTTCGCGGACGTGCTCCAGATCCCGATGGAAGTGGTCACGGGGGACGAAATGGGCGCACGCGGGGCGGCCATGTGTGCGGGTATCGGCGCGGGCGTGTACCGCGATTATGCGGATGCCGCCGCGCAGGTGGTTCGGGTGGAACACCGCTACACCCCGAACGCGGCGCGGTTGCCGTATTATCAGGCGCGTTCGCGGTTGCACCAACGGCTGACCGACGTGCTGCGCGAGGCGTGGAGTGACATGGCGGCGCTGGACGCATAACGCAGAATCCCCTCCCCTTTTTCCCTCCCCATGTATGGGGCAGGGGTTAGGGGTGAGG
>CAIPFY010000172.1 GCA_903864435.1 uncultured Chloroflexota bacterium | reverse complement strand
TTCTTCAACGCCAACAGTGCCCACCCGTATGAAAATCCGACGCCGTTCAGCAACTTCCTGCAAATGTTTTCAATCCTGTTGATTCCCGCTGCGCTGACCTACACCTACGGAACAATGGTCGGTAACAAACGGCAGGGTTGGGCGATCTTCACAGCCATGTTCGTCCTGTTTGTGGCAGGATTTGGCATCATGCTCATCTCGGAATACACCACCCATTCGGCGGTGGGTGCATTGCTTCCACTGGAAGGCAAAGAGGTTCGCTTTGGGGTGACCAACAGCACCCTGTGGGCGGCGGTCACAACGACGGCATCCAATGGATCGGTCAACGCCATGTTGAGCAGCTTTAGCCCGATTGCGGGCGGTATTGCGTTGCTCAACATTATGCTTGGTGAAGTGGTTTTTGGCGGGGTCGGCGCCGGGCTATACGGGATGCTGATTTTTGTCATCCTCACGGTGTTCATTGCCGGTCTGATGGTCGGGCGGTCACCCGAATATCTGGGCAAGAAGGTCGAAGCGGGCGAAGTCAAAATGGCCATTCTGGCTATTCTGCTGCCCAGTGCCGCGATCCTATTGTTCACTACTCTGGGGGTCACCACAGATGCCGGCCTGAGCAGCCGGGCAAATGCCGGGCCTCATGGGTTCAGCGAAATCCTGTATGCGTTCACCTCCAGTGCGGGCAACAATGGCAGCGCATTCGCCGGCTTGAACGCAAATACCCCGTTCTACAATTTGCTGATCGGGATAGCCATGTGGATCGGACGTTTCGGCGTGATCGTGCCCGTACTGGCGATTGCCGGAAGTATGGCAGGCAAGAAGGTGGCTCCAGTCTCGGCAGGAACCTTCCCGACCGATTCGCCGCTGTTCATCGTGCTGCTCATTGCTGTGATCCTGATCGTCGGTGCGCTCACGTTTTTCCCTGCGCTCTCGCTGGGGCCAATTGTCGAACAACTGCTCGCGCTGAACGGGCGCGTATTCTAAGGATGTCCACGATGGAAGCAAAACTGAAAGCGAGGCCGATGTTTGAATCGGCAATCCTTCGCCGCGCATGGATTGATGCGATTCGCAAACTGGATCCCCGCCAGCAAGTGAAAAACCCGGTTATGTTCGTCGTGCTGGTCGGAGCCATACTCACCACGATCCTGATTACGCGGGATGCACTGGAAGGGGTCTCGCGTGATATGGGATTCAATGTGCAAATTGCGCTGTGGCTGTGGTTCACCGTATTGTTCGCTAACTTCGCGGAGGCAATGGCTGAAGGACGTGGTAAGGCACAGGCCGAGGCGCTGCGCAAAACGCGCACGCAGATGACCGCCCGCCGCCTAATCAATGGACAAGAAGAACGCATTTCAGCAGTCGAACTCAAACGCGGCAATCTGGTCGTGTGCGAAGCCGGGGATCAAATTCCCGGTGATGGCGAAGTGATTGAAGGAATCGCCAGCGTGGATGAAAGTGCGATCACCGGCGAAAGCGCACCCGTCATTCGTGAAAGTGGCGGGGATCGCAGCGCGGTGACAGGCGGAACTCGTGTGTTGAGTGACCGGATCGTGATCCGAATCACGTCCGAACAGGGCAGCACTTTCCTCGACCGCATGATCGCGCTGGTGGAAGGCGCAAAACGCCAGAAAACGCCCAATGAAATTGCGCTCACCATTCTGCTTTCTGGTTTGACCATCATCTTTTTACTGGCAGTGGTCACGCTTCGTGCCTTTGCTGCCTACAGCGAAGCCGAGTCCGGAATCACTCAGACCAGCGCAACTGTCCCTGTCCTGATTGCTCTGCTGGTATGCCTGATCCCGACGACGATTGGCGGTTTGTTGAGCGCCATCGGAATCAGTGGTATGGATCGCATGATCCAGCGCAATGTGTTAGCCACGAGCGGGCGGGCTGTCGAAGCAGCAGGCGATGTGGATGTACTCCTGCTCGATAAAACCGGGACAATTACGCTGGGTAACCGCATGGCGACTAACTTCATTCCTGCGCAGGGAGTCACTGATGTGCAACTGGCGGATGCCGCGCAGTTAAGCTCACTGGCCGACGAAACGCCCGAAGGACGCTCGGTTGTCGTACTGGCAAAAGAAAAATTCGGTATTCGTGGACGTGAACTAAACGACGCGCAGGCGGAATTCATCCCGTTCAGCGCACAAACGCGCATGAGTGGTGTCGAATTACGCGCTCATGATGGGATACCTGCCCGCAGCATTCGCAAAGGCGCAGCCGACGCGGTGAAACGGTATGTTGAATCGCTGGGAGGGGTGTTCCCAGTCGCTACAGATGCCGCTGTGGGAGCTATTGCGCGGCGCGGTGGTACCCCCCTAGTG
>CAIPFY010000171.1 GCA_903864435.1 uncultured Chloroflexota bacterium | reverse complement strand
TGGCGTACCACGTCGCCGCCCGCCGCTGCATCTCCCGGAAAAGGCTGCACTGCTGCGACTGCAACCGCTTCTGAAGCATTTCTTGAAGCAGGCTGTGATAGCGATACACCAACGGTTTCTGGCTGACGCGGATGATGAACAGACCATCCGCCATAAGCGACTCTAACAGGGCGGCGCTGTCGTTACGTTCGGTCAGCACATCACACAGCGCCGGAACGAGCAGATCACAAATGCTGGTGCGCAGCATAAAATCCATTTGCTCAAACGGAATCTGGCGCACCACCTCATCCATCAAGTATTTTATCGAATAGTCGGTGATGAGTTCTGAATCAGGCGGATTACTGCGCAGGGCTACCCCCGCCAGCTTAACCCCTATCACCCAGCCTTCCGTGAAGGCAAAAACCTGTTTCACAATGTCTGGACTCGGCACATTGGCACCCTGATGGGCAAGCATGGAGGCCGTTTCGTCCGCCGTGAAAGCTAAGTCATTCATTGTGATGACCTGCGCCTGCTCCAGCAGTTGCGGGTGCAGCGAACGCCCGACCAAAGCGACCTGCGTATGCGGCGGCATATGTTGAAATAAGCGCACCATCGCGTTGATAATCACCGGCTTGCTGAAAACCTGCGCCTCATCCACGATGACCGCCAGATGCACATCTAACGCTGCGAGTTCGCTTGTAATCGCGTCTACAAAAGGCTCGTAGTCGCCATCTATGGCCTGTGTCAGCAGCAGGGCGGGCGTTTCGGATAAATCGGGGATGATAAGGCGCAGCATTTGCGAGACAAACAGGCCGAAACTCCGCGTATCATCATCATCTGGTTTCAGCGAGAACCAGCACACCGCCCCGTCAAAAGCATTCGCCCATTGCAGTGCCAGCGTCGTCTTGCCAGAACCGGCAGGCGCAACGATCGCAGTCACCGGATGGGACGCAAACCGCGAGACCAGATGCGGACGATGAACCATCGCCCCCCTCTGAACAGGGAGGTTGATTTTGGGCGGCGCGACTGGCGTGGGTGTTTTACTTTGGGACATACATTTTCAAAGATAATCGCATCTTACGAATACGCAATTATAGTAACATAGATTAGCATTGACGATCAAGTGACCTACGGACACATTACTGATATTGTTATATATTTTATCCTGAGTGTAAATTTATATCTGTGGTGAGTATTTTTTTTAATATTAACAGTGTGTCGGATTTTCAGAAATAATACAATACAATAACTAGATAAAACTTGAACAAAACCCATTAAAAAAGACTTGTTGTTACAAAATAGTTTTTAATACGTTTGAAAATGGTTTAGTTGACCCTTTGTGACCCCCTGAAAAAAGTGGATTTAGTGGCTTCTCGAAATTCAAAAAACTCATTACAATAATGAACATAAGGTCATAAGGCGGGTGGTTCGGCGACAATCGCCCGTATATGCTCTGAACTCCCCCGGCATAAGGAAGTTTTCCTTATGCCGGGGGAGTTCCCTTTTCAGGGTAAATGAGGATTGTATCCCCCCGGCTTTCATACCGTTCATATCCAATCATTCGACACCGATCACCGCGCTGATGGTTTGTGCCGGACGTTCGCGGCGTGGTGGCTGCATCGGCAGCATGAAGCGGAAGCTGCTCCCCGCCCCCACCGCGCTCTGCACTTGCAAATCGCCCCCGTGCGCCCGCGCCAGAAAACGCGAAATCGGCAGCCCCAGCCCCGTGCCTTCGATGCCCATGTGTTTAGCGCGTTCGGCACGTTCAAACGCGAGGAACAACCTGTCCATCTCCTCTGCCGAAATCCCCATGCCTGTATCCGACACGGTGAAGGCGATATAACCGCTTTCGAGCAAATGGGCTGCACTGCCATTCGCGCCGTTGGCGGAAAGCGTAGGCGCTACCACTTCGACAGCCAAGCGGATAATGCCTTCGGGCGTGAACTTCACCGCGTTACTCAACAGGTTAGTGAGAATCTGGCGCACGCGGCGGGCATCCATCGGGATCATCGGCAAGTCATCCGGGATGTTGCGCTCGAACAGGATGTAGCTCTTTTTGCTTTCCATCAGCATCAGCGTTTGGTCAATCGCATCTTCGAGGACGGGATACAGGTCGGCAGGCTGGATGACCAGATCCATCTCCCCGGCTTCAATCTTGCTCACATCCAGCAGATCGTTGATGAGCGACAGCAAATGCTCGGCGCTGCGCACCGCCTGTTCCAGACGGCTGCGCTGTTCCTCGGTCACGGAGCCAAACATGCCGATTCGCATGAAGTCCATGTTGTTGATAATCAGGTTAAGGGGCGTTCGCAGTTCGTGCGTCACACTGGCAAGGAAGCGCGTTTTGACGCTGTTGGCGCGTTCGGCTTCGCGGACGGCATCTTCGCGCTGGATGTAAAGCTGCGCGTTGCGTACCACCGGCGACACTAGATTGGCGAACAGGGTGAGCAACCGCTGGTCAGGATCGCTGAAGGGCGCATCGCTGGCGAGGCGACCCACCAGCACCGCGCCGATGGGCTTGCGGAAGAACTGAAGCGGCGCGGCCATCGCCTGTTCAACGGTGCCATCTTCAAAGCCCACCAGCCGGTGCGACCAGTTGGGATAATCTTCGACCAGCACCAGTTCCCCGGCGTGGAAGGCTGTCCCCACCAGCCCTTCTTGCGGCTGAATAAGTGTGTTCAAAGCCGATTTGTTGGGGTTGGTGGAGGCCACCAGTTGCAAATGCTTCTTGTCCGGCGTGAGCAACCACACCGCGCAGTAGCGGGTTTTGAGCAGGTTGAGGATGTTCTGCGTCAGGTTATCCAGCATGAGCGAAAGCTGATAGTCCCCCACCACCGAAAGCGACGCATCGTACACCGCTTGCAGTTCGCCCGCCCGCACCTGCGCCACCTGTCGCGCCACGTTCAGTTCTTCGGTGCGCTGTTTCACGCGGCGTTCCAGCGTGTGACTCCAGTTCGAGAGCTGGTCATACGACCCTTCGAGGTTGCGCTTCATCTCCTCCATCGCGTTCGCCAGCCACCCCACTTCATCCTGCTGTTCACGGTAGGCGATGGCGTAACGCAGATCACCCGCGCCGATTTCCTGTGCGGCTATCGCCAACCGCTTCAACGGGGTGACAATCGCGTGCGTGGTGAACTGGAACACGATCCAGCCCAACAGCGCCATACCTGCCAGCGTGACCACCGCAATCTGCGCGAGGCTGCGGGCGAACGGATTCTGGATGACGCTGGCAGGCAGCACCGTCACCAGATGCCACGCGCTCTGCGGAAGCAGGTTGATGAGCGTGATGGACTCGCGCTGAATATCAAACGGATCAGCGCCGAGGATGAACTGACCGTCGTTATCGCTGGCTTCGGCGCGCATCTCGACCATGCGCGGTTCCATCATGAAGTCGCTCAGGCGCGTCATCTGTTCTTCAAGTGGCAGCACGGGCAATTGGAAGCCGCCGGAAACGTGGTTGGCATCCGTGACGAGGAAGCTGTAGCTGCGGGGGTCTTCCTCATCAATCGCATCGCCCATTAAGCGATTGAGCGCCGATACCGGAATATCAACCCAGACCACGCCGACCCAGCGCCCGCCTACGCCGCGATACGGCACCGCATACGAAATCACGCGCAGGCCGTCGGCGCGGTCAAAGCCGAGTTCGGGGCCAAACCAGCGCGGCTTGCCCGTTTGCAAAACCGCCGTAAACCAGCTGTCGGCAGGAAAATCCTCATTGACGTACTGCTTCACAGTCGCCACACGCACCGGCGGGATGGGCGCGTTAAACACCACCACCTGCCGTCCGCCATCCAGCGGCGCATACACATTCACACGGCGAATAATCTGACCGGTTTCGGACAGGGTGTTGTTCGCCATCTGCCACACCCGTGACAGCGGCGAATCCGGTTGGTTGCTGAGGGAGTTGGCAAACGCACGGGCGACTGTCGCGGCGCTCTGCAAGCGCGAATCCAGCGCGTTAGCGAAGGCTTGGTTCTGGCTGAGGAAAGCCGCCTGCGTCTCGTCCTGTAAGATCATGACATTGGCACCCAGCGCCACGCCCGCTACCGCCAGCACGGTCGGGATAGCCAGCGCCAGAATGATGACCACCAACCGCCGCCGCAAACTCCAACTGGCAAACCATGTTCTCATACGGAATATCCTCAACCCTGTGCCATTTATTATATGCAAAATAACAATCTGCCACCGGAGCCTGTGCAGTACCCGCCCCCGCCAGCATAGCCCCGATTAAACTGGTTGCAAAATCTAAAACACAAGCATATAATAAGAAGCATTGATATAAATGTGATTTGTAATAGCCGACTGTGATCGGCAGCGTCTCACATTCATACCCTCATTGATGCAAAACAGGCGTTGCCAGCAAGCGTTGGCGATGCCTGTTTGTTTTTCGTTCGTGAAAGCATTGAGATGCAGGAGGTTGGGCTTCTATCAGGAAGCAGTATCGTTAGAAAAGGAGTGTGTCATGAATAGTCGGTTGCACCGCCTAGTGTACATCACCCTTATTCTGTCGTTCGTTCTTTTACTGACACCATCGGTCACTCACCCACAGGAGCAAACTCAACCCGCGCCCACCGGCCTGCGCCCGGACGCGCCCCCCTACGCCCTGCACGGCCCCTACTGGGTGGGGACGCGCTTGTTCGCCGCTGAAACGGCATCCCACCCGACCCAGATTCAAGTGTGGTACCCCGCCCTGAACCCGGACGGCACAGAGGAAAGCGTACAGTACCCGCATGACTACTGGCCGGATTACGGGGTGTTGCCGGTATTCGGAAAGTCGCTGCAAGACGCGGAACCGAACGCCGCCGCCGCCCCTTATCCGCTGGTGATCTTCGCGCATGGCATGAATGCGGGGCGGTATCAATCGGCCTATTTGATGGAACATCTCGCATCGTATGGGCTGATCGTGATGTCAATGGACTACATTGATAATCTGGGGACGGCTGGAAAAGTCCCGTTTGAGGCCATTTTCTACACACGGACACAAGATATTTCGTGGCAGATAGACTACGCTGCGACTGAACTGAACGGGAGCAGCGGGGCGTTCAAGGATGCGATAGACCTTGAACACATCGCAGCGATTGGCGTATCACAGGGTGGCACGGCACTGCTGAACGCCAGCGGTGCGCCCTTCGATTTCGCTTCTTTCCGGTCAGCCTGCGAACAAGACACGGCCACCGGTCAGCTTCCAATGGGGCTGGGGGGCGGGAATCTGTGTACGGAACAAGCCGGCCTCGTCCAATCCATTGAATCCGGCATGACCATGCTGGCAGGGTTGAAGACCACGCCCACCGCGCTCTGGCCGTCGTGGGCCGAAGCGCGGTTGGATGCAGCGGTTTATCTAGCACCCACCAGCATCTGGTTCGGGGAGGAAAGCCTGAAGGCCGTCACCATCCCCGCGCTGTTGATCGGTGGGAGTGCCGATCATGGCGTAGTTGGCCCTCCCGACACGAACTTTACACGGGCGTATGCCGCATTGGGCAGCGCCAGCAAATCGCAGGTGATGTTACAGGATGCAGGCCACACCGTTTACAACGGCGCGTGCAGCATGGCACCGTGGTTGGTGCAAGCTGGCTTCTTCGGTGAATGCTCCGATCCCGTCTGGGACATGGATCGCGCCCACGACCTGATTAACCACTTCACGACAGCCTTCCTGCTCGACGTGCTGAAAGGGGACACCGCCGCGCACGCCGCCCTCGCGCCGGATGCGGTCAGCTTCCCCGGAATCACCTATCAGGCCGAAGGGTTCTAGCCCTCATATCACTTAGATCGAGGGGGGACATTCCGTTCCCCCTTTGAGCAGTGAAGGAGAATGATGATGAGTTACCGATTACGTACCGTTTTTATTCTCGTTGTTGTGCTTTTGAGCCTGTCAGCCGTTTCCGCACAGGGCAGCACACCTGACGCGGTGGGCCTGCGCCCGGATGCGCCCCCCTACGCCCTGCACGGCCCCTACTGGGTGGGGATGATGGAATTTGCCGCCGAAACCGATTATCACCCGACCACGGTTGCCGTGTGGTATCCGGCACTGAACCCGGACGGCGCAGAGGAAGCGATCACCTATCGCCAGTCGCCCACCATTTTCGGCAACGAAACCCTTATTCCCGGTTATGCGCTGGAAAACGCGCTGCCGGACGCAACGGGCGGCCCCTATCCGCTGGTGATCTTTTCGCATGGCAATCGTGGTTTACGTTTCATAACGGCCTACCTGAGCGAGCATCTCGCTTCACAGGGCTTTGTCGTCATGTCCATCGAATATGCCGACAGCGCCGCTGTCACCACCAGCGTAGATACCGACCTCTCCCACTACACCCGCCCCAAGGATGTTTCATGGCAGATTGATTATGCCGATCAACTCACGGGCGCGGAGGGCGCACTGGCGGGGCTGATTAATACCGAACAGGTGGCGGTGGTGGGACATTCGTATGGTGCTTATACCGCAGAGATGGCCGCTGGCGCTCGCTGGGATATCCGGGGGCCGACCAGTTGGTGCAACCAGTATCCCGATATCCGTTTGCCACCTGAATTTGGCGGTTATCTCCCACTGAGTGCGCTATGCCGGGACTGGGAACGGAAACTGGCCAAACAAGCCGGTTTATCGCCCGTGCCAGAAGGTTTGTGGCCGCCGATGGGCGATGCGCGGGTGGATGCCATCGTGCCACTGGCTCCTGAGGTAGTCGAATTTGGCGCTGAAAGTTTCAAGGACGTGACAGTGCCGGTACTCCTGCTGGCAGGGTCGAAGGATCGGGCGGAGTTCTCCGAACTGCCGCTGTACCAGACCTACCTGTATGACAACCTCGGCAGCGCCAAGAAAGCCTTAGCCGTATTCGAGAATGCCGATCATATGGTTTTTGGTACTTCGTGCAGCCAAGTACCCTGGATCGTTGAGCTTGGATCTTTTTGGGCATGCTCCGATCCCGTCTGGGACATGAATCGTGCCCACGACCTGATTAACCATTTCACGACGGCCTTCCTGCTCGATGTGCTCAAGGGGGATACTGCCGCGCACGCCGCCCTCGCGCCGGATGCGGTCAGCTTCGCAGGGATCACCTATCAGGCGGAGGGATTCTAATTATCGCTTGGCGTAGCGGCGGGCTTCCCCTTCGATGAAGGTGATTGTCCCCGCCAGCGTCGGGTCAGGCAGTACAGCAGAGGGCAGCGGGTGG
>CAIPFY010000170.1 GCA_903864435.1 uncultured Chloroflexota bacterium | reverse complement strand
TCATGCCGGGGTTTTGCCCGCCGCCCGGATGCAGCACGATATACGGCGGCTGTACGCCCGCTTGCGCCAGCTGCGCAGCCACCGCTGTCCGCGCCGCATCTTGCACCGGAAGGGTCGCATAGCAGTCGGCAGTATCCGCACCCAGCGCCCGCGCAACATCCAGATAAATCTCGGCCTCGTGGCGCGGCTGTAGGGGATCAACCGGCACGCACAGGTTGTAGCCGAAACCGCGCCCGCCGCTGTCCAGTCCGGCACGTTGAGGGATGCCCGCCAGCCACACTGCCGCGCTCATCAGCGGCGAACGCACCAGCGACACCGCCAGATCGTAGCGCCCCTGACGCAGGCCGCGCACAAAGCGCACGAATCCGGCGGCACTTTTCACAGGGAGCGCCGCCGCGCCCGTATCCCACAGGGCATCCAGCAGCGGGTGGCCTTCCAGCACACTTTTCGACCATGTGCCCACTGCCCATGTGAGATGCGCGGACGGGAAGCGCCGCCGCAGCGCCTTCAGCGTGGCGGTTGCCAGCACCACATCACCGATGCAGCACGGCAGAATCAGGACGATGCGCTGCGGGTTCATTTGACCACGTATACCAGTTCGCCCGGTTGCATAATCTTATAGCGTTGGCGCGGGGCGTAACGCTCCATCGCGCCGGCCAGATTCGCCATCGGAATCGCGTTGTTGGGATACAGGTCGTTGTGTCCGAGGATGACCATCCCCCAACCCAGTTCCCGCGCCAGATAAGCGGCTTCTTCCGGCATCAGGTTGCCCGTCGCGCCGATGTCCACTTCGCGGTACCAGTCGCGCCCGTTGGCAGGGATGAGCGCCACATCCGGCGTAGGCAAGCCGCGCATCATCTCCATATAGCCCTTATAGATGATGGTGTCGCCGGCATGGTACACGGTGACGCCGTTCCACTCGATGATATAACCCAACCAGCGGTGGCCTTTCTGCTCGTCATGGATCAGGTCGTAGTGCGCGGCGGGGACAGCCGTCAGGCGGGCGCTCGTCCCCGGCAAGGTAATCGGTTGGAGTGCAGGCGGCACGAGGAAGCGATCCGCGCTGATTCCGGCTTCCGGCAGCAGATCGGCACACCAACCGGGCGCAACCATGCGGGCAGCTGGCGAGGCCGCCGCCGCCGGGCCGAGGGTGGTCGGGTCAAAATGGTCGAGATGCTCGTGCGAGGCCATGAGGTAAGTCACGCCCTTCAGGTCGCCCGGTTGCATGGGGGGTGGGTAGCCACGCACCCAGAAGTCGCCAAAGCGTTCGCGCACCACATCGGTCAGGCAGGGGTCAATCACCAGCAGGCCGTCCGGCCCTTTGATCGCCAGCCCCATCTGCCCCAAACCCCACAGTGCGAGGCTGTTGGGGATAATCGGGGTGCGGGTCATCTGCTCCATCAAACCAGTTGCAGCGTTCATAAAAGCCCCTTTGAAAAAGTCCATTATTGGGAACCTCACCCCGCTGCGCTGCGCTTAGCTTCCCCTCTCCATTGCAATGGAGAGGGGATAAGCAAGGTGAGGTTTCACATACGAGAGTAGAAAATTCCACGCTAAAACGCAAGAACATATCCCAAATGTGCCTGTGATAAAAAATGGCAAAACAGCGTTATCGCAAGTGCGCAAGAGGGAAGATAACCCAATTTCATCCAAATCAGAAGGCGTTTGGCATATCCGCCTGTCGAAAACCTGTCGAAAACATTACCCATATTGTGCAAACCTGTTGAAAACATTACCCATATTGTCGAAAGCCGCTTTCGCCGCCGCTTGATACACCGGCAAACAAGCGGGTTTTGAACAGGTGAACTGTCGAAATTGTTGACAACCCCGCGAGTTATGAACAGGGGGCTGTTCATAACTTTTGAGGGGAGAATCCCACCTGAACACCCTTTTTTGGATTAAGCAGGGATATAACAGGGTTCGGCAACCCGTTCTTGCGATATGTATCCCACAGGCGCACAGGCGTTCGGAAAGTTTTCGACAGTTTGAACACCCCTACTACACCTACTATTTTCTTTTGAACAATCCTCCACCCGATAACCTTCTGCGCGAAATCCCAATCCCCCGGACGGGCTTGCGATAAGCGATAACCCAACCGCACAGGGGATGCGGAGGCCAAGCGCAGACCAAGACTGTTCGCGCTGCTTTGCCGCACTTCCTATAATAGATTCATTCCATAAACAGGCGGGGACGGACGATGCTGCGTCGCATCTTCTACATCCTGACAGCGGTCATTCTGACGGGCTGCAATCTATCGGTGCCAGCGCCTACGCCCACTGTTGCACCCACGCGCACACCCACCGCCGTTCCGCAAGTGACCGCCAGCGCCACGTCGCAACCGACTCGTCTGGCGCTGCTGCCCACGCTGACGGCTACGGTTACACCATCGCATACACTCACCGCCACCAGCACGGCATCGCACACGCCGACAGCGACCAACACGCCGAGCCGCGTTCCCACGCTGACGGCTACGGTTACAGCGTCCCATACGCCTACCGTGACCACAACAGCGAGCCGCGTTCCCACGCTGACGGCTACGGTTACACCATCGCATACACTCACCGCCACCAGCACGCCATCGCACACGCCGACAGCGACCAACACGCCGAGCCGCGTTCCCACGCTGACCGCCACGCCATCACCTACACCGACCGCTACCAACACCCCACGCCGCGTCCCTACGCTGACCGTGACGCCATCCCAAACGCCCACCGCCACACACACACCACGCCCGACAGCGACACCCGTCCCGCCGAGCGCCACTGCAACTCACACGCCCACTGCGACAATGACGAATACGCCGCGCCCGACGGCGACACCTGTCCCGCCCACACTGACCCCGATTCCGCCGAGCGTCACGCCGCTGCCAATCATTCCTACAGCCACGTTCACCGCAACGGCGACCCCGACCGTGACACCTTCCGCCAGCCCGACTCCGAGCCATACGTCTACCGTGACCGCGACGACCAGCAGCACCCCGCGTCCGGCTCCGAGCGCCACGCGCACGCTAACGGCGGATGAGTTGGCGTTGTTCTATACGCCTACCCCCGCGCCGGTGATCGCCACGCAAGCGCCATCTATCACGATCATCACGCCGACGCTGCCGCCCACGCTGGATGTTACGCCCACGTTCATCACCGCGCAGGCGACGATAGCCGATCTAGGGATCATCACCGCCGTTCCAGTTGAAACCACGCCGCAAGCGCCGTCCATCACGATCACTACCCCCATACCGCAACCGACGGTGGCCTTGCGGGTGACTCTTTCGCCGATCATCGCCGCACCGCCTACGCTAGTCTTTCAAGCGCCGCCCACGTTATACCCGTTCGTGGGCGTTCCTGCCTCGCTGTCGTTCGCCCTGAATGCCGATGGCAGCGTGACCGGATTCACACTGCTGCCGGACATCGCTACCACGTTGTTCGAGCGCAATCCGGTCAACCCGAACGAGTATGTGACGACGGATACCAGCGGCAACCTGTATATCACCGGCGTGAACGGCAGCGGCGCGAGTCGTCCCGATGTGTCGCCCTTCTCGCAATTCTTCGCGCTCAACCGCGAGGAGAACGATGCCTATGTGTCGGCGGCACGCTGGTCGCCGGATGGTCAATGGCTGGCCTTCATCGTGGCGGGCGGCAAGCAACCGAAGGATGGCGTGTGGGTGTTCCAGCCGGGAGCCACCGCGCCGGTGCAGTTGTTGGTGGATTGCCCGCCCGGTTGCGGCATCGTCCTCAACCCGTTCGATCCCAACTTCTGGCAAAGCGTCGGGCTGGAATGGTCGCCCGCTTCGGATGCGTTGCTGGTGCGCGTGAATCTGCCGGAAGAAGGCCGCGCCGGATTGATCGTGCTGCCGTTGACGCAGGATGAGCATTTCCGCGACACCCGCCCGCCGGTGTATCGCTACGAGTACGGCGCGTGGTCGCTGGATGGCGGGCGCATCCTCGTCAGCGGGCGTTCGACGGATGGGCATGTGTTCGTGGGCTGGATCGGGCGCGACGGGGTGTTTCAGAATGTGGTGCTGGATGCACGGGCAGTCGGGCTGTGGATGGGCTTCGGGCGGCAGGCGGTGGACGGCGCGATTCTGGCGCTAGGCGCACCGGGCGGTGACGGCGGCCCCGCACAACCGCTGGCGCTGTACGATGCGTTTGGCAATGCGCTGACCGCCCCGATTGGCGACAGCTTCCCCGAACGGGTGGAGTGGAGTCCGGCGGGGGATGCGGTGTTCGTGCAGGCCAACGGGCGGCAGTTCATCGCCAACCGCGCCGGTGCTGTGACCGAGATTACCGGACAGGTCGCGCCGGGGCATCCGGTCAACTGGGTGAATGGTGCGCCGCCAGAAGGTCAGCCGCTGGTGCCGATTGCGCCGGTGGGCGTGGTGGAAACACCTGCGCCGACCTTCGCGCTGCCGGAAGGCGTGATCGCCGGTAGCGAATACCTGCCGGGGCAGCAACTGCGGGTGCTGGTGTTGCAGCTCAACCTACGTGCCGCGCCGGGGACAGGGAGCGCCATCGCGCGGACTCCGCTGGCGACGGGCGAGTATGTGGCGATTCTGGCGGGGCCGGTGGAGGCCGAAGGCTACCGCTGGTGGCAGGTGCAAACGGCGGACGGCGTGATCGGCTGGCTGGCCGGCACGATTGACGGCGCACCCACGCTGGGGTGAAGCCCCGCAATCTGAAGCATCTCAGCGTTGGTAGTTTGTGCAACCGACGGACTCAAACTCGGATTG
>CAIPFY010000169.1 GCA_903864435.1 uncultured Chloroflexota bacterium | reverse complement strand
TCATGCTCTCCCGGCGGATACACCCCTTATCACCCCCGTTGTAGGACGAGGTGTTTTATGCGCGTGTTCGTCGCTCTGGTATGCCTTGTACTGGTGATCGCTGCTGCGCCGCTGGCCGCGCAGGATGCAACCTGTATGCAGCAGATGGCGGAGTCATTTCAAAGTACGCTGGATTCATGTCCTGAAATTGTTGGCGATAACCAGATCTGTTTGGGTGGCGGTTCGGTGCAGACGGTTTCATGGCCGGGCGCGTCTGATCTCGGTCTACGGGAGGCCGGTGATCGTGCCAGTGTTGCCAACTTGCAAGAATTGATCGTGGGAAATCCCTCTTATGGCACAGCCGTGATGAAACTGCATCCCAACCTTGGGGGCACGATCAACAACCAAGGTCTCACACTGGTGGTCTACGGCTCAGTGCGTGTGCAAGCGACTGCGCCTTCTGTACTGCCTACGCCTACCCCGCTGCCTACCATCACTCCAGTGATCGCCGTTTTTACAACTCTCACCAATGTCAACAAACGTTCCAATCCAGATTTGAATGGCGTGGTTGTTGGCAGTTTGCGCAAAGGTGAACAGGGGCTTGTACTGGGACGCAGTACCGATGGGTTGTGGTTTTATGTGGATACGGGGATTCCGTATAAGGGATGGGTATGGGGAGAGTCGCTGCGGATTGATGGAGATATCAACGCACTCCCTGTGAGCGATTCCGACTACTTGCTTAACGGTTATAAAGAGGACAAACCCAATACATCAGTGCCGATCTGGCAAAAGCAAATTGCAGGTGCGATGCGTAATTTAGTCGTTCAAACCAGTGTAGCCTCATCGCCGTGCAGTGATGCGCCTTCAGGAATTCTTATCCACAGTGACAACAACGCCAGCCCCCAAGAACTGCGGCTAAACGGTATGTACTTCTTGATTGACGGTACCATGAATGTACAAGCGCCGCCGGGAGGCCCCCTGCTGGTGCGCGTTCTGGCTGGAACTGTCGAAGTTGCTCCTGCCGAACGATATGCGCTGGTGAAAGCGGGGACGCAGTTCGTGGTGCCGCTGAATCCGGACGGCATAATTTTACGCAGGATGAGCAGTCTTGTGCCGCTAGGAACCGCTGGATTAGACATGATTCCGTTAGGGTTGCTGCCGGAATATGTGCCGTTGCCCGAACCGATGGATACCGGTGAACTGGATGACAGCGATTTGTTCCCACAATCAGGGTTGTATCAGATCAGAGGGATGTATACGACGGCGGGGTGTCTTGATCGCTATGCTGGTGAAACACAAGAGATTGTCCCGGAACAGGTTCGCGTCTCGGTTCTTGATAATCATATAGTAATAGATGCGCTGGATCGGCGCGGACTACTCGACATCAGCCATAGCTGGAATCGCGTTGGCGGATTTCTATCATCGGTCAGCTTGCAAGCGGGCGTGGCGGATGAAAACGGCGTGCAGACCACGCATCCGTCACGCGGCGTTTATATGACTACATATCCGAGTATGATGGATGAAACCAACTTGATTTCGCCTACTCGCATAGAAGGCTACAGGATAAGCTCATTCGATACCTGCACCCAGCAGTGGGATTATGCGTTAGAGTATGTTGACTCGTGCCAACGGTTAGAAACAGTAGAACCTGACCTATACCAGTGCGTCAATGCACCTTGAGGACAGAAACCCGTATGACCCTCATCATTCGCCCCGAAACCCCCGCCGATTATGGCGATGTCGGTCTGATTAACGTCCGCGCTTTTGGCGAACGACTGGACGAGTCGCTGCTGGTGGCCTGCCTGCGCCAGCGCCCCGGCTTCGACCCCGATCTGTCGCTGGTGGCGGAACGCGATGGGCGCGTTCTCGGTCACATTATGTTCACGCCCCTCACGCTGCGGATGCTCGATGCCGACCTGAACGCCGTGCTGCTCGCGCCGGTCGCGGTTGACCCTTCGGCGCAGGGGCAGGGGTTGGGCGCGACGCTGGTGCAGGAAGGCCACGCCATCGCCCGCCGCAAGGGGTACAGCCTGAGCTTTCTCGTGGGGCATCCCACTTATTACCCGCGTTTCGGCTATGTGCAGCATGTCTACGGCCCGCCCGTCATCACCGTAGCTGCCGCCGGGTTGCCCGCGCCGGATGGCATCACCAGCCGCCCCCCGCGTGAGGCCGATCTACCCGTGCTGATGGCGCTGTGGGAGCGCGAGGAGAGCGCGGTGGATTTCGCCATTCGCCCCGGCGCGTTCCTGCTGGACTGGCTTTCGATCAACACGGCTATCGAGTCGCGGGTGCATATACTGGCGGGCGAAATCATTGGCTACACGCGCACCGCCCTGCGCGAACCGACCAAACCGCGCATGTTTCTGGCGCGGGACGCACAGGCGGCGCGGCGCGTAGCCGGGGCGCTGGCGGTAGGCGGGCGGACGCTGTACCTGCCGCTGCATGTGCGTTCGGCTTCCGCGTCGGTGTTTGGCGAACCGGTGCAGCAAACATGGGATGCGGCGATGGCCTGTCCGCTTGCGTCCGGCGCGTTTGATGAGTACCATGCCCAACTGCTGGCGGGGCAGCGTCCCCCCGGACGGGTGATTTGGCCGACGGTATTCGAGTGGGAGTGAGATGGGGCAATCACCCTCATCCCTATCCCTTCCGCTGCGCATCAGGGCGAAGGGTATAAAGCAAGTGTGTTGTGTTCCTATGCCGCCTTTCTCCCCTCTCCTAGCTGTACTCAGCGGTTGGGAGAGGGGACGGGAGTGAGGGCATTTTCAGGAGATGGGTATGCGCCGGATAGCGTTCGCTCTGTTGTGCTGTGCGTGTTTGTTCGCCGTGTCTGCCGCCGCGCAGCCTGCCGACCCGTACCCCACGCGCACCGCGCTGGATGAAACCATTCCGCCCCCGCTGGACGAGGTGCAGATGGCGCGGGATTATCGCGGCCTACGCGATTTGCCGCCCCCGCCGACCAGTGCCCCGGCGCTGCATGTGGGCGATCAGGCCGTGTTCAAAGCCAGCAACACCAGCGAGGAAGTGGAATACGAGGTGCAGGCCACCCTGCGCGTGATTGGCGACCACATCTACTTGTGGGTGCAGGACGGCCTCGCACTGGACGAGGATAGCCTACGGCGGTTAGCGCAGGGCTTCGACCAGCGCATTTATGAGCCGGTGCGGGCGCTGTGGGGCGAGGAAGCCAACCCCGGCATTGATGGCGACCCGCGTGTGCATGGCCTGTTTGCCAGCGGCTTAGGCAACAACGTGGCGGCCTATTTCAGCAGCCGCAACAGCCAGCCCCGTGCGGTGCAACCCGGCAGCAACGAGCGCGAGATGTTCTACTTTAATGCGGACGCGCTGAACGGTGATGATGTGGATACCCCCTACATCGAAAGCGTGATCGCCCACGAGTTCCAGCACATGATTCGCTATAACATTCAGCCCAACGAGGCGTTGTGGCTGAACGAGGGGCTTTCGACCTATACCGAACTGCGCCTGTTTGGAACACAGGGCTTCGCCTATTCCTTTTTCGGCAACCCGCAAACCCAGCTCAATTCGTGGAACGAGGACGGTTCGCGTGCGCCCAACTATGGCGCGGCGCTCTTGTTCGTGGATTACTTCACCGAACGCTACGGGGACGATGCCTTACGCGCCCTCAGTGCCGACCCGCACATCGGGCTGGCGGCCTTCGACCACACCCTGCGGCAACGGGGACAGGACGGCGTGGACAGCCTGTTCGCGGACTGGGTGCTGGCGAACGCGCTGCTCGATCCCACGTTAGACGATGGACGCTACGGCTACCGCGCCTTGCGTGACCTCAGCAGCCCGCCGCCGCGTCAAGTGTGGACGGACTATCCGGCGCTGGAACAGGCGCAGTCCAACCAGTACGCCACCGATTACTATGTACTGAACAACCTCGGCACACGGCGC
>CAIPFY010000168.1 GCA_903864435.1 uncultured Chloroflexota bacterium | reverse complement strand
TGCCGCAGGCCGATGAGCAAATGCGGCTGTTCAGCCGTTTGGTGCGGCAGGCGCTGGCAGAAGTTACACCGCTGCCGCAGCTGTGGTACTTCCCGGACAGCGCCCGCACCATGCTCATCAGCACCAGCGATGCCCATGCCAACCCGATGTCGTGGTACACCACCCTCATTAACATCGCCAACAGCTACGGCGCGAAGATTTCTTTCTATCTGACCATCGGGCAGGTTGATGACACGATGGTACAGGTCTGGCGTTCGCAGGGGCATGAATTTGGCATTCACCCCTACTGGTATCGCCCGGACACCTACCAACCGTACAACATCACCAATTTAACCGAAGGCTACACGGCTTCGGAAACATGGTGGGGCATGAGTGGCCTGACCAGCGGTTCTTCCGCCAGCGTGCGCCACCATCAGGTCGCGTGGCAGGGCTGGACGGATGCCGCCCAGATCGCTATCAACAACGGTATGGGGCTGGACACGAACTTCTACAACTGGGGTTCGTGGATCAAGAAAAGTGATGGCACATGGCCGCACGGCTACATCACCGGCAGCGGTTTGCCCATGAAGTTCATCACCAGTAGCGGCGCGGTTCTGCCCTACTACCAGCAACTCACCGAACTGGTGGATGAACATCTGGTCAGTGGCGCGGGGAACGCCGACACACTGGAAAACCTCTCGACAGCGGGCGCGGTAGCCGTGTCGCAGCAGATGATTAACGCCAGCCAGAACGGGAACTACGCCGCCCTGATGACCCAGTTCCATGTGGACTACATCAACACAACATCCGGCTGGGTGGATGGCACGCTGGCCTATGCCGCGTCGCAGGGTGTCCCGATGTGGAACGCCGACCGCTGGTTGACGTATACGCAAACCCGCAGCGGCGCGAACCTCCAGAACATTAGCTGGAATGGCAGCAACGGCACACTAACCTTCAACCTGAACAGCACCGCCACTTCCGGCATTAACCTGACGGTGATGCTGCCCGCATCGTATGCCGGTGGTTCGCTCACAGGCGTCACCGTCAACGGTTCGTCGGCAGCCTACAGCTTGCAGACGATCAAGGGTCAGAGCATGGCTTTCGTCAACGTGCCGTCCGGCAGCCGCAGTTTCGTGGTGAACTACAACACTTCGGTTGCGCCCACCGCAACGGCGACCGGCCCCACGCAGACGCCGATTCCGCCGACTGCAACCAATACGCCTGTTCCCCCCACCGCAACCAACATTCCTACGTTAGTGCCTTCCAGCACACCACTGGCGACCAGCACACCCAATAGCTCTGGCACGACCACGCTCACCATCCAGATCAACACCTCGGCGGATGATGTGAACGAGGACAACGCCAATTTTGACGATACCAACAGCGCCCTGTGGGTGGGGACAGGAAACATCGCCGCTGCTGGCTACACCGGCCTGCGCTTCCGGGGAATCACCATCCCACGCGGTTCGATCATCACCTCGGCACATCTGGAATTCAACGCCGCTGCGACCCAGTGGTTGACCTATGGATTGCAGATCGCCGGGGATGCAGCAGACAACAGCGCGGCCTTCACCAGCCTGAGCAAGCCCTCGCAACGGACTTTGACCACCGCCCGCATCAACCACACCTCGGATATGCAGTGGGTGGCCGGTACATGGTACACCTATAATGAGATGGCAGCGGTGGTTCAAGAAGTCGTCAATCGTTCCGGTTGGACGAGTGGGAATGCCCTGTCTATCGTTCTGAGAGGCACCAGCGGCTCATGGGCGCGGAAGTTCATCTATGCCTATGACGGCGACCCGACCCGCGCACCGCGCCTCGTCATCACCTACCTGTCGGGGCCAACGCCTACACCGACCAACACGCCCGTCCCGCCGACCGTGACCAATACGCCGCTACCGCCGACTGCGACCAATACGCCGCTGCCGCCGACTGCGACCAACACGCCGCTGCCGCCGACCAACACGCCACTGCCGCCGACTGCGACCAATACACCGCTGCCGCCGACAATGACCAACACGCCGTTGCCGCCGACTGCGACCAATACACCGCTGCCGCCGACCAATACGCCCGTCCCGCCAACGGCGACCAACACGCCGCTGCCGCCGACCAACACGCCCATCCCGCCCACCGCGACACCCGGCAACAGCCAGATCGTCATCGGCATTGTGGCGAGTGATGGCGATGTCAACGAAGAAGGCGCTAACCTGAACCCGGACGGCAGTACCCTCTGGATCGGGTCGGCCTCAGTGCCATCCGCCAGCTATACCGGCTTCCGTTTCAACAGCGTGCCGGTGCCGTCGGGAGCCACGATTGTCTCGGCCTATCTCCAGTTCTACTCGGCAAGCGGTCAGTGGATCACCATCAATGTCCAGATTGCGGGTGTCAAAGCCGTGAACAGCCAATCCTTCCTCGCGCTGCCGCCGTCGCAGCAACCGCTTACCATCAGCCGCATCAGCCATATCACCGATACCGGCTGGAGCAATGGGGTGTGGTACAGCTTCAGCGAAATGGCACCGGTGGTTCAAGAAATCATTAGCCAAGCCGGCTGGCAAAGCGGCAACAGCATGGCCTTCGTGCTGCGCAACACCGGCACGAACGCATGGGCGCGGAAGTTCATCGGTTCCTTCGATGGGGGCGTGGGCATCGCGCCGCGACTGGTCATCATCTACCACCAGTAAGCCCCCTCTGTCCGGTCTATGATGAAAAAGAGCCGCCGCTATCAGGCGGCTCTTTTTATGGAATATCCCCAACCTCACCCCCGCTAGTTGCGCACAAGAACACTTGTGCTATCCTATAGGGTATCCGGTACAAAGGGAGTGGGAATAATGGCATCCGAGAACAAGACCCAACCAACCTCAATGAGCGTAGAAGCGTTTCTCAACAGCCTCGCGGACGAAACCCGGCGGAAAGATTGCTTTACGCTGCTGGCGCTGATGCACGACATCACCGGCGAACCAGCGGTCATGTGGGGCGATGCGCAGGTGGGCTTCGGCAAATACCATTACCGCTATGCCAGCGGACGCGAAGGCGATTCGTTCCTTGCTGGTTTTTCCCCGCGCAAACAAAACCTCACGATCTATGTGGTGGCGTATGTGGAACGCTACGAATCGCTTCTGAGCCAACTGGGGCGCTGTAAAACCGCCAAATCCTGCCTGTATATAAACAAACTGGCGGATATTGATCTGAACGTCCTGCGGGAGATACTCAAGCAGTCGGTGGAATACATGAGGCAGCTTTACCCCGGCTGACCCGCGCCATGCAATCTCCTCATGCGCGGCTCATCACGACCGCACAAGACCGCCCTAGACCCCTGTAAAGGTCAACCTGCGGTCTGATGGGTTTCTCAGTCTCAACTTATCCATCACTTACGCGCCGTGCCTATCATTACTGCTAGGTTACGTAATGATTATTAAGGATTGGTGACTCATGACCGGGCAAAACGAAACTCAGGTGGATGTGGCAGTGGTAGGCGGTGGGCCGGGCGGGGTGTTCTTCGCTTATATGGCGGCACGGGCTGGCCTGCGCGTGCATCTGCTGGAAGCACAATCGGACTTCAACCGCGAGTTTCGTGGCGACACGCTGAATCCGCTGGCGCTCGGTTTGCTGGAAGAACTGGGGTTAATCAGCAAGATCATGGAACTGCCGCACGGCACGGTCAACACCCTGCGCGGTTCCGGCGCGATCCCCTACATGATTAGCTACAGTATGCTGCGCAGCAAATACCCGTATGTGATGATCCTATCGCAGTCGTTGTTCCTGAACTTCATGGTAGAACAGGCACAACAGTACCCCAACTTCACGCTCGAAATGCGCTCCCGTGTGAGTGGCCTGATCGAGGAAAACGGCGCGATTCAGGGCGTGGAATACCGCGATGCAACTGGCTCATTGCGCACCCTCCGCGCCACGCTCACCATTGCCGCCGATGGGCGCAATTCCGCCGTCCGCAAGCTGGCGAACATCGAAACCCTCACCCTGACCAACCAACCGGATGACATCCTGTGGATGCGTATTCCCATGCAGGATGACCTTGATCCGAAAGAAGACCTTGTGACGCGGCAGGACGCGACCAATTCGCTGTTCATGTTCCGCCGTCCCTACGAACGCGACTGGCAAGCGGGCGTGACCATCATCAAGGGGGACTACAAAGCCCTACGCGCACAGGACATCTCGGTATTCCGCGCTCAAATGCGCAATCTGGTGCCGGAATTTGGCGACCGGCTCGAAAAACTCGAATGGTCGGATGTGGCCTATCTGCCGGTAGACTTGAAGCGGGCGGTACAGTGGTACCGCGACGGTCTGCTGCTGATCGGGGACTCGGCGCACATCATGTCGCCGGTAGGCGGTGTGGGCATCAACCTCGCCATCCGCGATGCGGTGGTGGCCGCCAATATGCTGATCGCGCCGTTGAAGCAAGGCGCAGTGAGCATCGAACAACTGGCGCAGGTGCAGCGCAAAGTGGAGTGGGACATCAAGATCACGCAGAATTTTCAAGCGTCCATCCAGAATGCCAGCAAGCGCACCGCCAAGAACAGCTTCGGCAGCAAAATCGGGCGCAAGATGGCCGGGTGGTTCACAAAGATTCCGCTTGTGAACAGCATCCCGGTGCGCATTCTGGCCTTCGGGCTGGTGAATGTCGAAGTGGACACCACGCTACTCGCGCACATAGCCTAACCGCCCCCGCCCATTAGACGCTGGCGGCAGCGTCCTGCGCGGCTTGCTGCGCGGTACGCTGCCCGGAAAGCACGGCAGTCAAGCCGGCTTCGATGGCGCGTAAGCAGGCGTCGCTGCGTTCGTCGGTGGGCAACACAAATCCATTCATCAACAGTCCGTCTACAAGAGCGCGGTACGGGGTCGCTGACCACAGTTGGAGCGCCCCGCGCCGCGCCGGTAGCATCCCCGCCGCCGCGCTGTAAGCACTCATACGCACCGGGTTCGCCATCCAATCCACGAAGCGCAGCGCCGCCGCCTGCCGCGCATGATCGGCGGTAATCATCACCCACAGCCAGCCGTCTACCGCACTGATCGGATCACCCGCAGCCAGCGGGAAGGCGGCAGCGCCCAAGCCGATGCTGCTCACTGCTAGATAATCGCTGGATGTCACCAGCGCCGCGTTCACATCGCCATCGGTCAACAGCTTCAAATAATCGCCCGTCTGCGTGAACCCCAGCAGGGACGCATCAAACAGGCCAGCCGTGACGCCGCGTGCGTAAAAGTCATACACCTGCGTCAACGCCGCGATATTCAGCTGCTTGGTACTCAAGTCGGTGCTGCTGCCGCCTGCCGACAGGTACTGCGCCAGCAGCATTCCGCGTGCGCCGCCGCTGCCCCCCGCCGGAAAGGTGAACCCCTGCTGATCGGTCAGCACCGCCTCGAAGTTGCTAAAGTTACCCACCAGCGTCACAGTGCGGTAAGCGATATGATCCACTTCGAGCATGAACGGCAGGCCGTAGGTTACATTGTCGAACGCCGCCAGTGATATTCCCGCGCTGAACAAATCGCTCTGGGGCGTGCTGCCCTCCGGGAAAGGTTGGATCAACCCGCTGCGCGCCGCCACCAGCAGATCATCGCGACGCATGAGCGTCAAATCCGGCAGTGCGCCGGGGGCAACGGTGCTGGCACTTTGCAAAATCTGCAAAATGCCGCCCGGATTAGCCGCCCGTTTCAGCCGGATTTCAACCCGCACTTGCGTCTGATTGGACACAAACGTATCCACCGATTCGGACAGCAATCGCGCCGTATCCTCGTCCCCCAATGGTGCCAGCGAATCTGGCCACCAGACCTGCACAAGTAATGCCCCGCTGGGGGTGGCGGTAGGTGGAACAGGGGTTTCGGTGGACGGCGGTGTAGCCGTCGCAAGCACCCGCTGCGGGGTGGGCGATAGCCGTTGCGAATCGCTATCGGCACAGGCGGAGATGACCAGCAGCAGAGTCAGTGCGAACAATCGCACCAGAATCAATCGCGTCATAGCACCCTCACAAAGCCGGATCAGCCGATCCAGCAGGCCGCACCCGCACGAAGCGCACCCGCACCACGCGCATTCCGTCCATTGCTTCCACATGCACCTCGTATTCCCCATAGCGAACGCTGTCGCCCACCGCAGGAATACGGTTGAGTTGTTCAGCCACGTAACCGCCTAACGTGGTGGACTCGGCTTCCTCGCTCAGTTCGCCAAAACGATCTGCCACTTCGGTGAGGCTGGTCAGCCCGTCCACCAGACTGTCCCCGCCAGCCGACAACGCTGCGGGGTCGCTGTCGGTGTCAAATTCATCCCGCACATCGCCGACCAGCAGTTCGATGACATCTTCCATCGTCGCCACACCTGCCATGCCGCCATATTCATCCAGCACCACCGCCAGATGGGTTTTGCTCTCCTGCATCCGTCGTAGCAAGCGGTCTACGCTCAACGATTCCGGCACGAACAAGGGCTTACGCAGGATGTCGGTCAAATCGCAGGCGGCTTCGCGGTGCGCCAGCATATCCGGCTTGGCGATCACCCTGTCCAGCAGGTCTTTGGTCATCAACAGCCCCACCACGTTATCAATGGTTTCGCGGTAGACGGGGTAACGTGAATGATGATGCGAGGCGACGATGGTGAGCATTTCGCCTAAAAGCGCATCGGCATCAATCGCGTCCACTTCCACACGCGGCTGCATCACTTCCTGCACCTGTATATCGCTGAAGTCGAAGGCGCGGCGCAGCAGGGTTTCTTCGCTCTCCTGCAAATAGCCGGCTTCCCGGCTGGAGCGCACCAGCATTTCCAGTTCTTCGGGGGAATGCACGGCGGAGTGTTCGTTGGCGAGATTAAACCCTAACATACGCACAATGCGGTTGCCGATGCCGTTCATCAACCGGATGATGGGGCGAAACAGGATGAGAAACCACGTCACCGGACGTACCACCACCAGCGTAGTCGCCTCCGGTCGTTGAAGCGCAATAGACTTGGGGACGAGTTCGCCCATGACGATGTGCAGCAGCGTGACCAGCGCAAAGGCGAGCGCGATGGACGCAGTATGCAGCACGGTTTCGCGCATGGATTCGGGTAACAGCAGGCTAAAAACCGGCTCAAACAGGTGCGCGATGGCCGGTTCGCCGATCCAGCCTAGCGCGAGGCTGGCAAGGGTAATTCCCAGCTGAGTCGCGGCGATATAGCTGTCAAGCTGTTCAAGCGCCCGTTCAGCCACTTTCGCAGATGCGCTACCTTCGGCGGCCAACTGCGTGATTCGGGTGCGGCGTGCCCCCACCAACGCAAACTCGGCTGCCACGAAAAAGCCGTTGGTAAACACCAGCACAGCCACGCCCAGCAGCCCTAAAATACTTTCCATTCCACTCTCGCTCCCATCATGTCTGGCAATCGTCCCTACTATAGCACGGTTTCGGACGCCTTCAGGATGGGTTCTTGATTTGCTGCCCGACAGCGCCGTTGCGTTTGGGCTGTCTGCGCTGTACGATGGAGGCATTCCTTCGCCCATTTGCCGGAAGCGCCAGCCCATGCCCATGCCCATGAAACCCCTGCCCCCCAAAAACCTACCGGATTTCAAAACGCTCCCACAGGAACAAGTCGAAAGCCTGCTGCGGCGCGTCCTCTCGCACGACTCGAAAGGCGAGGTCACGCACCTGCGCGAAGTCCACGCCTATGAGGATGGTCACTACCGCGCCGTGTTCAACCCGGCCTATTTCACGCTGTCCCCCGGTCAGACCGAGCCGACCAAATCCCAGTGGAACGGCCTGAAGAAAAAGCTGAAGCGCCACGACCCGCGTGTGTTCATCTTCAAAGATCACGGCATGGTTCCTTATGGCGCGGAACGTTTCTGCTTCCTAGACATCGGCTTCTTCGCCAGCTAAGAGCAAAAAGAACGGACGCCTAACGGATGTACCCACCCGTCAGGCGTCCCCGACCACGCCCCTTTTCACGCCATCACCCGCGCCATCTGCCCCAATCACAAGCCACGCGCTACGCAAGACGCGCTATAATTCAAAACATAAGACTGTTACGGCATGGTGCGCCCGACGGCGCTACCGTTATAAGTGGTTTTAAGGAGCTTTTGTAATGAGTGCATACCGTCTGCCCAAGTTAAAGGAACTGCCTGCCCCTGCCCCGAACGAGGCCATCCTCATCGCCAACGGCGATCTGCGTCTATCCGCCAATCAGGTGTGCTGGACGGCGCAGGAAGATATGGAAAAGCGCATCGCTGCCGCGTTCCAGAAGGAAGGCATCACCGTCAAACGCGGTCACGCCTATGACCCCGAACTCAAACACGGGTTCATCTGGAATCAGCGCATGGGCATGGATGTGTTCAAGAATATCCATCCCAACGCCCGCCTGATTGTGGCTGAATCGGTCTGGCAGTACAGCCATCATGTGCTGGCCGGCCTGCGCGACCATCGCGGCCCCATTCTGACCGTCGCCAATTGGAGCGGTCAGTGGCCGGGGCTGGTGGGCATGTTGAACCTGAACGGTTCGCTGACCAAGATGGGCGTGAAGTACAGCAGCCTGTGGAGCGAAGATTTTACCGACAAGTTCTTCATGGAAGGCATCCGTCAGTGGATCAAGACCGGCACAGTGGTTCAAAACACCAGCCATGTGCGCGACCTGAACCCGCTGCTGCTGCCCGCCGCCGAAGCCGAACTGGGGCAGGCATTGGCCGTACAGCTTCAGCACGAGAAGGCCATCCTCGGCATTTTCGATGAAGGCTGCATGGGCATGTACAACGCCATCATTGATGACGAACTGATGAACCCGTTGGGCATCTACAAAGAGCGCCTCAGCCAGTCGGCGCTGGTGGCTGCCATGCGCACGGTCAGCGATGCCGAAGCCAAGCGCGTCCGCAAATGGCTGGAAGAACGCGGCCTGAAGTTCATCACCGGCAAGGACGAGGCCACCGAACTGACCGACGCGCAAATTCACGACCAGATGAAGATGTATATCGCGGCGGTGCGTATCGCCCACGACTTCGGCTGTTCCGCCATCGGCATCCAGTACCAGCAGGGCTTGAAGGACATGGCGCCGGCTTCCGATCTGGTCGAAGGGCTGCTGAACAATGTCGAGCGCCCGCCGGTCACACTGCCCGGTTCGCGCAAAGAATTGTTCGCAGGGCAGGCCATCCCGCATTTCAACGAGGTGGACGAAGGCGCGGCGGTGGATGCACTCATCACCAACCGCGTGTGCGTGGCGATGGGCTTAGACCCGGCCACCACGCTCCACGATCTGCGCTACGGTCAGCATTACAAGGGCAAGGGCGTGGATGATTTTGTATGGGTGTTCCTAATCTCCGGCGCAGCCCCCGCCTCGCACTTCATCGGCGGCTACGCGGGCGCGACCAGCGAACGGCAGGCCGCCATGTACTTCCGACTGGGCGGCGGCACGCTTAAGGGAATCAGCAAACCGGGCGAAATCGTGTGGAGCCGCGTGTTCGTGATGGACGGCAAACTCCATGCCGATCTGGGACGCGCTACGGTGGTGGAACTGCCGAAGGCCGAAACCGAACGCCGCTGGCAGGCGACCTCGCCGCAATGGCCGATCATGCACGCCGTCCTGCACGGGGTCAGCCGCGATCAGATGATGGCGCGGCACAAGGCCAACCACCTGAACGTGTTCTACGGCGACTCGGCAGAATCGGCGGACAAGGCGCTGGCGGCCAAAGCGTCCATGCTGGCGGCACTGGGCATCGAAGTCCATCTGTGCGGAGATGTGAAACTCTAAGAAACCGTTGGGGAGGGTCAGGGGGTTCATGCCCCCACCCTCCCCACTCCCGAATCCTGTGTGATAAACGGGGCTTATCCGCCCTGATTTTTGACCAAAAGATGAACGAAAGAAGGTTCTTATGTTGACCACTCGTTTGCTTCATCCTGAAATTCTGGAGGCGCTGGCCTGCTCCGGTCACGGCGGCAAAGTGTTGATCGCCGATGGCAATTACCCGTTCAGCACCCGCGCCAACCCCGCCGCCAAGCGCGTCTATCTCAACTTCGCCCCCGGCAAGCTGAACGCCGTCGAAGTGCTGGAAGTGCTGGCGTCGTACATTCCGGTGGAGTCGGCAGATGTGATGGCTCCCGAAGGGGACGAACCGCCCATTTTCGCCGAGTTCCGGCGCTGCCTGCCGGGAACAGAACTGAAGAAATGCGGGCGATTCGCCTTCTACGATCTGGCGAAAGACCCGGAATGCGCCCTCGTCATTGCGACAGGTGAGCAGCGCATTTACGCCAACATCCTGCTGACCATCGGCGTTGTTCCCCCGCCCAAATAACCTTACCGCACCCTCACTGTGACTCCGTTCGCCCTCACCCCCAACCCCTCTCCCAACTGCTGAGTACAGCTAGGAGAGGGGAGAAATACAGTAGGGACATGGCACGAGGTGTATCTGCTTGCCTTACACCCCTTCGCCATGAGGGAGAAGGGCCGGGGATGAGGGTGGCTGCCCCAAATAGCCTTACCGCACCCTCACTGTGACTCCGTTCTCAACGAATTGCAGTGAGGGTATCCGCATGATGCCCCTTGTCAGCATTCGTCATGATCGTTAGACTTTATTCCATGAACATCATTTCAATTTTTGCCGTTCTATACGTAGTCAGCGCCCTGCTGCTTACGATTTATGCCCTCAGTGCATTGCTGCTGCTGCTAGAATACCTGCGCTACGGACGGCGGGCGCTGCCCATACCGGCTGTAACCGAGTGGCCGACAGTGGTCGTTCAGCTCCCCATTTACAACGAGCTTCATGTGGTGGAACGCCTGCTTACAGCCGTTGCTGCGTTGGATTACCCGCGTGACCGCCTGAGCGTGCAACTTCTGGACGACTCGACGGACGACACCAGTGATTTAGCCGCGACAGTGGTGGCGCGGCTGCGCGATAGCGGCCTCGACATTCAGCACATCCAGCGCACCGAACGCAGCGGCTACAAAGCCGGGGCGCTGGCCTATGCGCTGGAACGAACCACCGCCGAACTGGTCTTCATTCTGGATGCCGATTTTGTCCCCGCGCCGGATTTTCTGCGTTGCACAGTGCCGCATCTGGCGGCTGACCCCGGATTGGGGATGGTACAAACCCGTTGGGGGCATCTGAATCCCTTTAACAACTGGCTGACGCTAGGGCAAACGCTGGCGCTGGACGGGCATTTCGTGGTCGAGCAAACGGCCCGCAGCCGCGTTGGTTGGCTGATGACCTTCAACGGGTCGGGCGGGGTGTGGCGGGCGCAAACCATCCGCGATGCGGGCGGGTGGCGGGATGCCACACTGACCGAAGACCTTGATTTGAGCTATCGGGCGCAGCTGGCCGGCTGGCGCTTCCTGTATCTGAAAGATGTGGTGGTGCCGGGTGAACTGCCGCCGCAAATCGCCGCTTACAAGCAACAGCAGGCGCGGTGGGCGAAAGGCAGTACCCAGTGCTTGGGGTACATCCTGCCGCCGCTGTGGAAATCGAAGTTTTCGCTGGCGCAGCGCGTGATGGCAACGCTACACCTGTGCCAGTATTTCCCGCACCCGCTGATGCTGCTCCTACTGCTGCTCACCCCGCCGCTGCTGCTCACGCACACGCTCCAGCACATGCCGCTAGGGCTGCTCGGATTGGCAGGTCTGGGGCCGCCGCTGGTGTATCTGGTCAGCCAGCACACCCTGTATGCAAACTGGTCACGCCGGATGCTGGCCTTTCCGGTGCTGCTGGCGCTAGGGACAGGAATCGCGTGGAGCAATACGCGGGCGGTGGTCAGCGGCCTGATGGGACAGGGCGGCGAATTTCAGCGCACGCCCAAGTTCGGCAGCACATGGCAGAACAGCCGCTACGCCCTGCGCAGCGATCCGAATATGTGGGTAGAAATCGCCCTCTCGGCCTATGCTCTGTGGGGGATGGGGGTGGCGCTGCGGATGAGTCCGGCGCTGGCACCCTATCTGGCGCTGTATGGCTTCGCGTTCGGCTGGGTGGCCTTCTGGGGACTACATGACCGCTGGTTGCTGGCACGACAGGCTAACGCCGCCGCAGCGCCCGCGCACTCTTAAGCAGCGCCCGCCCGATGGTCTTGCGGAAGCCCCGCGCCAGCACTTGCAGCCCCCGTGCCAACAGTTCGGGCGGCGGCGGCTGATAGATCGGGTACGGTTCGAGTCCGCGTGTGATGAGGATTTCATTGGCGGCGGCAAGGGCTGTCGTACATGACCGTTCCATCCAGAAGGACGGCGAGTCGTAAGCGATCCAATCGCCACAGGCCAGCACATTGTCCCACGGCGTATGCAGATGCAGGCAGTCCGCCGTTGGGACGCGAAAACGGGTTTGCACACGGCTGTTGCGGCGCACCGACCCGTGTAGGAAGTGTCCGCGCACTTCCGGGAACGCCCGCTGTACCTCGTCCATGCAGCGAATGAGCAGCACGTTATCCGACTGATTCTCCAGCAGGTCATCATTGGCATACAGGTGCATTTCAATCGCGCTGCCGCCGGTGGCGCTGTGCCATTCGCGGAATTCATCGAACAAGCGATGCAACCAGAAAAAGTTGTCCGGCAAAAAATCGCCCGTGAACATACCGCCAGCGGTGCCGGGGCGCGGCGCTGCCGAAAACCACAGGCGCACCGTCGCATTTCGTACTGCACCGGGGAAGCGAATCGCCCCTGCCGCCTGCGCCGTGTCCGGGCTATCCAGCAGTAGCCGTTCCGCACCGGGGGCATGGGTGGCGAGGATGATCTGCGCCGCCTCTGCCGAACGCCGTCCGCCGCGTGTGGAATCTTCCGCCACCACCCGCCAGCCCCCATCCGGCATACGTTCGAGGCGTTGCGCCTCTGCACCCAGCAGCGTCAGCCCGCCGCCCTCGCGGATGCGATCCAGCAGCGGCTGAATCACGCAGTCGTGCGCGTTGGACGGGAAGAAGTGCATCGCCCACGAGTCACGGCGCAGCATGGTGTAAAAACGCAGCGCGGCAATCGTGCCGGTGAGCGTGATGTCCTCACGCGGGGCGGCCAGCAGGTTAATGGCGAGTCCTTCAAACGTGGCGCGTAAGTTAGGCGTCCAGCCGCGAAAATAGTCGTTCAGCATCAGGCCGTCCAGCGCGACTTCTTCGCGCAGTGGGTCGAGTCCGAGCGTCCACAACACGCTGAACAAAAAGCCGGGGAGGGACAAAAAATCTAAGGGGGTGATGGCTCGCCAGAAACCGGGGCGAAACAGCAGGCTGAGATAGTGAAACGGCGCGGGAATCCAGCCGCCGCGCACCAGTTGACCGGCCTCCACCACGCGCACCTGCCGCCCCCAGCGGTTAATCCATTCTTCGCCCGTCGAAGGCTGCAAACGGGTGGTCGTGAAGCGTTCCAGTGTGGCGCGCAGGTTGCCATAGCCGCCCCACACCCCATGTACACCATGTTCGCTAGGGAAGTGCCACACCCGCCCGGCCTGTTCAAACGAGTCGGGGTCGCCGCCGGACAGCCGTCCGCCCGGCCACAGGCGATCCGCATCCATCAACAGCGTGGGAACGCCGCGTTCGATCAAATGCGCAGCAGCGGTCAGACCAGCCAGCCCGCCACCAATCACAATTACAGGGAGGTCGTTGTCTATGGATTGTTGCATGTCAAACCGCTAGAGCCTGTTCTACACGCTGTCAGGGCGAAAGGTGTAAGAGTCCCCTATCCCCCATTTCCTTTCCCCATACATGAAAAAAGGGGGGAAGACACACGCCCGAATCCTCTTTTTCCCCTCACCCTGTATGGGGTAGGGGCTAGGGGTGGGGACTCTTCCGCCCCTCTCCTAGCCGTACTCGGCGGTTGGGAGAGGAGGGACGGGGTGAGGGCGCTACAACAGGGGCGAACGCTCCATATCATCGTACTCGCAGGACACTTCGCGCCATGCCCGCCCGATGCGCCGGAGGCCGTCCTCAATTTCAGCCGGTTTCTGCTGCGCGAAATTGATGCGTACCCGGTGACTGCCCCCGCCGTTGGGATAAAACAGCGAACCGATGGCATAGGCCGCGCCCATGTGGACGGCGGTGATATACACCTCGGCAGCCGAAGGGCCATTCTTCGGGAATTGTATCCACAGGTACAGCCCTCCCTGCGGAATGTTCCAGCGTGTGCCGGGGGGCAAATATCGGGCAGCGGCAGCCAGCGCGACATCGCGGCGGCGGCGCAGTTCGCGGTTGTTGCGCTCCAACTGCTGCGACAACATCCCGCGTTCCAGCATCAGGTGCATAGCACGCTGGTTCAGGCTGGGGGTGGAAATATCTGCCGCCTGCTTCACGCGCACCAGCCGTTCATAGTGGCGGTTGTCGGAGATCAGATAGCCGATGCGCAGGCCGGGAACCATCATCTTGGTAAACCCGCTGGCATGGATCACAATGCCGGTTTCGTCCAGCGCCTTCAGCGGCGGCAACGCCTCGCCTTCAAAGCGCAGTTCGTGGTACACGCCATCTTCCAGAATCGGTATTTGATAATCGTTCGCAAGGTTCAACAACTGGCGGCGGCGGTGCAGCGGCATCACCACGCCGGAGGGATTCTGGAACGTGGGCATGACGTAAACCAGTTTGGGGCGGTTGTCGAGGACATAATTTTCCAGCATATCCAGCCGGATTCCGTCCTCGTCCACATCAATCCCGTGAATCTGCACGCGGCGGGCGCGAGCGATGTCAATCATGCCGAGGTAGGTCGGGTTCTCGGTCAGCAGCATATCCCCTTCGGAGAGTAGCGCCTGCACCACCAGATCAAGCGCCTGCTGAGTGCCGCCCGTCACCAGAATTTGATCGGGATGACACAGAATGCCGAGGGCGCTGACATAATCCCGCACCGCAGCCCGCAGCGGCGCGAAACCTTCGGTCATCTCGTAACCCAGTGCCTTCGACCCGTCCCGATCCATCACCGTATTGAACGCATCGCGTACCTGCTGCATGGGGAAGAAGTCGTTCGGGGGCGACCCCTGCGCGAAGCTGATGATCCCCGGCTTGCGCGACATGCGAATCATCTCACGGATTGAACGGTCGGGCGTGGTGGGCGCTTCCGGCGCGTTGTGCGAGGCGGCGGCGTTGCCATTGGAGGAAGCTCCGATGCTGGTCGGCGGGTTGGACGGGTTGGCTTCCCCGGCGATGAAGGTGCCGCGTCCGGCATGGGCGCTCAAAAACCCTTCGGCGCGTAGTTCCGCATAGGCATTCACCACGCTGATGCGGCTGATGTTCAGCTGCTGCGCCAAATCGCGGCTGGCCGGCAACCGTGTGCCGGGTGGCAAACTGCCACTTTCAATCTGAGTACGCACATGGCGAATCAGCTGACGGTAGATCGGTTCTTCACCATCACGATCCAGTGAAATCGCAAGTTTAGAGGGGTTCAACATGAGTGGCATTCCAGAACTAACCAACGGTTCCCGATTTGTGCGCATGCCGCACCCTATCGGGCTGCTGGTGCTGCGGCGAGGAAGGACTTGAATCAACCAGCGGATGCACATCCACCATTAGGACATTGTACCATATCAGTCCAATGTGGTATGCGGGATTCTGCGTGTTTTTCGATCACAGTCCGGCGGATTCCCTACGCCCCAACAAATGATTCGTTTGCCGCGCACGTTCTGCGGCATCCCCCGCGTCACAACAGGGGGTTTTTGCTAGGGGTTCCCGGCTGACGGGGATAGGCGGACGGGGTGCGCGCGGTCTTAGCGATGACCACCAGATTGTGCGCTTCGGTCACGCCGGGGAGCGTGATGGATTCGATCCGTTCCAGTTGACCGCCCAGCAGCAGCAGAGCGCGGCGGGCATCGGCGGCTTCGGCGGCGGCGGTATCGCCTTTCATCGCCACACAGCGCCCGCCCACTTTCGCCAATGGCAGCAGGTATTCGACCAGCGCAGGCAAACGAGCAACAGCCCGCGCCAGCACCAAATCATAACTGGCGCGGCGCGTGGGCGCGTGTCCGGCTTCCTCGGCGCGGGCATGGACGGCTTCCACCCCCTGCAAACCGAGTGTGTCAATCACATGCTGAAGGAAAGCGACTTTTTTGCCGGTGGCTTCCAGCAGGGTCAGGCGAATGTCAGGGAAAGCAATCTTCAGCGGCAAGCCGGGAAACCCCGCGCCCGTTCCCACATCAATCACGCGCAGGTTCGGGCGCAAGGACGAAACCCGCGCAATCGTGAGCGAATCTAGAAAATGGCGCACCCGCACCCCTTCGGGATCGGTGATGGCCGTCAGGTTGGTGTGCGCATTCCACGCGACCAGTTCTTGTGCATAGGTTTGAAACTGTGCGATCTGAACCGGCGTGAGGGTGACACCTGCGACGGCTGCGGCTTCTTCTGCCAAACGCTCGATAGTCAAGCGGGTTTTTCCACTCGTAAAAGGGGCGCGACCTGCGCCGCGCCCCGCCTCATGTGCAAACTCAACGGATGCTGTACATGCCGTTGTAGGAAACCGGGCTGCCGTTCGGGTTCTTTTCCACCCGGAAGGTGCAAGTGCTGCTCACCGTCTCGGTTTCGCCATCGGGGCCATAGGTGGAATAGCCGTCGCTGATTTGCTGCTTGAACGACAGTTTGAATTGCACACCATAGCCGCCCGGTGAAAGGTTGCCCAGAGTCGCCATGTAAAACACATAGTAACTGCGGTTGCCGGGGCGGGTGATGGCGCTCACCTGCACCCCTTCCAGCGGGGCATTGTTCAGGCTGACTTCGTGAATGGCCTGTGCCATATAGTCTTCCACCTGCTGCGGGGTGCGGGCATACCACGACCAGAAAATAGTGATGTTGTCGTTGTCATACAGTATGCCGGGATCCGCGCCGGGGAGATACTGGTCGCACTCGGCAAAGATCACGCCGGGGGTGCTGGAACGCTGAAGGTTGGCCGGCAGCGGACGAGCGCCGATGACGACCAGCGGAACCGGCGTGGCGGCGGCCTGCGCCGGATTGATGAACCCGCCGAAGGGCGAACGAATGTTGGAGCCGTTTGTCGTCGTGGTGGCGGAACTGCCACTCGCGCCGGTATCGGTGCTGCTGACGGTGGCATTGGTGGGGTTGTTGCACCCGTCGTTGATGTCATCAGCCGTGTAAGGTGTGCCGCCCGTCCCGCCGCTGCTTTCGGTGGCAATTGTGACCCGTGCGCTGCCGGTCGCGCCCATGGTCATCGTCTGGCTATTGATGTACGGAACCACTTCGCTGACGGCGTAAGTGCCATCCACCGTAATGCGGCGGACATTGGTCAGCGCCGCGCCCGTCCCGCCGGGGCCAGCAAACACCTGATAGAACAGGTCATAACCGGCATCCATGCTGCCGTTGAAATTCACAACAGCCTGATTGTCGCAGATGACGATGAACAACTGCACCGTCGACTCGGCGCGAGCCATGCCCACGCCCACCGTGAGGATGAGCGCCGTGAACAGCAGTAAAAACCATTTCCTCATGGGGGGAACTCCCTTTCTGGTCTAATCTAGCGTTCGACAGTCCATGAAGGCACTGTACAACGAAACCGCGATTTGTAAAACACGATCTTACCGCAACTGCCCGACAAAAAGGAATGTGCCGTTGGTCAGACGCAGGTTAGGCGCCGAAAGTGGATTCGCGGAATTGGATGAGCAGGTCTTCACTGCGCTTGCCCACCGCATCCAGACTGAAGCTGCGGCGGGTGGCATCCAGCACACGGATTTCGATCCACAGGCGTTCGATGGGAATCAACGGGGCGATCTGTTCCGGCCATTCGATAATGACCGCGCCGCTGCCCGCCAGAATGTCGTCAAAGCCAATGGCTTCGGCATCATCCACCTTTTCAAAGCGGTAGCAGTCCAGATGGTACAAATGCTGCTTATCGGTGACACGGGTATGGTCATGGACGAGGTTAAAGGTCGGGCTGGTCAGCGGGTGTTTGGCGCCCCAACCGCGCCCGATCCCCGCAGCGAAGATGGTTTTGCCCGCGCCCATATTTCCAGATAGGCAGATGACATCGCCAGCGCGCAGAAGCGCCCCCAGACGCACACCCAACCGTCCGCTTTGTTCGGCGCTGTGGCTGATAATATCCAGTTGACCGGCTTTGAGAATCGGCAACGCTTCCCCCACCGCTGCTGCTTATCATCTAAACCGCATTCTACCATGTGCGCCGGACAGGGAACAGGTATTCGCAACCGGATTTCAGGGGGCACGGCGCAGCACGCTATAGGCGTTCAAACGGCTGTCCTGCCCGTCAGCGCGGTAACGTTCAATTTCGGTCAATGCGCTGGCGCGTACCAGCGACTCCTGTTCGGCATCATCTACGGCGTGGCAGTAGCGCAGGGCGGTTGTCCCGCGCCGCCAGTCCAGCAGGTAATCGCCTGTGTCCACCTGTCCGGCGAGGTCAGGCGGCCATGCGACGATCCGCGCCCGCAAGCGGTCATTTTCGACAAAGCGCCATGTGGCGAAGATCAGCAAGCCGTCCGGCGTCACCCGTTCCGCCAGCGTTCGCACCAGCGCCAAGCGTTCCGCCGCGCCGGGGATGTGATGCAGCACCCCGAACAGGCCGACCACATCATACGCGCCTGCGTCCAGCGGTTGTTCCACAATGTCGCGCTGTTCCAGTTGCAACGCCAGATCAGGCCGGCCTGTCAGCGCGGCGCGAGCGCGTCCCAGCAAGGCGGGGCTGCTGTCCTGACCGTGATAAATCAGCGGCGCGTGCAACCGTTCGTGCAAAAAGACCCCGAAACGCCCGTTGCCGCAGCCCACATCCAGCACGCGCAGGGGGCGGTGCGGCGGCAGATGCGGCAGCAACCGTTCCCAGCCTGCCCACGCGCTGCCGCGTGTCTGGTCAAACTCATCAGCCGTAGTCACATAGAAAGCATGGTTGATGGCATTCAGGGCGCGGCGGGTTTCGGGAAGCATCGGGAAACGTCCTGCTTGTTCGCTTATCCGGTTGACTCCGCACGATTATAGTGGACGGGCGAGCGAACCCGGAACATGCAATCCCAACTGCGGCTTGAAAAATAGAAAATATGTTCTATGATAAAATGTATCCACTGATGACTGGAGGTTTCGCAACCGATGGCGATCAAAACCCGTCCTCGCCTACCCGCCGCCCCCGTCCGTCCGCCCAAACGCGCCCGATTTCGCTGGCTGCGCCCGCACCTGCCAGCGTGGTTGATGCTGGCGGCGGCGCTGCTCATCACCGTGCCGCACTGGTTGGGTGGCGGGCTGAACATCCTGCGGAACACGCTGGCGGTATGGCTGACTCCGGCAGAGATAGCCCCGCTGTTCACGCCGGAAGTGCGCCACTGGTCGGCGGATATTGACCGCTGGGCGACAGCAGCGGATCTCGACCCGAATCTGGTGGCAACCGTGATGCAGATTGAATCCTGCGGCCACCCCACCATCAGCAGCAGCGCGGGGGCGCAGGGCCTATTTCAGGTGATGCCCTTTCACTTCAGCGCAGACGAGGACATGCTGGATGCCGACACCAATGCGCGGCGCGGCGTGGACTTCCTGAAGTGGTGCATGAACTACACCGGCGGGGACGCAGGGCTGGCGCTGGCCTGCTACAACGGCGGCCCCGGCGTGGTGAGCAACGCACAGAGCGCGTGGCCTGCCGAAACGCAGCGGTACATCCGTTGGGGCAGCGGAATCTACACGGATGCGCGTTCCGGCGCGGCCAGCAGCCCCACGCTGGACGCATGGCTGGCGGCAGGCGGCGGGACGCTATGCCAGTGGGCGGCCAGCGCACAGGACTGAGCAATTGACCGCCGTTTTCCCTGCGCACAGGCCGGGGCTGTTGACTGCCTTTTTCACCATGTTATAATCGCCCCGCCTGTTCTATTTGGAACATGGAGGGCGGCACTTCGCTGTACCTCTATGCAGTTTGGAGTGTGGAATGCGTAAATCGGGCTTGCGCCTAGTGGCGCTGCTGCTGTGCTGTGTCCTCGGTGTGGTGAGCGTAGTCGCACAGGATGTCAACTTGCTGGTGAACCCCAGTCTCGATGAGTCGGGTTCAACCTATGCTCAACGCCGGGGCGGTGACAAACCAATCTATGTGGCGCAGGGCTGGAACTACTGGATCGCGGCGCAAATTGATGCCTATACCAACAACCCGAACGAAGTGGTGATGTTCCCGCACCCCGGCCCCATCCCGAATGTGCTGGATGGCAACCGCGCCCAGTTTGTCGAGTGCGCCTATGCCACCTGCACCGTAGCCATCTTGCAGCAGGTGGGCAACGTTCAGGTCGGCAGCAATGTGCAAGCACGGGCTTCGTCACAGGTCAAAGCCTGTAATTTCATCGAACCGGCCACCAGCTGCGGTTCTGCCGTCGAGTCCGGTTCTAAGACGCGCATCGGCATTGACCCCAACGGCGGCACCGACCCGAACGATGCCGATATTGTGTGGTCAGGCTATGTACAACCGCATGACCAGTGGTTGGAGCAGAGCGTGAGCGCCACCGCTACCGGCACGTCTGTCACCGTGTTCCTGTATTCCACGCAGAGCAGCAAAGCCCGTTTGAACCGCACCTACTGGGATAAAGCCTTCCTCGGCGGCGGCGGCACGGGTGGCGCTGCGGCTGGCGCAACGCCCGCCACGCCCGTCCCGACTGTGCCGCCAGTGGTGGCGTTCGTCGTGCCGCAAAACGCGCAAGGCGACGGCTCAATCGTCCATACCGTGCAGGCGGGCGATACGATTGACAGCATCGCCTATGCTTACGGCGTGGGGCGCAGCGCCATCCTCGAACTGAACAAGATTACTGACCCGCGTTTGATCTATGTCGGGCAGAAATTGACGATCAAGGCGGCCTCGCCGGGGGGGATTGGCAACCAGCCCACCGCCGCCCCGACCAGTGCCGATGCCGCCGCGCAACCGACGACTGACGCGGCATCTGCCGTGCAGCCCACAACGGACGCGGCAGCGGCCCCACCAGCGACGGAAGATGCTGCCGCGCAAGCGGTGCAACCGACGACTGCACCGGTGGAGCCTACCGCCGAGACTCCCGCACAGCCCACGCCAGCCGACGCAGCGGCACAGCCCACGACTGAACCCCTGCCGGCGACGGCTGTTCCGGCTGAACTCCCGCCCCCGCAGCCCAACAGTTTGCCCACCGCGCCAGTGGAAGTGGCAGACGCAGCCAGCGCGATTGACCCGCTGGCACAGACGGCGACGGTGTGCGTGATCTTCTTTGAAGATGCCGACCAGAATCGGTTGCAAGAGCAGGGCGAAGGCTCGCTGGCGGGCGGCGCGGTGCGCTTGCTGCTGGGCGGCGAGGCGGTGGGCGAGTATGTCAGCGACGGCGCTGCGAAGCCGAAATGCTTCGACTCGCTGGCGGCGGGCGATTATGTGGCCTCGGCGGGTGCGCCGCAGGGCTACGGCCTGACCACGCCCGATCAACTGCGGCTGCGCTTGAACCCCGGCGCGAAGATTGACATCACTTTTGGCGCGGCACAGGGCGTACAGCCACCCGCGCTGCCTGCGCCGGAAGCAGGTGCGGCTGCCGAAGTCACGCCGGTTGCGCCGGTTGCAGCACCGTCCATCACCAATCAAATCCTTTCCATGAGTGGGCTGCTGGTGTTCGGGCTGGCGGTGGTGGTGCTGGTCGGCGGAGTGGGCGTGGCCTTTCTGGTGCGCCGCCGTTAAGATGCAAACCTGCGCCCCATGCGGGCGCGTTGTTGTAACCGTATGAAGGCGCAGAAGCGCCCTCAGCCAGAGGATGAAGGATGGCATTATGCGCCGGGTGATCCTGATCGCGCTGTTGTGGATGAGCGTTTTTGCGGTCGTCCATGCTCAATCGGATGGACAATTATGCGTGCGTGCTTTTGAAGACCGCAACGCCAACGGTGTTGTGGATGAAGGCGAACCGCTGCTGGCCGGTGGAATCAGCGTGAACCTGTTGGACGCACAGAATATAACCATCGCCAGCGCCCTGCTGGATCAATCGCCGACGGCTGCGGAAGGCGTGGTTTGCTTTCAAAACCTGCCTGCTGGACAATATTCGCTCGGCATCACTGCCACCGAATTGAAGGCGACCACCCCCGGCACCATCACCACCACCATCAGCGCGAGTAGCATTCCGACGGTGGTGGAGTTTGGCGCTCAACGGCCTGCCGTACCCACGCCCACGCCGGCTACAGGTCTCAACCTGCTTGATCGCAATCAAATCGTGCGCGTGGCAGTATCGGCGCTAGGGATGCTAGTGGTCATCGCAGGGATGGCCTTCCTCGGCGCGATTGTGTACCTGCTGGCCTTCCGTCCGTCCCCCGCGCCGGTTGACCCGCGCCGCACCACCGGTTCGCTGCCGACCGTGATGGCAGACCCGCGCCAGACCACCGGTTCGCTGCGGGCGGTGCGCCGCGACCCGGAACGCACCCCGCCCGGCGGTCAGCCGCCCGTCCCGCCCGATGATGATCGCTTCCCGTTCTAAGGCTGGACGAACTCACGACAAATAAAATCCCCCGTTCACGTTTGAACGGGGGATTTTTGTTAATTCAAGTTAGTTGAGATCGCGCTGCTGACCGCGCTGGCGTTTTTCGTAAAACGAATGGAAGTTATTGTTGCTTGTCCACAGGATGAATTCATAGAGCGTGTTCAGGGATTTAATCGCATCGAAGGCCGCCGCAGTGAAATGGTGCGTTTCGAGGATCGGGTCTTGCGCGTCGAACCACTTGCCCACGCGCAGCCAGTCCTGCCCATCTGCGAACGTGTTGATCCACTCGTCCAGCACGCGCCCCTGCAAAAGCTGGTGCATCGTCAAGTGCATCTCGTCCAAGTTCACGCCACTCCAGAAGCCGAAGCGGTAGTCCGGCTCGAAGGTACTCAGAATGCGGCGAAACTGACTGCGGTGCTGTTCCAGTTCCAGCTTGCCGACCAGATTTTGCTGATCCCACCACGCATAGGGCGAGACAATCAGCTCGATGGCGAAGGCTTGCGGCGTCCAGCGCAACTCAATGACCGGATGGCGGTGCATTTCGACGCTGCCCGTCACCGTCACGCGGTCTTTGCCCATCAGCCGTTCGATGGCGGCGGCCTGTTCGCGGGAACGCAGGTAGGTCAGCGTGATCGCCCCTTTGGCGCTCAAACTAGCGGCGGATTCAGTACACACCAGCGCCGACTTCTGCGCACGGGGGTGCAAATCCAAGTTGTGATTGCGGACGCGGGGCTGTAAAGCCTCGTGAAGCGTGACCAATTTACCCCGAGCAGCCTGTAGTTCTACAGGGATGACGGCAGTATCTGAATCAGGACGGTTAATCATGACTGCACCCCTCATCAAGCATTGACACACCACAAATTACAACTACAGTGTAGAGCAATCTTTACGCTATAGCAAGGAAATTCATAAAAAATTTACGAATATCACGAAATCTCAAGGATCAATGTCATGTTTTGGGTTTATATAGGCTTAATGAATTATTGTGATGCGGATGGGGTCAGTGGCTTTCGCGGGCGGTGGCAATCGCCGCAATCGTCACAAGGCCGATGCCGATGGCCTCTTTCAGGCCGATGGCCTCCCCTAGCAGCAGCAAGCCAGTGAGCGCCGCCGCCACCGGTTCCAGCGCCACCAGCAAGCCGAGTGTGCGCGTGTGCAGCACTTTCATGGCGCGAAATTCCAGCGCGAAGGGAATGGCCGACGAGAGCAGCGCCACCACCAGCGCCAGCCCGATCAGCCGCCAATCGCTCACCACATTCACCGCGCCGGAGATGCCGAAGGGCAGCGTGATGAGTGCCGCGACGCCCATTGAAATCGCCAGCGGCGAACTGCCTTTAAACGATTTGCTGATGCGCCCGGTAAAAACGATATACACCCCCCACATGATCGCGCACCAGATCGCCAGCGCCATGCCAATCGGGGGAATGGTGACGTTGCTGATGGGCGAGAGCAAAATGATCCCCCCACCGGCCAGAATCACCCACAGCAGGTCAATCAGCTTGCGTGACCCCAGTACCGCCACCACCAGCGGGCCAGCGAAGGCAATCGCCACTGTAATCCCTAGCGGCACATACACAATCGCCCAGTAGAAGGTGAGCATGTTGAAGGCAATCGCCGCGCCGTAGCCGATGAGCCACGCCCACTCGCGGCGGGTGTAGCCGGTCAGTGCGGGGCGAAACACCAGCGACAGCAGCAGCGCCCCGATGAGCGTGCGCAGGAACACCACGCCAGTTGGCCCGATGCTCTCGAACAGCCCTTTGGCGGCAGCAGCGCCCACCTGCACCACAATGATTGCAATAACGACCAGCAGCCATGCCGGAATATGGAACGCGGAATTGCCAGCCACCCGCGAAGTTGACGTTTCAGAAGACATCGGTTGATTCACTTTCAGCGGTTTGCAGCGGTACGGTGTGTGTGTATGCGCCGCGATTGTAGCACAAGCGGATGAGTCCACTCCGGCGTGGTGGATGCAACAAAACGGGGCATGACGGCTCATGCCCCGCTGCGGGTGTTGTGTGCGGGTGTGCCGTTAGCCGCCGGTCAGCTTATCCAGCCGTTCGACGTATTCCGCCAGCACCGCGAAAGTGCGTTCGACGGCTTCAGGCGTCGCCATATCCACGCCGGCCACCTTGAGCGCGTCCACCGGATAGAGCGAACTGCCCGCGCTGAGGAAGCGCACGTAATCGGCAGCGGCATTCGGCACGCCGTCGAGGATGCGGCCTGCCAGCGCGTGGGCGGCGCTGATGCCGGTGGCATACTGGTACACATAGAAGTTGCTGTACAGATGCCCGAACTGCGACCATGTGATGCCCACACGATCACGGTCAACCACCATTTCGCTGCCGTAACCTTCGCTGAACAGATCGGCCATCAGCCCGTTCAAATCGGCGGCAGTCACCCCCTGCCCGCGTTCCACGCGCTCATGCACGTCCGTCTCAAAACGCGCCAGCGTGGGCATAATGAAGAAGTAGCGGTGCAGGTTGCTCATGGCTTCTTCGATCAGGCCGATCTGGAAGGCCGGGTCGCTCTGGGTGCGGAACAGGTTGGCGCGGGTCATGGCCTGATTGAAATTCGACGCGACTTCCGCCACGAACAGCGTGTAGTTGCCATAGGCATACGGCTGGTTCTTGCGCGTGAGGTACGAGTGCATCGAGTGACCGAGTTCATGCGAGAGCGTACTCATCGCGCCGAGGTTGTCGTCATAGCTCATCATAATGAAGGGGTGGGTGTCATACGCGCCATACGAGAACGCGCCGGACGACTTGCCCTGATTCGGGTAAATATCCACCCATCGGTCTTCGAGGCAGCCCTGCCGCAGCGCGTTCACATAGTCCGCGCCTAACGGACTCAAGCCCTCGCAAATCCAGTCTACGGCCTGCTTGAACGGCACAACCGGCGGCTTCTGGGTGATGGGCGCCCAGATGTCATAGGGATTCAACGCCTCCACGCCCAGCGCCTTGCGGCGAATCGCCCAGTATTTGTGCCATGTGGGGATGTTCTTGCGGTAGGTGGCGATCAGGTTATCGAACACAGCGCGGGGGATGTTGTTGCGGAACAGCGAGGCTTCCAGCGACGAGGGATAGCGGCGGGCACGGGCGTAGAACACATCGCGCTTAACCGAGGCGATGTAGTTGCTGGCGAGGGTATTCTTCATCGCCAGATACCCGTCCTGATAGTTCTCCCATGCCTGACGGCGCAAATCGCGGTCTTGGCTCTCCATGAACGTCCAGATGTTGCCCTGCACCAGCGGCGTGCTGCTCTCCGCCGTGACAATCGGGTTGAACTGCAAATCGGCGCTGGTGAGCATGTTCTCGGTGTTATCCACAGCGCCGAACGGTTCACTCGCCATCGCCAGCACTTCTTCGACTTCGGCGGAGCGCACATGCGCCTGCTGCCGGAACAGATCATGGAAGGCGTGCTTGTAAATCGCCAGTTTGGGTTCAGCCGCCGCCCATTCGTTCAGCCGCGCTTCGCCCATCGCCAGCAATTCAGGCTGCTCGAACGAAACCGTCGCGCCGTAGCGACTGGCAACGCTGCCGGCTGCACCCGCCATGCTCACGGCTTCATCGTCGGTGGAGTTGCAGGCTTGCGACATGAAGGCGTAGAACGCCAGCGTACTCACGCGGCGGGCGAGGGCTTCCGACAACTCGAACCACTCCGCCAGCACTGCGGCGCTCTCGCTCAACCGCCCCTGATAGGGCGCGAGTTTGGGCAACTCGGCTTCGATGGCCTTCAGTTCGGCCTGCCACGCGGCGCGGTCGGCATACACGCTCTCGGCATTCCAGGTGTGTTCGTGCGCAATTTCGCTGCGCGGGGGAATAGCTTTAGGGGCGGTCATACACCAAATCTCCTTTTATCAAATCTACAAACAATACGCGCAGCATCGGCGCTGCGTTCAATAATGGAACTATTGTAGCACCCACCACCGGAAGCATAAGGCCATACGCGCCCTGTGAAACACCCAAACAAAAAAGGCGACCCCAAACCGGAGTCGCCTCTTTTAGTTAAGCGTACTACGAGCTAGTCACCCAGCGCGTGCGACACTTCTTCGACCAACGTTTCGGTTTCCTTGTCAATGCGCTTGCTGCGGAAGATCGCCCACACGATCACGCCGATCAGCACGACCATCACCACCGTCACGGCGATGCGCGTGCCGCTATCGGTCTGCGGCGCAGCTACCGTCACCACCAACGGCGCGACCAGCAGCGACACAAGGTTGACCACCTTAATCATCGGGTTGAGCGCCGGGCCAGCGGTGTCCTTGAACGGGTCGCCTACGGTATCGCCCACGACGGCGGCTTTGTGCGAGTCCGAACGCTTGCCGCCGTAGTTGCCTTCTTCGATGAACTTCTTGGCATTGTCCCACGCGCCGCCTGCGTTCGACATGAACACCGCCATCAGCTGACCGGTGAGGATGATGCCGCCGAGGAAGCCGCCCAGCGCCGGTGCGCCGAGCAGGAAGCCCACCACCACCGGAGTCAACACGGCGATCACGCCGATGGGCAGCAGTTCACGCTGCGCCGCCTGCGTCGAAATGCTGACCGCTTCGGCATAGTCCGGCGTCTTTGTGCCTTCCATGATGCCGGGGATACGCAGCTGACGGCGCACCACATGGATCATCTCGAAGGCCGCACGGTTGACCGAACGGATCAGCAGGCTGCTGAACAGGAAGATCACGCCGCCGCCGATCAAGAAGCCGATGAACACAATCGGGTCGGCAATGTTAATGCCGCGCCCGTAAACCGTATTTTCCAGTTTGATGCCTAACCCTAACTGCACCACGCGGGTATCGGTGAGGAACGAGCCGAACAGCGCAACAGCGGCCAGCACTGCCGAACCGATGGCGATACCTTTGGTGATGGCCTTCGTGGTATTGCCGACGGCATCCAGCGAGTTCAGGATTTCGCCGCCTGCGCCGTGATTTTCGCCGGCCAGTTCCGCCACGCCCTGCGCGTTGTCGGAGATCGGGCCGAAAGCGTCCATCGAGACGTTGTTACCCGTCAGCGTGAGCATACCGATGCCGGTCATCGCCACGCCGTACAGCACCGCCGTGAACGTGTCTACGATCTGGTTGCCCGCCACGTCGGTCACGGGGAACAGGCCGAAGATGATGATGCTGGCGAGAATGCTGCCGGACAGCACGAGGATCGCCCACACGCTGCTTTCCATACCGCTAGACAAACCGCTGAGGATGGTCGTGGCGGGGCCGGTTTGCGTACTCTTGGCGATTTCCTTCACCGGGCCGTGTTCGGTATCGGTGAAATAGGCGGTCACACGATCGGTCACAACGGCGAGGATAATACCGATGACGACTGCCGCCAGCGGTTGCCACACGATGTTGCCCTGATTGATGTTCGGTTCACGCATGTAGAAGACGGTGAACAGGCCGAACAGCGTGATGCTGATGACCGCCGCGCTGTAGAAGCCGCGTGTGATGGCACTGAGCGCGTCTTTGCCGGTGGTGGAGCGCACCAGATAGGTGCTGATGATCGAACTCAGCACGCCGATGCCGCGCACGACCAGCGGGAACACAATCCAGATCGGGGAGCGCGTGACGGTCGCCAGCGCCAGACCGAGGATTAACCCGGCTACGATGGTTACTTCGTAGCTCTCGAAAATGTCCGCTGCCATACCCGCGCAGTCGCCCACGTTGTCACCCACAAGGTCAGCGATGACCGCCGCGTTGCGCGGATCGTCTTCCGGCAGGTCGGCTTCCACCTTACCC
>CAIPFY010000167.1 GCA_903864435.1 uncultured Chloroflexota bacterium | reverse complement strand
CGCCCCATTCAGGAACACGAAGGGGTGAAAATCGCTGATGAGCGCCCACCCACCCGGCTTGAGTACGCGAGCTATCTCGGCGGCGGCAGGCTGCAAACGGGGAATGTGACCGATGGCAAGGCCGCACAGCACCCCGTCCATACAAGCGGTCGCCAGCGGGATCGAATCCAACGCGCCCAACGCCCGCAGCGGGAGCGGGTTCACACGCAGCATGGCTTCGCTGTTGTCCACACCGAGCGCCAACCGCGCACCCCGTTCCAGCACAATCCGCGCATAGCGCCCGGAACCACAGGCCAGATCAAGCACCACAGCGCCGCGCACATCGGGCAGTAGCGAGAGCATAGCGGCTTCTTCGGTCTGCATCAACACATTATGCGCAGTGGGGGGATAAGCGGCTGCCCACTGCTGGTAAGCGGCGAGGCTGCTCAACGTGGACAAGGCAGCGGGGCGAGATAATAAGCGGCGCAAACGTGCGAACATAGAATCCTTCAATCCGGCAGGACAGCGAATAACCAGCGTGTGTTGATTGTGACCAACATCCGTTCCAATCACAAGAACGGATTCACACAACCGATACAAAAGGTCGTTATCCGCATAGCTGACGGTGGTAATAGTCCAGCTTCGTGGTGGCGTGGTGGATCGGCAAGGCATATATAAAGAGATGCTTTGCCGATGTCAATTCCTGCAAACATTGTGTCTCCTTCGCTAAACGTTATGGCGCAAGTGCGCGGTGAGGGTCGCGAATGGGTGACACAAAAAGACACCATTAGATCGCTCGACCTCTTCGGCGCACGGGCGCTGTTATACTACGGCGAAAACTCATGGCGCTGATGATATTGTAACGTTATACTACAGCAGACAATGGAATCGCTTCCATCAGAATAAGGACAGCACAGCAACAGCAAGCTATGGACACTCCTACTATCCGCGATGTGGCGAAAAAAGCCGGTGTCGGGATCGGCACGGTTTCCCGCGTCCTCAACAACAGCCCCAAAGTCGCCGAAAAAACCCGACAGATCGTACAAGATGCGATTAATGAGCTGGGATTCCGACCCAACAGCCTCGCCCGCCAGCTGCCGCGCAAAACGCGCCTGCGCAATATCGGCGTGATTACGCAGCCGTTCATCGCCTATCAAGCGTTCGCGGAACGAATGCGCGGCATTCAACTGGCGCTGTACGAACTCGAAAGCCAGTGCGAGATGGTGCTATATAACGTGCGCTCACTGGAACATTTCGATGAGCAGTTGAGCATCATCCTGCAAACCGCCACCGTCGAAGGCCTGATCGTGATTGACCTCGATCTGAGTGACGAGCAAATCACCCTGCTGCGCACATCCAACATGCCGTTCGTGGGCATCAACCATTTTCGCCAACGCGATTGGCCTTGCATCGGGGCGGATAACGTTGAAGGGGGGCGGATAGCAGCACGCTATCTCATCGAACTGGGACACCGCCAGATCGGGTATGTAGGCGACACGTTCAAGGATGATTTCGGCTTTCAGACCAGCGCCGAACGCTTGAAGGGCTTCCGGGAGGTACTCGATCAAGCACACCTGCCCCTCCCCCCGGAATATGTGCGGTTGGGCGTGCATGATTACGCGGTAGCCAAAACCTTAGCGTCCGAACTCCTCACGCTGCCCAACCCGCCAACCGCCATCTTCGCCATGTGCGATTTGCAAGCATTCGCCTGTCTGGATGCGGCTCGTGAAGCCGGCCTGCGGATACCGGATGATCTTTCGGTGATCGGCTTCGATGATCTGGAGATGAGTCACCATGTGGGGCTGACCACCGTGCGGCAGCATTTTGAGCGCAGCGGTCAAATGGCGCTGCGGCATCTGCTGGCGCTGATGCACGACGACCCGCCACCGCCCACGCCGCAACTACCGGCGCTGGAAGTGGTGGAACGCCACACCACCCGCAGGCTCGCGGATTAAGATCGCCCTGCTCAACCGATTGTCCATCTGACACATCACATGGAGAAAGTTGTATGTTGCAGTTGCTGAATGAGTGGCTATGGGATTTCTGGTTCGCCCAAGACGGAAAGAATACCCATGTTTTCTACCTAAAAGCTGATCGTGCCCTGAAAAACCCTGAATTGCGCCATTGGAATGTTTCCATCGGGCATGCGGTTTCGCAAGACTTACGCGAGTGGCGCGTCCTACCTGACGCATTACACCCCAGTGCGGCAGATTCAGGCGCATTTGACAATTACACCACATGGACGGGAAGTGTCATTCAGCACAACGGGCTGTGGTATATGTTCTATACTGGCTCGATGCGTGAAGAAAAGGGGCTGGTGCAGCGCATAGGGCTGGCGACTTCGCCCGATTTGATTCACTGGGAAAAACACCCTAACAACCCGCTAATCGTGTACGACCCGCGCTGGTACGAGGCGCTCGATCTGAGCGCGTGGCACGATCATGCGTGGCGTGACCCATTCGTATTCTATTCACCGCAGGACTCCCACTTCCACGCCTTCATCACGGCACGGGTGAAAGATGGCACAGCGGATGCACGCGGCGTGATTGCAGATGCACGTTCGCGTGATCTGGTGACGTGGGAAGTGTGTGCGCCCGTCAGCACCCCCGGCGAGTTCGGACACATGGAAGTGCCACAGGCGCTAACCATCAATGGACAGCATTACCTGTTTTTCAGTGTGGGTGCAAAACAATATAGCCATGCCCGCCGCGCCCGCCTGCAACCGGAACAACTGGTCATCGGAACACACTACCTGATCGGGGAAACTCCGCTAGGGCCGTACCACTCGCCTAGCGAAGATGTGCTGTGGGGCGATAGCCACGCCAGCCTGTATTCCGGCAAACTGGTTCAAGATGCAGCAGGCCAATGGCAGTTCCTCGCCTTCCGCTGCAATGCACCGGACGGCACATTCATCGGTGAACTTAGCGACCCCATGCCCGTCACCGTCCTCGTGAATGGCCGCCTACATGTCGAAGCAGGCTAGTTAGTGCCACTCACCCACCGAAGCGCGGTGCGCCTCCACATAGGCATCCACCAAGCGCACCGCTAGCGGGTATGAGCCGATCAACGGATGGGTGGCGAGGGCTTCCACCGCCAGCGATTTTGACCGCTGCAAAATGGCCTGCACCGCCAGTCGTTCATAGCGTTTGATCGTCCGCATGAGCAGGTACGGCCCTTCGGGGACTGCGCCGACGGGTACGGGGCGCACCCCGTTCGCATCCACCACACAGCCGATTTCGACCACATCATCCTCGCGGAAACCCTCAATCGCGCCCTGATTGGGGACGTTCAAGCCGGTGTAATGCGGCTGTCCGGTGGCGATGGCCTCCACACAGCCCAGCGCCACCCCCGCGTAGCCCTCATCGGCTAAATTGGATTCCGCGCCATCATCCGGTCGCAAATCAGGGCGTGCTTGCCCTTCCCGCGCATGAGCCATATAAGTTGATTCGCGTTCGCGCATCACCTGATGATAAGCATCCAGCGAGGCCTGCGGATCGCCCTGTACAGCCCGCAGACGCGCCAGCATACCCGTAGTCAGGCGCAACACCTGCTCCCCGCGCGATTCGGTCTTGGCAAGCAACGCGGCAAGCGCCTCATCGCGGTGAAAGAAGTAATGCAGATATTCGTTCAGGAACATCCCCTGCGCCTGAAACACCGCCGGATGAAACAGCGCCATGTGCGTGCTGGCGATAAAACGCGCATCCTGAAGCAGCGCGGGCAGCACTTCTTCACCGCCGCTGCCGTCGGGTTCGGGGTCAATGCGAACGCTGCGCGTCCACGACAGATGATTCAAGCCGAACACCTCATGGCGCACCCGCGCCAGCGGCACGCCCAGATGGGTGCTGGCGGCATGTTGTGCGCCGTTGGCGCTGTCGCAAATGCCCATCACACGGCGCACACCCGCATCGTGCAAACCCTGCGCCACCAAGCCGGCGGGGTTGGTGAAGTTGTAGATATACGCACCCGGCGCGAGTTCGTCCGCCATACGGCAATAGTCCAGAATCACCGGCAAGCTGCGCATCGCCATCGCAAAGCCACCCGCGCCGGTTGTCTCCTGCCCCAGAACGCCCATCTGCAACGCAATCCGTTCATCCAACACGCGCCCCATTTCAAACGCAGGGCGCAGCGTGGTGATGATATGCGCCGCGCCGCTAATCGCGCTGCGTGCGTCGGTCGTCAGCGTCAGGCGAAAAGGTGCGTTCTGACGTTCAGCGAGGGTTTGACATATTCCGCCGACGAGCGCCAGCTTTTCCCCATCAATGTCCATCAAGCACACTTCGCTCAAGCCCAGACGGGCAGCGCGTTTGACCAGCGAGGGAATCAAGCGGGGAGCGCGAACACCCGCGCCTCCAATAACCGTTAGTTTCATACCGTTAGGAAACTCCTGTGTACTGCGTAAGATAGCTCAGGCAAACTTCTATGGCCTCGGTCATCTGCTCGAACGACAGGCCGATGCTGTTGGGGTCGGCGGGGTCACGCACGGCTGGCACATGGATAAAGCCACAGGGGGTGGTCAGGCCGTGCTGTTGCAAGGTGTGACGGGCAGTGTAAAAGACGTGGTTGCAAACGAATGTCCCCGCATGGTTGGAAATCGCCACCGGAATACCACGCCCCGCCACCTGTTGCTGCATCGCCTCTAGCGGGAAGGTAGACCAGTAGGCGGCAGGGCCATCCGGGTCAATCGGGCGGCCTGTGGCGAGATCGCCGGCATTATCCGGCAGCGTGGCATCGTCCAGATTGAGCGCCACCCGTTCCAGATGAATTTCGCGCCGCATCTGCGCCACACCCAAGCACAGCACCGCACGGGGACGATACTCCAGCAACAGGGTTTGAATGCGCAGCGCCGAGGCCGCGTATTCGGTGAGCAGCACTTCGGTCACGACCTGCGGGAAACGCCCGCACGCCGCGATATGGCGAACCAACTGCTGCGAAGGATTGTCGGTCACTTTGCCGAAGGCGTTGAAGCCCGTGAGGAGAATGGTCAT
>CAIPFY010000166.1 GCA_903864435.1 uncultured Chloroflexota bacterium | reverse complement strand
TTCGTGTTTCGCGAAGGGGCGCCGTTTCTCGCCAAGCTGAATTTCAGCGAGTTTTTATTCACGATCGATTGGTTTCCGACGTCCCAGACCCAGGCCAAATACGGCGTGGGTGCCTTGATTGTCGGGACCTTGAGTGTGACCAGCCTCGCGATGATTATTGCCGTGCCGTTTGGACTGGGTGCTGCGGTTTTTGTATCCGAGTTTTGCACTGGAAAAACCAAGGAGACGCTCAAGGTGGTGATTGAATTGCTGGCGGCGATTCCCAGTGTGGTCTGGGGCTTCATCGGTCTGACCGTGATGTCGCCAATCATCATTGCGACATTTCATGTGCCGATCGGCGTGAATATGTTCAATGGCGCGTTGCTGCTTGCACTGATGAGCGTGCCAATCATGGTGAGCATCGGTGAAGACGCCTTGAAGGCAGTGCCGGATTCGTATCGCGAGGCCGGGATTGCGATGGGCGCCACCAAATGGCAGCTCGTGTGGCGGATTTTGTTGCCTGCTGCCAAAAACGGCCTGCTCGCAGCGGTGTTGCTGGGTGTTGGTCGGGCGATTGGTGAAACGATGGCCGTGTTGATGGCCACCGGTCACAGTGTCCGGATTCCTGAGAGCATCTTCGACCCGGTCCGCACACTGACTGCCACCATTGCGGCAGAGTTGGGTGAGACCAGCAAGGGTTCAGACCATTACCAAGTGCTGTTTTTGATAGGGATTTTGCTGTTTAGCATCACCTTCGTTGTTAACCTCGCCGCCGATCTCATTGTGAAAGGGATTCGGCGCAAATAGATCATTCCGTGTTTACCGAAACTCCATTCGTACGCAAAAAGCAGCGCACTGAGGTTCTCGCCAAGTGCTTCTTCGGAGGCATGGCTGCGGCGATGGTCATCCCGTTGCTGCTGATCGTCGGCTATGTGATCGTCCAAGGTGCTCCGTCACTCAGTTGGGAATTCCTGACCACCAATCCACGATTGGGCGGGATCCGCGGCGGGATTTGGTCGGCGCTGGTCGGCACCATCTACATCGTCGCCATTTCGCTGTGCGTCAGTGCTCCGATCGGAGTTCTCTCGGCGGTTTACCTCAACGAATACGCCAAAGACAATTGGTTTACCCGCATCGTCAATCTCGCCGTCGTCAACTTGGCTGGGGTGCCGAGTATTGTTCACGGATTATTCGGCCTCGGCGCATTCGTGTATGCGGCTGGCATGGGCAAGAGTATCCTGTCGGCCTCGCTGACCCTCGCGATCATGACCCTGCCGGTGATCATCGCCTCGACCAAAGAAGCGCTGTCGGCGGTGCCGGTTAGCTTCCGGGAAGCGTGTTGGAACGTCGGAGCAACCCGTTGGCAAACCATTCGGCGGATAGTGTTGCCCAACTCCATCAGTGGCATCCTGACGGGTGTGATTCTGCAAGTTAGCCGCACGGCGGGCGAGACTGCTCCGGTGATGTTGACAGGGGTCGCCACCTTCAAAATGATCCAGGATACCGGTCTGTTTCTCTACAATCCGGTCACCGACCAGTGCATGGCGCTCTCGATGCATCTTTACTACATCGCCACCCA
>CAIPFY010000165.1 GCA_903864435.1 uncultured Chloroflexota bacterium | reverse complement strand
GTGGGCGGAATACACCGCCTCATTTGTGGCGACTGAAACGACGGGTGAAGCCCGTCTGCAATTCTTCCTCGGTCAGTCGCCGGGGGTGGTGTGGATTGACGATGTGCTACTGACCCCGCACCCGCCGGATGTCTACCGCCGCGATTTTAGCAACGGCCTCGCGCTGCTGAACGCCTCCCAACAGCCGCAGACGATTGCGCTAGGGGCGCTGTTCTGGCGGGTGCGCGGCGATCAAGCCCCGCTGGTCGAAACGTTGATTGATGATGTCGCGCCGGCTTTCACCACCGAGGGCGAGTGGCAGGCGCTTGAACTGGACAGCGGCGAATGGGAAGCCGAACCGCCCTACTATCACGATTGGGGCGTGGGCAGCCACCTGACCACGAACGGCAGCGCCCGCTGGGATTTGGGCATCACCCTGCCGGATACCTATACGGTAGCGGCATGGTGGCCGGCAGCGCCCGCTGCGGCAGACTGGAACGCGAATGCTGTGTACGAGATCGTCTCCGGCGGGCAGGTGGTGGCGCAGGCCGCCTTTGACCAGCGCACGGGCGGCGACGAGTGGCACATCATCGGTCAGGCCGCGCTACAGCCCGGTGCCTATGTGCAACTGCGCTGTGACGGTGTTGCGCCCTGTTTAGCCGACGCGCTGCATGCGTGGTCGGCTGCGCGGTACAACGATGGCAGCGCCACCGACACCGTGACGTTAGCGCCGATGGACGGCATCATCATGCAGCGGGCGCGGTAAGGCGCATTCAGCGGATGCCCCAGAACAGCGCAAGGCCGATGACCAGACCGATCAGCGTGACCAGCGTCATTCCGATGCCGACCCGCGTGAAATCCCCGAAGGTGTAGCCGCCCGGCCCCATCATCAGAATGTTGACGGCATGGGATAGCGGCGTGAGGAACGCGGTGGATGCGCCAATCGCTACCGCAACGGCCATCGCCTGCGGGTTCACGCCCATCGTAACCGCGCTGGCGATTGCCACCGGCCCGATCATCAGCGGCGTGACCTGTCCGGCCACAATCTGCGTGATGGCGGTTGCCAGCGCCCAAAAGCCGAGGATGAGTCCCACCGCGCCGCCGCCCCCGAAACTCGACGTAACCAGCGTTCCCAGCCGCGCACCCAATCCCGTGTTGACCATTGCCAGACTCAGCGGGATCATGCCTGCGATCAAAAAAACCACCCGCCATTCGACAGCGCGGTAAGCCTCGTCCATGTTCAGGCAACCCGTCAGCACCACCGCCGCCGCGCCCGCCAGCATGATCTGGGGTAGGGGTAGCACCTCCACAATGGAAGCCGCGAGGACGACCAGCATAATCAGCAGCGCCCATCGCGCTTTGTGCGGGTTGGGCGGCTGGAACTGATGACTGCTTTGCAGCACTAGATAATCGCTATCCTGCGCCAGCGCCTTCATCCGCGCCGCCGCACCGACCATCAGCAGTGCGTCGCCCACCGCCAGCGGGGTGCTGCCCACATCGGTGCGGTAGCTACGCCCTTCGCGCCACAGTGCCACGCTGGTCAGCCCGAATTTGCTGCGAAATTGGATGTCCCGCAGCGTCTTGCCGATCATGCCCGAACGTGGCGGGATGATGACTTCCGTCAGGTCAACCGCGAACTCCCGCTGGCTTGTCCCCTTTTCATGGCTGACATTCAGCCCCCATGCGTTCAGTTTTTCCACCCGATCCCACCGTCCCAGCACCAGCAGCGTATCGCCGCTGTTGATGACCGTGATCGGTTCGGGCGTGAGAATGGTCTGTCCGCTGCGCCCGATTGCCAGCACGGTCAGCCCCAGTTCCGCCCCGATGCGGCTGTGACTGAGCGCCGTATTGACCATGCGCGAACCCTGCGGCACATGCACATCCCACAACCGTTCATCCAGACTGTAGGTTTCAAACAGGTTGCGCGATAGGCTGCGCGGCGTGGTGGTTGCGCTGACCGAATTACGCTCAGGCAGCAAACGCCTGCCGATCAGCGCCATATACGCCAGCGCCAGCAGCACAATCAGCCCGCCGGTGGGCAGGAAGTCCATCATGTCTAAACCAGCCAACTGTTGATCGTGCAGTACGCCACTCATGATGATGTTGGCGGTGGTGAAATAAGTCGCCATGCCGCCCACCATCGTCCCGAACGACAGCGGGATGAGCAATTTAGATAGGCGCACGTTTGAGTCGCGCCCGACCTGTACGGCGGCGGGCAGCAGCACAGCGGCGGCGGCAATGTTGTTCATCACCAGCGAAAGCAGCGCCCCCGCCGCCATGAACAGCAGCACCAACCGCACTTCCGACCCGCGCCCCACCCGCCGGATGTGGTTGGCGAGCGTTTGCACAACGCCGGTGGTTTCCAGTGCATGGGTGATGATGAATAGGCCGATGATCGTAATCACCGCGCCCCGGCTGAAACCGGAGAGGGCTTCTTGTGGCGTGACCAGCCCGGTGACAGCCAGCGCCAGCAGCACGAGGATAGCCGTTACATCCGGGCGCGTTTTGCCGGACAGCAGCAGCGCGAACGTCCCGACCAGAATGGCAATCAGCACAACTTCAGGAGCAGTGAGCATGGTATTTAAGCCGATGATGTGCGACCCTGTGTATTCTAGCACGGCGCTGTTTCGCGGATGTACCGACCCTTGCCCTTGTATCCCTGTGACTGATATAATTTTGCACTATTGATGCGAAACGAGTTGCGCCTGCGGGCGCATTTTGTTCGGAAGGACGAAGAAATGAACGATATATTAGCTTCGCTGGAATCGCCCGATCGCGGCCACCCGCTTGTTGCTTCTGGCGACAGCGTGAAAGTTCACCTGCGCATTGTTGAAGGTGATCGTGAGCGCGTGCAGGTCTTTCAGGGTGTGGTGATCCGCGTTCGTGGGGGCGGCAACAACAAGAACTTCACCGTCCGCCGCCTCGCCAGTCATGGTGTCGGCGTCGAACGTACCTTCTTGCTCCGCAGCCCGCGTATCGAGAAGATCGAAGTGACCCGCCATGCGAAGGTGCGCCGTGCCCAGCTGTACTACCTGCGCGATCTGCGCGGTAAGGCGGCCCGTTTGAAGGAACGGCGTGGCTAATCCGATGGCGCCGCTGATCGGTATTACCACTGCCCGTTTTGTCTCCCCGGACACGGGTTGGCGCTACAATCGCGGCTATGAAGGATGTATCAAGGCAGTCGCCCAAGCGGGCGGTCTGCCTGTTCTGATTCCGGTCAGTGTGGATGACACCGTGCTGCGCGCCATCTATGATCGTTTGGATGGCGTGCTGCTGCCCGGTGGCGGCGATATTGATCCCGCCTACTACAACGCAGCCTCACATCCCGCCACCTATGAGATTGACAAGCACCGCGACGATCTTGAAATTCGCCTCGCACGCTGGTCGCTGGAAGATGATCTGCCCCTGTTCGGCATTTGCCGGGGGCATCAGGTCATGAACGTGGCTTTCGGCGGGACGCTGGTGCAGGATATCCCGTCCGAGGTGGAAGCCCATCTCAACCACAACGTTCGTGATAACCGTCAAACCCATGCGCATGATGTCGAAATTGACCCCACCAGTCGCCTCGCCCGTATCATCGGTTCTACCCGCCTTGAGGTGAACAGCGTTCATCATCAGTCGGTGGGGAAGGCTGCGCCGAATACCTGCGTGACGGCCTACGCCCCGGATGGCGTGATCGAGGCGCTGGAAATGCCCGAACGCAAATTCGTTCTCAGCGTTCAATGGCATCCTGAAGACCTGTTTGAAGATGATCCCGCCATGATGCGCCTGTTCACCGCTTTTGTCGAGGCGGCGGGTGGCCGCACAGACCGCTAATATTATCGGCGTGTTCGATAGTGGCATCGGCGGTCTGTCGGTGCTGCGTGAAATCCATCACGTACTACCCGCGCATCCCACGCTCTATGTGGCCGATCAGGGGCATTTGCCCTACGGTTCACGCCCCCAGACGGAAATTCTCGCTTTTTCAGACGCCATCACCCGTTATCTGCTAGAGCAGGGCGCTCGTGTGATTGTGATCGCCTGCCACACTGCCAGCGCCGCCGCGCTCTATACCTTGCGCGAACGTTACCCGCACATCCCCTTCGTGGGCATGGAGCCAGCCGTGAAGCCAGCGGCGGAGCGCACTCGTTCTGGCGTGGTGGGCGTGCTTTCGACGGAGGCAACGGCGCGGGGGGCGCTGTATAAGCGCGTGTTGCAGCGGTATGCGCGGGGCGTGCGCGTCATCACGCAGGTTGCGCCCGATCTGGTGCGGATTGCCGAGGAGCAGAGTCAGCACACCCCCGCCGGACGCGCCGTGCTGGAGCGCACCCTGCGCCCGCTGATAGAAGGTGGTGCAGATGAAATTGTGCTAGGTTGCACCCATTTCCCGTTTCTGGCGGATGCCATTCAGGAGATTGTGGGCGCGAATGTGGCGTTGGTGAATCCGGGGCCAGCCGTAGCGCGGCAGACGGCACGCCTGTGGCCTGTGGCTGAACAACCCGCAGCCATCCCCAACCGCTATGTGACCAGCGGCGATTTGCCCGCTTTTCAGCGCATTTTGACCACGCTGATCGGCGTTCATGCCCAACCTGCTGCCCTGAAGTGGCAGGCGAGCAACACGGCTTTTACCGTCGAGGTCGGGTAGGCGATTCCTCGCTTGCCATCACCACGCGCTGCGCTGTCTCCGGCGGATGCACCGGCAGTTGTATGTAAAACGTCGCGCCGGGGAAGTCGGTCATGCTGTGACCGGGGCTTTCCGCCCACACCCGTCCCCCGTGTCCCTCGATCACGCCCCGCGCAATCGTCAGTCCCAACCCCGGCCCCGCGCCCATAAATTTATACGTTCCAGTAGAGTGCAGAGTCGGATCAAATCCGCGATAGAACTTCTGGAAGATCAGTTCCAGGTTTTCGTGGGCGATACCCACGCCCGAATCGGCTATCGAAACCTGTATACAGTCGCTTTCACCCGCCTGTGCTACCGAGAACAGATGGGCGGTGACATCAATGCGCCCCCCCGTCCGGCGTGGATTTGATCGCGTTGACCAGAATGTTGCGGAAAGCCTGAACCAGCCGTTGCTCGTCGGCTTCCATGAGGGGGAGTTCGCGCAAGCCGCGTGCCGAGAGCGAGATTTTGCGCTGCTTGAGCGCCTCGGTCAACGGGTCTGCGGCGACTTTGATGATGGATTCTGCCGAGGTCGGCTCAAAGTGCAAATTCATCGCATCCACATCAATCTGGCTCACATCCAGCATGGCAGCGATGAGTTCTTCCATGCGTTCGCTGGCCTTCAGGACGCTGCTCATCATGCTCCGCGCCTGATCGGGATCGAGCATCCCCTGATCGTTGAGCGCACTCAGAATGTCAGTATAGCCCCGGATTTGCGCCAGCGGCGTGCGTAGTTCGTGGCTGGCGATGGTCACGAAATCGGTTTTGACCGAATCTAGCTTTTCCATCTGCCGATTTGCGCCTTCTAGCTCGTGGTTCAATTTCACCATTGAGCTGTTCAGGTGGCGCAGGTCATCCACCAGTCGCGCATTGCGCAGCGCCACGCCGGTTTGGTTCGCTAGTGTCGCCAGCAAGTCCAGATCGCGGGGATAGAAAGGGGAGCGGTTGCTTTTCGCGGCACAGACCAGTATTCCGATCAGCGAGTTTTCGAGCAGGACGGGCGCAAAGGCCGACATTCCCAACTGGTTGAGAAAACCATGTTCATAGGCCGAGGCCGTGCGGTACACCGGCGCATATTGCAGGTCGAACAGCGTCAGTGGAGCTTGTTTGAACGCGAAATGTTGATAGATCGGGCTGTTTCGCGCCAGTGTTCCCTGTGGTATTTTGATGTCCGCCAGTGCGCCGTGACGCATCGCCCGTATTTCCAGCCGTTCGCGGTTGGCAGTGTCGGTGATGAGCAGCAGGCCAGCCTTCTCTGCCCCCAATATTTGATGCAGCGATTCTTGAATCGCTGTAACCAGCCCTTCCAGCTCCGTCACGCCGGCCACCCGCTGGCTAAACTGCCGCGCTGCCCGCGTCAGGTCGGAATTGGGGCGGCTACTTAGGGACGCAATCGCCCATTCGACTCCGTGTCGCAGCACCACATACGCCATTGCCACGCCTAGCGCCAGCAGCGCGAGAGCCACGCCGGTTTCGGCGGTGGCGGGGATGCGAATCGTGCTGGCGAGGAACAGCGCGGCGTAGATCACCGCCGTTGTCAGCAGGGTGAGCAGTACGTTGCGCACTGCAAGGCGGAAGGCGCTTCGAATGTCAAAAACGCGGTACGAGAGCAGCCCGTAGAGCGTGGCGACGAGGCCGACCAGCAGCGTGAACAACCCCACCAGCCGCAGCGTGGGAATCCCGCTGATTGAGATCACCGCGCCTAGCAGCACAATCACCGCATTTAGCATCCAGAACAGGGCGCGATTAGCGATTTCGGGGAGGATGGCGACGCGGTAGGCGTAGTAGCCCATAATCACTAGAAAGATGCCCATCCCGAACAGCCCGCCCACCAGCACCCAACCTGACGGCGAACCGGAACCTAGCGAATGAATCGCCCAGTTCGGATTGCCAATCATGATGGGTTGGATGAATAGCGAGGTGATGACGAGTAGAAAAATACAGAGCGTCCCGAATGACCACCAGTACGGGCGCACACGGCTGTTTGAACCCCGCGCGTCCTCAATAGTCATCGTGCCGAAGGCGAAAATCAACACGATCATATCCAGCCCCTGACTCAGGCCGGGGGTGATCCCGCCCGCACTGGTCAGGTCTATCGGGAAGATGAGGTTGATCGCGCCGAGAGTGGCAGCGGCGGCGGCCAGCAGGAACCAACCCTGTTCGCCGCGCATGTCTTTGCGGCGGCGCAGGGTATATACCATCAAACCCGCTACCAGCAGGGCATAAATAATGGCGACTGGATTGACGAACGAGTCGATTTCCATGCAATTCCCTCGCGGTTCCAGCCATTCCCTTATTTGAGGATGTAGTACGTGCCCTTCTTGGAGCCGACTTTCAACAGAATACCCTGTTCAACCATATCCGCCAGATCGAGGCGCAGGGTTTCAGCCGACACGCCCTGACACAGCGAACGGTACTCGCGGTTGGTGATCGAACCGTGATCGCGGATGTATTGCAGCGCCCGCGCCTGCCGATGGTTGGTGTTCCGCGCCCATTCCGGCGCTTTGGGTTTTTCGCGCTCGTTATACAGCGATACGGCGAAGCTATAAGGCCGCGCATCAAAGTAGGGCGGCTTGTGGCCGGCCTGCTGCATCACTTCCATCATCCGGTCAATGCCCAGCCCCAGTTCTTCGATGTATCCCCACTGGAACAGGCCGTTGACCACACGCGGGTTGCGGCTGAAATGCTCGTCCACGATGTTCTCGACGGTGATGAACCCCGGCAGGCCGCCCGGTGAGATCACTTCCAGCCGATCCGAGTACATGCGAATTTCGATGCGCCGCCCCTTCAGCCGGTAATCGCGGTGACAGATGGCGTTCACGATGGCTTCACGGACGGCGAACTGCGGGTACTCGGTGGTGTCCTCGCGTTCCAGCCCTTTGACCACCGCGCCCACCGCCATCTCGCTCCAGATCAGGTTCCATGCGTTCTCGATCAGGCGGGGCAGGGGGCCGGTCAGTTCTTCGCGGCGGGTGTAGCCAGCCAGCCCGTTCTCGCCACGCGGGGTTTTGCCGACGAACTTGGCGAACACCACGCTACTCTGGGGGAGCCATTGCTGCGGGTACTCGCTAAACAGCAGAATCCCGCTGACCGTCGCCCGCCCCTGATTGTCCAGTGCGCCGATTTCTTTCATCAGGTCGGTCACTTTGCCGTTGTAGGGGCGCTTGGTGCGTTCAGCGCGTTTGGCAAGGTACTCGGTGATAATCTTGTTGCTGAAGTCATCCATTGTCGCGCTGGCCACATGCTCGGACTCGAAATCGCCCGTGTTCTTGGCGCTGGCGAGCTTCAGGATTTCCTGCCCGCCCAGTGGTCGGTTCTTGGAGCCGCTACGGATGAGTACGCGCCCATCGGACATCGCGTGTAATTCGATGCTGCGCGGCACTCGCAGGGTATAGACCGTACCTTTCTCGGTTTCGCTTTCTTCCCAGTTGCCAATTACAACCGGCGGATTGCAAGCTGTATCTGCATCACGCAGCGCCTTATCCAGCACTTTGCTGTCAATTTGCTTTGGAGCGACTTCGCCGCCTTCGCGCAATCCAAATACAATCGTGCCGCCTTCGGTGTTGGCGAAGGCGACGAGGGTTTCCGCGATGGCGTTGACATCAGGTTTTTCTAAAAACGCGATGCGCGGCCCCTGCTCCGTCTTTAACAGGTCCAATGTAGGCATAGAGTCGTATTTTGATCTCATTAAAAGTTTGCGTATTATAGCATTCTTTCCCCCTACTGACAGGTGACCTTTGACCTTGCCTTCGGTTGACAACCGGCCTTCACGGGCGTAATCTGGTCGGCGTTCCGGCCTTGATGAGGATTATTTTGTGGCGATCATTATTCTGATGGTCATTGTGATCGGGTGTGCGCTGGTGGCGGTTGCGCGTCAACGTCGCTGGTTGCGCCTGCGCGGGGTGGCGGGTGGTCTGCTGGTGAGTTATGCCAGCCTCGTGCTGCTCCTCCTGCTTGGGGAGGGTTATTTTCGCTTCGTCTATGCCGAGTCCGATGGGCTGCCCACGTTGGCGCTGGAAAACTGGAAAGCGCGTTACTGGCACACGAACGCGATGGGCTTCCGCGATCCAGACTGGACATCCCGCGAGGTGACGGGCAAGCAGGTGGTACTGCTGATCGGCGATTCGTTCACGGCAGGGTGGGGTATCCCGCAAACGGCGGATCGGTTTGGGGATGTGATGGCCGCCCGTTTAGGCGCAGACTATGCGGTGATAAACCTCGGATTGCCCGGTTCGAGTACGGTTGATGAAACCAAAACGCTGCAAGCGACCACTTTCCAAACGCCCCAAACGGTTGTCCTTCAGTATTATCTGAACGACATCGAAACCGCCGCCCTGAGCATTGGCCTTGATCCCGGCTTGAACCCCGCCCGCGATATGCCCGCATGGGCGAGCGAGTCGTATCTGGGGAATTTTCTTTACTGGCGCGTGATGAGTGGTGCGCGGCCTGAACAGCGTGGCGAACAAAGCTACTGGGACTGGTTGTACAGCATGTATGACAATTCTACGGTATGGGACATTCACCAGCAGCAGTTAGATGCGTTCACCGCCGCTGTAGAAGCGACAGGGGCGCATCTGGTGGTGGTGATCTTTCCCAACATGCTCGATCCGCTGCGGAGCATTGCGTATGCGGATCGGGTTGCTCAGTATTTCGCCGCGCACGGGTATGCCGATAGCACCCTCAAGCTGTTCGATGCGGCGGCGGCGATGCCGCTGGCGGAGCGTATCGTGAGTGTGCGCGATGCTCATGCCAGCGCCGCTTTTAATCGTCAGGTGGGGGAGTGGTTAGCGCCCCTTGTGGTGCAGCCTGCGTTAGACGCCGAATAAGCCGCGTGCGCGCAGCAGCCCGATGATCGTTTTGCTGTCGTCAATCGTGCCGTTTTCAATTGCGGTCAGCGCCGCCGCATAAGGGATGTGTTCGATGGTCAGGAACTCGTCAGCATCGCCAACCAGATGCGACTCGCTCAACTGACTGGCGGCGAACAGGTGGATATACTCGCTGGTATAGCCCGCTGCCACATAAAAGCCGCCCAGTGCTTGCAGGCGTCCCGGCTTGCAGCCGATTTCTTCCTGTAGTTCGCGTTCGGCACAGGCCGCCGGGTCTTCGCCGGGGTTGAGCAGTCCCGCCGGAATTTCCAGCATCATCCGGTCAGCGCCGGCGCGATACTGACGCACCAGCACCACGTTCCCCGCGTCATCCACTGGCACGATCGCCACCGCGCCATGATGCCGGATAATATCGCGCCGTGCCAGTGTGCCATCCGGCAGACGAATCTGGCACACCTCCACTGCGAACAATTTGCCGTTGAAAACCTGCTCGGTGCTGACAATCGGGCTGTCGGTCATTGTTTGTTGCTCTCCTGCTTAAAGCAAAACGGAGTGGCTCGGCCACCCCGTTTTGAACAATCGTCGTTGAATATTGCTTAACTCGCCGGAATGACAAGCTGCTGCCCGATCACGATGACGTTAATGTTGGTGATCGTCGGGTTGGCTGCTGCGATGGACATCACCGGTATGCCAGTTGCCAGCGAAATCTTGAACAGGGTATCACCCTGCTGCACCGTGTAGACCGAACCACCTGCTACCACGACCGTACCTGTGCCTGTGCTTTGCCCACTCAGATCGCTCACGCCGGTGGGGATGCTGGTCGCGGGAGGGAATGCGCCTGTGGTGCCGCAGCCGGGAATAATCAACTTCTGCCCGACCACAATAATGTTCGGGTTCACAAGCCCGTTGGCGGATGCGATTTGCTGCACCGTCAGCCCGTAGTACAGCGAGAGGCGGTACAGGTTGCGATCTTCTATCCGCACTTCATGAACGCAGTCTACGCCTGTGCCGAGATTTATCCCGCTTTGCGTGGCGACCAGCGGCGCTACTGTTGCGAAAAGCGGCGGCGTGGGCGTGAAAAAGACCATCCCGGCGGCGATTGCAGTTTGAGTGACATAGGCATCCGCTGTGCCAGTCGCACCGGCCACGATGAACGTAGCGGTCATTTGTAGCGGGTCAAGTACCTCTTGCGCCACTGGCCCGCCCATGCCCAGATTCGGGTCAGGCGTGGCGAGTACCTGCTGCTGCGCGAAGGGGTCGGTGGTGGGGACTGCCGCGAAGGGGTCAATCGTGGGCGGCGCGAAAGGATCAATCGTCGGGGTGACGATAATCGTAATCGGTTCCGGTGTGAATATGACCTGTGTTGGTTCCGGCGTGAAGGTCGCGCCCATGTCAGGCGCGGAGAACGCTTGTACATCGCCCCCTACCTGCTGGAAGCATCCACTCAGTGTGAGCAGCAGCACCCCTGCGCCACAGCACAGCGAAAGCCATCGGTTCCAGCGTGATTGCATGAATGTCACCCTTCCTCACAATGCCGAATTCAACCCATACCAGCAGCATGGACGTTGTTATCCGTAAGTCTAGCATTGGGTTGGAGAACGGGCAAGCATCTTTACATGAGTTGCACAAAACAAAACCCTGCGGAGGGACTCGCGCAGGGTGGTAGGCGTAGGGGAGGGGAAACGGACTACAGCGAATCTGCGGGCAGCGTCACGGTGACTTTCGTGTACTGGCCTTCCACGCTGTCAATGCTCATCGAACCGCCGTATAGCTCCGCCGAGATTTTTACAATCGTCAGGCCGAAACCTGCGCCTTGCTGTTCGTGCAGTTTGCGCCCGAACTGCATAAATGCACCCATCTTTTTCACCTGATCGGGAGCCATGCCGCGCCCGTAATCCGTGACGGTGAGGACATACGTCTTGCCCCGCAACTGACCTTCGATCTGAACCGGCGTGCCCTGTTTGGAGAATTTGAAGGCGTTGTCCGCCAGTTCTTCGGCGATCTTTCGCAGGTTGTCTTCCAGAACGTGGATCGAAGCATTATCGTCTAACGACACCTGCAAATCGGCGGCGCGTTCATACTGCTGCGCCCGCACCAATGCTGTGTTTTCGATGATGGTTGCGGGTTGGGGTGTGGTGAAACTGCGGATCGTATCCAGATGTTCGCCATCGGTACGCATCACCACCAACTGCGCGTAAACCAGATAGTTTTCGGTCAGCCGGTATAACCGCTGGGCTGAACTGAAGATGTACTGCGCCATCTCCGCGATTTGTTCGGGTTGCATGGTACGGCTGTCGCTCACCAGAATGTCCGAGAAGCCGAGTATGCCCGTGAGTGGGGTACGCAGTTCGTGGGGCAGCGCGAGGATGATGTTGTCGCGCAGGTCGTTCAAGGATTCTTCAGTGCGTACCTTGATCTCGCCGATTTTCTGAAGGCGGCGCTTCACACTTTCAATAAGTTCAGCAGCGGTAAAGGGCTTGGTGAGGTAATCATCCGCGCCCGATTCCATGCCGTGCCGGATGTCCGCTTTATCCGTTTTGGCGGTCAGGAAGATGAACGGGACGATTGTGCCCGCCCCATCTTTGTGCAACTCGTTGAGTACGCCGAATCCGTCGAGTTCCGGCATCATGATGTCGCAAATAATCAGGTCGGGACGGTTTTCACGGGCGGCTTTTACGCCCAGTACCCCGTTCGCGGCGCCAGTTACATCGTAGCCCTCAAAGGATAACATTTCGATGACATCTTTGCGCAGCGCCTCGGCATCTTCGACGACCAGAATCTTCAAAGGAGTCATGTTGCGAAATCCTTGCTTGGCCTACATCCAGCGGTACACAGATTAATATTCGGGCGTTTGCTTGCATGGAAGCCCGATTTGTCCACACATCAACACACTCGATTATAGACGATAATCGAGATGTTGAACCCTTAATGTTACGCTGTGAACGTCCCCGCTGCGGCTAGTACCAGAATGAGGAGTCCGGCGATGATGCGGTAGTAACCGAACGCGGTAAAGCTGTTCGTCGCCACATAGCGCAGCAGCCAGCGAATGCTGAACCACGCCACAATCCCGCTGACCAGCGCCCCGACGCCCAGATTGAGCATGTCATTACTCTGAATATGGTCTAGGTTCTTCAGCAGATCGTATAAGGTGGCTGGCCCCAGTGTCAGCACCGCCAGAAAGAACGAGAACTTGGTCGCCAGCGTTCGATCCAGCCCCACGAACATTCCCCCCACGATGGATGCACCCGAACGCGATATGCCGGGGATGAGCGCAATCGTTTGTGCCAGCCCCACGACGAGCGCCTGCTTGGGGGTGATGTCGCCTTCGCGGTGGGTGCTGGCGCGTTCCGCGATATGGGCGCGTTCTTCCACGATGAACACGATGCCGCCCAGTATCAAGGTGATCGCCACCACCACCGGATTGAACAGGGCTGCTTTGATGGTTTCGCCAAACAAAACCCCGATCACGCCCGCCGGAAGGAACGCGATGACCAGCGCCATCCACAGGCGGCGCACCTGCGGGTCACGGCGGATGCTGCGAAGTTGCTGCACGAACTCCCCGAAGAAGTACACCATGACTGCGACGACGGCACCCAGCTGGATGAAAATCTCAAATGTGCCGCCCAGAGTGCCACTGAAATGCAACAATGCTGTTGCCACAATCAGATGTCCGGTGGAGGAGATGGGGAGGAATTCGGTTAGACCTTCGATGATGCCTAGAATGATAACTTTCAGGATTTCCGGCACAGGCTTACTCCAGTATAGGGGCGGGTTGTGCGTGAAAAGGGGGCGCAACCGCCCCCTTGCTCATTCGGTGGATAGAGGATGATGGAACGGGCTGGCACAGAGCGTTACCCGCCCAGCGCGGCCTGTGCTTCGCGGATACGCGGCAGAACGTTGGCTTTCACCGAAGCGTCATCGGTGGGCATCGGCACGCCGTCAAACAGGAACCAGTCTTCGATGTGTTCCACTGAGCCACCCGGCTGAATCGTGGTGTTCGGCCCCAGTGTTTCCATTTCAAGCATGTCCTGATTGGTGAACGACTCCACGCACGCGCCCATGTCGGGATAATCGCCACTTGCTTCGTAGTGGAACAGTTTGACGAACAACCGTCCGCCGTTAGCATAGGCAATCCAACCGTCGGGGATGGTCGCGCCCACCTTTTGCGGCCCCCGCGCACGATCCTGCCGCAGCAGAATGTACTCGCGTCCCCACGTCCAGCGCGGATCGCTCATATCGGTATAAGGCCACATAATCAGGCGGTTGGCGGGCAGCAGATCACGCGGGTGTTCGCCACGCGGCGGCAGCGGCAGCACCGCCACGCCATCTTGCGCCATCACCGACAGCGCCCATGATGCAAAGTGCAGCGGCCACAGGGTATGGTTCGTCATGCGGTGGACGACATGCACATGGTTGCGCCCCTGCGCGATCTGGATGTCCATCTGTTTTTCGATGCCGGTGGTGCTTTCAATCGGCTGCGTCACCCGCAGGCCGCCGTTGATCTCGGTCAGCGTGACCGGGTTGTTATCCGCGAAATAGGTGCGTACCGGATGTTCGGGCGCGTGCCACAGGCGATGACCGCCGTAGATACGCCACTCGTTCCCGTCGGTTTTGCCCATCTGGTCGGCATATTCAGCAAATTCGTTTGCGCCGCCCACAAACCCTAGCCGGATGACACGCGGCCCTACATCGCCTGTGACGATCAGTTCAATCTTGCCGTTCGTCACCCGCGCTGTATTTGCCCAGCCTCCGAAAGCGATATTTTCCATGTTTGATAACCTGTCCACTAAAATGCGGATTTGCGCTACTCATTGTATCCCGACTGATGCCACCCGCAACGCTGGTATTATAAATCAGCAAGGTCAGTCACGGCCTCGGCGACTTCGTTCGGGTAGGGATCACGTTGGGTAATCTTCATAATCAGATAATATACGATCACCCGCAACGTTCCCAGAATCGGCACGACGAGGAACGCGCCGAGGACACCGCCGACTGCTGTCCCGATCACGATGCCCACGATAATCACGGGCAGGGGGAGTGCCACTGCGCTGCCGATGATCTTGGGTGCGACCCCATTCCAGATGATTTGCGACACCACTAAGTTGATGCCCACCACCAGCAGCATCACTGTTGTGTGTGGCAGGTCTGGGAAGGTGCTAGACCCATCGAACAGCGGCACC
>CAIPFY010000164.1 GCA_903864435.1 uncultured Chloroflexota bacterium | reverse complement strand
TGCTGACCGCCTATGCGACCTTCATGCCGTATACCGGGGCGGTGCAAGCCCTGTTCGGCAGTCAGTCTGCACGGCATTTCGCGCTACTCAGCGGGCAGGCGGAGGACTATCTGGCACGCCTGAACGCTTTTGCGGTGGCGCTGGATGAGGGCGCGGATGGGCAGAACGCGGTGGAGGAAGTGTGGGCGCTGTTCGGAGAGTTGAGCGCGGCGGAGCAGACGGAACTGCTGCGGGCGCTGGACGGACTGCGCGACTTGCTCGAACCGAAGGGCAAATTAATGCGGACGATCCCCTCGTCCGCCGCGCTTAAGCGCCTGCTGGACATCCTCAAGGGCGGGTGAGATTTGTTTAATACGTTGCGAATAATTCATTTATTGCGTTAGCTGCGTTTGTATGATAGGCTGGCATCAGTGATTTATCGAGAGGGATACACCGATGTTGATCTATCGCCAGCGTCCGCCAAACGAACATGAGACGAGCCTCGCCCGCTTGTCGAAGCAGATGCTTTCGCGCTATGCCCGTGAAGATCAGCCTTTGACTCTGCATGTGACCGATGGGGACAGGGCAGAGCCGATTGAACTTCCCGCTGGTGCTGTCACTCTCCTGATGGACATTTTGGGGGCAATGGCAGCCGGACAGGGCGTGGCTTTGATTCCCGAAGAAGGGGAATTGACGACGGTTCAAGCCGCTGACCTCCTCCATGTTTCGCGCCCATTCTTGATTAAGCTACTCGAAGAAGGGCGTATTCCGTACCGCAAAGTAGGTAAACATCGCCGTATCCGCATGGAAGACGTGATGAACTACAAGCGTGCGATTGATCGGGAACGGGAGTCAGTCCTCGACGAACTGGCAACCGATGCCCAAGAGCAGGGCATGGGATACGAGCAAGATGAGTGATGTGACGGCGCTTGCCCTTCAACTTCTTTAGGCCATTCTACAATCCATCTTTTTGACAGGCTGTGTTGCTCTCGATATAGTGACCGTGTTCACGGTAGGCTGTTCCCCTCTGCTTCACTAGAAAGGCCGTTCATTGTGACATGGCAAACGGAAACCGAGCGTATTGCTGACCGAATCCGCAGGTGCGTCCTCGATCAGACCATCAAATCCAACGGCGGCTACTTGAGCCAAGCCTGTTCGTCTGCCGAAATTCTCGCCACGCTCTATACCCACCTGATGACACTGGGGCCGAGCGAAGGGCCGATGATCCCGCCGCCGTTCACCCCCGGCACAGCGAAAACGCACGGGCGCACCGGCGGCGTCTATAACGGCGCGAAAGCCCCGCATCTGGATCGCTTCATCGTGTCGCCTACGCATTACGCGATGGCGGTTTATGCCGCGCTGGTGGCAACCGGACGCATGGCGGCGGAAGGGCTGGAACAGTTCAATCTGGATGGCAGCAGCGTGGAGATGATCGGTGAGGAGTTTTCGCCGGGGCATGAAGTGACGGGCGGCTCGTTCGGGCAGGCCATCAGTCAGGCCGCCGGAATCGCGGTGGCGCGGCGGCTACGCGGCGACAGTGGACGGGTGTGGGTGTTCATGTCCGATGGCGAGTTTCAGGAAGGGCAGGTATGGGAAGCCTTCTCGATTATGGCCTTCCACAAGATTGACAATGTGGCGGTTTTTGTGGATGTGAACGGGCAGCAGGTGGACGGGCGCATGAAGGATGTGATGGACATCGGCAGCCTTGCCGCGAAGCTGATGGCCTTCGGTGCGGAAGTGGCGGAAGTCAACGGGCATGATGTGGGGGCGCTGGCGCAGGCCGGTGCGAAGCGTCCGTCCGACAGGCCGCTGGTCGTCCTTTGCCACACCGAACCGTATCGCGGGATTGCGCTGCTCAAGCCGCGCTACCCCAATTTGCACTACGTCCGCTTCAGCAGTGACGACGAACGCAATCTGTATCGCCAAGCCCTCAACCAGTGGCAGGAGAACTAATCATGCAAATGCTCAAACGGGTTCATGCGCGTAATCTGGTCGAGTGGGCGAAAAACCGGCCTGAAGTGGTCGTGTTTTCCGGCGATCTGACGACTTCGTGCGAAGTGGATACTTTCCGCGAGGTGTATCCTGACCGCTTCTACTCGATGGGGCTGACCGAACAGAACATGATGAGCTTCGCGGGGGGGATGGCGCGGGAAGGCTTTACGCCCTTCGTGCATACTTTCGGCGTGTTCATGTACCGCCGTGCGCTCGATCAGGTGGAAATGTCCATCGCCTACCCGAATTTGCGGGTGCGCATGTTCGGCTTCCTGCCCGGTGTGACCACTCCCGGCGGCGCGACGCATCAGGCGATTGACGACATTGGCGTGCTGCGGGTGCTGCCCAACATGACCATTGTGGAGACGGGCGATGCCACCGATGTCGAGAGCGTGCTGGATGTGACCGAGGGCGTGGATGGGCCGGTGTACGTCCGCATGATTCGCGGCGAAATTCCGCGCTTGTTCCCTGCCACACAGCCGATGCGCCTGAATACGGCTCGCGTGCTGAGTCAGGGCGAGGATGTGGCGCTGTTCACCAGCGGCATTTGCACCGAGGAGGCGCTGCGCGTCTGTCATCTGCTGCGTGATCGCGGCGTGGGCATCCAGCATTTGCATGTGTCCACACTCAAGCCGTTCAATGACCCTGTGGTGCGCGAGGCGCTGGCGAAGGCGCGTAAAGGCGTGATTACGATGGAGAATCACACCATTCTGGGCGGGTTGGGGACAGCGGTGGCGGAGACGATGGCGGAGATCGGTTGCGGCGTTCCGCTGCGGCGCGTGGGCATTCCGGACAGCTATATGCAGGGCAGCAGCAAGCCGTTCCTGATGCGTCACTACGGGCTGGATGCGCTGGCGCTGGTCGCGCAGTTTGAGTCCCTCTTGGGCGAACGCTTCAACATTTCCGAGTCTCAGTTGGCGGAAGTGCGCTTGGGGACGTATTACAGCGAGAAGCAGCAGGAGGCACTCTAGGCCATGCCGCGCATTCTCGTGCTAGGTGAAGCTCTGATAGACCTGTTCGCGGGGACGGGCGTATCGCTCCGCACCACCCGCGCCTTCCAGCCCACGCCGGGGGGCGCGCCGGCGAATGTGGCGGTGGCGCTGGGCAAGTTGGGGGCGGACGTGGGCTTCATCGGCAAGGTGGGGCAGGACGAGTTCGGCCTGTGGTTGCGTCAGTTCATGGCGAGTCAGGGCGTGGATGTGGCCTATCTCGAAGCCGATTCCCGCGCCCCGACCATGCTGGCAGTGGTAGCGTTGCCCACGCCGGATAACCCGCAGTTCATCCTGTATAACGGCGCGAACGAACTACTTACGCCGGACGAACTGCCGCAGCAGGCCATCGCGCAAGCGGCGGTGTTCATCTACGGTTCGGTGACGCTTTCCACGCGCAGCGGCGAGGCGGCGCTGCATGCGGCGCACATCGCCCATCAAGCCGGCGCAACCGTCATCTTCGATGTCAATTTGCGCCCGAACCTGTGGCCTGATCTGGAGACAGCGCGGCGAGAGATTGACCGGTGCTTGGACAGTGCCACGATCATCAAAGCCAACGAAAACGAGATACAATTTTTGACGGGAACGGACGATCTGGAACGGGGCAGCGCCGCCCTGCTGGAACGCGGGGCGAAGGTGTGCTGCGTGTCGTTGGGCGATCAAGGCGCTTACTTCCGCACCGCCCGCGCAGAGGGCTATGTACCCGCGTTCAAGGTGAGCGCGATAGATGCCACCGGCAGCGGCGATGCGTTCGTGGCGGGGCTGGCGCTGCAAGTGGCGGAATGGGGCAAACCGCTGGCGGCGCTCTCCTATGATGAATTGGTAGCATTCATTCGCTTTGCCAATGGCTGCGGCGCGTTGACCACCACCGTCCTCGGCGGGATGGCGGGTTCGCCCACGCTGGCAGCCGTGCAAAACCTGATAAGGACACAACCTTCATTATGACTGTACAGACAACGATTGAATTACGGCACGGATGTTTCACCGAAAAAGAGCAACTTCTCGTTGAGCATCATGGCCTGAAAGCCTCCACTTTTTTGTTCAGCACCGGCGTCGAAGGGTTGCGGATTACGAACGGCGTGGGCGAAATGGCCATGTTGCCGTTTCAGGGGCAGCAAATCTGGGATTTGCGCTTCCGTGATCGTCCATTGACGATGCAATCCATGTTCACCGACCCGTACCCCACCACCGAATACCTGCACACCTACGGCGGGTTTTTCGTCCACTGTGGTGCGGTGGCGATGGGCGTTCCTGCCGCCGAGGACAAGCACCCCACGCATGGCGAGCTGCCGAATGCCCGTTACCAGAACGCGCAACTGCTCATCGGCGCGGACGAACGCGGGCGCTATTTTGGCGTGACGGGGACGTTCCAGTATACGGTGGCCTTCAACCACAACTATGTGGCGCACCCGCTGGTGAAGATGTACGAGAATTCCACCGAAGTGTCGGTGGCGATTGAAATTCACAATTTGAAGCGCACGCCGATGGAACTGATGTATCTGGCACATGCCAACTTCCGCCCCGTAGATCATGGCGAACTGCTGTACTGCGCCATCCCGAACAATCAGCATGTGCGCGTGCGGACGAGCATCCCCAGCCACATTTCGCCCAAACCGGGCTACCGCGAGTATATTGCTATGCTGGCGCAGTCACCGGAACAGCACCACATCCTCAAGCCGGGGCTGATGTTCGACCCCGAAGTGGTCTTTTTCGTGAACTGCCTGCCAGATGCGCAGGGCTGGTCACACAGTTTGCAGATTCACCCGGACGGAACGGGCGACTTCATCCGTCATCGCCCCGCCGAACTCGATCATGGGGTGCGCTGGATTTCGCGCACGCCCGATCAGGATTGTTTGGGGATCATGCTGCCGGCCACCGCCGAACCGGAAGGGTATCTGGCTGAGAAGGCCAAAGGTAACATCAAGATTATCGAGGCAGGCGGCACCTATCGCACTGAAATGTGGGTGGGTTCGCTGACGGTGGAAGAAGCGCGGCAGGCCGCCGAGCATGTGCGCGAGGTGGTGCGCCAGCACGCGCCCTAGAAGATCACGGGTGCAATTCGCTAGAGCGCATGAGAATGCGCTCTTTTTGTGTTGCGGACTAGGCGGGTTCTTCTTGTTTCTGGATTTTCGGGTTGGCAACCAGCAGATGAATGATGACGGAGGTTTCTCTGTCCGGGACGCTTTCAATCTCCAGATACCCGCCGTAGAGTTCGGTCAGCAGTTTGGCGATGGTTAAGCCCAACCCCGCGCCCTGCTGTTCATAGATGTCACGCTTGAACTGGGTATAGGCGCCGATCCGGTTGATTTCTTCGGAGGTCATGCCACGCCCGCGATCGGTGATCTTGATCTGAAGCCAGTGCGCTTCGCCGCGTGTGGATACCTGAACGATGGATTGCGGGTCGGAGAATTTGAGGGCGTTATCCAGAATTTCGGTCACGATTTTGTCAAGATCAATATCGGTGACGCGGGTGGGGAAGTTTGCAGCCAAATCCAGCCGAATATCGGCTGTCCGGTTGTAGCGTTGCGCCACCGTTTCACAGGTTCGGGTGAGGATGGTGGCGGGCTTGTTCAGGATAGCACGCTGGTAGGCGCCGGATTGGTGCGGGTCTAAACTGAATAATTCCAACTGCGCGTAAAGCAGATAATTCTCGATCAAGTGGTTTAACCGCTGTCCGCTGACCACAATATTCGAGGCCATTTCGCGGATTGAGCGCGGCGTTAAGTTCTCGGCGTCCATATCCAGCAGTTCACCGTAGCCAAGAATGCAGATCAGCGGCGTTCGCAGCTCGTGGGGGAGGGTGTGGGTGATGGTGGAGCGCAGTTCGTGAAGCTGTTTGTTAGTATTGGTACGCACGGACTCCAGCTTGGAAAGCTGGGTCTTGACCGATGTTAAGAGTTCTTCGTTCGTGAACGGCTTGGTGATGTAATCCTCGGCCCCCATCTCCATGCCATAGCGAATATCGCGGCGGGTGGTGCGCGCTGTCAAGAAGATGACCGGAATCGTGGACGTGGCGCGATTGGCGCGAAGTTCAACCAGCATCCGGTAGCCGTTCATTTCGGGCATGTTGATGTCCGAAATAATCAGATCGGGTAGTTCGCGCTGAGCGATTTCGATGCCTTCTCGTCCGTTGACCGCACCAAATCCGATGTAGCCTTCAAACTCAAGCCATTCGAGTACCTCGGCGCGAATCCCCTCATCGTCCTCTATAACGAGAATACGGTAAAACATGACATGCGCTCCTGAGTGGTTCAGCCACGCGCTACGAACATGGGCAGACCACAGATGACTTGAGTGCCTTTGCCGGGAACGGAACCCACCTGAAATGAGCCACCATGAATTTCGATGATTCGTTGGGCTACCGACAGACCGATCCCGAGTCCTTGCTGTTCATTTTGTTTATAATCGAGATGGTCAAAACTTTTTTGCGCCGTGATTAAGTCCTGCCGCGATAGGCCCGTGCCTTGATCGAGCAAGCTCATCCAGACCAACCCTTCAGACTGCCACTGGGCGAGTGTGATCGCCTGTTCTTCCTGCGAATAGTTGAGTGCGTTGGTGAGCAGTTCGGCGAAAGCATGTTTAATCAGCGGAGCCACGCCCCAAACGGTGGATTCGACATCCCGCTGATCCAGCTTAATCGCGCCTTGCTGGTTGCGGTAGGCATAGCGCCGCGCCATTTCCGCTGCCGAGGGAACGACCTGACTCAGGTAAAGCGAACTGCCCGACTGCTTGACCGCGTTCGGCGTCAATACGCCGCTTTCCATCTGGGTGAAATATACGATTTGCTGCACCACATGCTGCAAACGGTCGGTGCTTGACCGCATTTTCTGGAGCAAGTCGGTTACTTCGGCTTCGTTCAACTCGCCAAACTGACGCTCCATGATTTGCTGGATGAAGGTGACGCCGGCCAGCGGTGTTTTGAGTTCCTGAGTCACCATGCGCGTGATTCGCGCCTTGAGTTCATCCACTTCAGCGCGGAACCCTTGCGCGATGGCCTGATGGCGCGACAGGCGGGAATTGATGGCCGCCAGCAGTTCAGTGCGGGTGAAGGGCTTAACCACATAGTCGTCCGCGCCCAGTTCCATACCATGCCGCACAAACGACCGATCGGCACGCGCCGTCAGGAAGATGAACGGGACGGTTTTCAGCTTGGGATGATCTTTCAGTTCCATCAGCACGCCGTAGCCATCCATTTCGGGCATGGTGATGTCGCTAATAATCAAATCCGGGATTTGCTGAATAGCCATTGCGATGCCGTCACGACCATTGGCGGCTTCATACACCTCATGCCCCTCGAACATCAGCATGTCGAGGATTTCTTCACGGATAGCGGCTTCATCTTCGATAATTAGGATTTTCATCAATGTTATTCGGCTGGAAACCCCTACTTTTAGGTACGGGGATGAAAGCCGAAACTCCTTTTTTGGGTTAAGTGGACGATAATCCCCGAAGGGAGGGAGAGATTTAAGTTACCTATGGCCTCTCCCGTACCTGCCCCCTTGCGGGGGTGAAGTTCACCTTGACAATGTGAGTAGCCCGTACTATCCCAACCGCACACTGATTTAGACCTTCAATCTGTTTAATGCGTAGGTTCT
>CAIPFY010000163.1 GCA_903864435.1 uncultured Chloroflexota bacterium | reverse complement strand
CGCCGATGACGGCTTCCGCGTGTATGTGGACGGGGTGCTGGTGCTGAACGAATGGCACAACGCCACCGCCCAAACCTATAGCGCCAGTTTGAACCTGACGGCAGGGCAGCACAGCTTCGTGGTGGAATACTACGAGGCCAGCGGGAACGCCTTCATCACCTATGCGCTGCAAGGGCAAGCGCCGCCTAGCGTCAGCCCACCCGTGAGTACCGGTACGGTGGCGACCATCAACACGGGGACGCTGAACCTGCGCGCCAGCCCGGATGTGAGCGCGGCGATCCTGCTCAAGATGAAGCTGGGCGGAGCGTATGCGGTGGTGGGGATGAACAGCGATTCGAGCTGGGTGCAGTTGAATGTGAACGGCACGACGGGTTGGGCGCTGGCGCGTTACGTGGTTATCACGGGCAACAGCAGCGTCCCGGTGACGAACACCGGCAGCGCCTTCAGTGCGCCAGCCGATACCGGCTATGATGTCCGTGCGCTGGATACGGTGAACGTCCGCAGCGAACCGTCGCGCCGCGCTACTATTCTCGCCAAAATGCCCCTCAACGGCACCGCCCGCGTGATAGGGCGTACTGCCAGCAACCGCTGGTGGCAGGTGAATTTTAACGGCGTGATCGGTTGGGTGAGCAGCACCTATGCCGAGATTGTCGTTGGCGCGGATACCAGCCGTATCCCGATCACCGGCGCATAAAGAGCCTCGCCCCCTCTTATCCCCTTGTATCTCTCTATCATGCGGAATACCGCGTGGGGGAGGGGGCGGCGGACTGTTCTTACGAACGCGCCCGCATGCCGCGCTGTGCCGCGATGATCGCGTCTTCCCACGTCAGCGTGTCGCTGTTGGGGATGCGCCCGTCGGCATCCATCGCCGCTAGAATGTCGGTCATGGCGGCTTCCAGCGTGATGCGCGGACAGAACTCCGGCACATCGCGGTACAGTTTTTCGGCGCTGTAGTAGATGTGGTGGGCGAAAATCTCCTCGCAGATGCCGAAGTTGGGGATGTTCAGCGTCCGCAAATCCGCCAGCGGCACGCCCACCAGTTCCACCTCGCGCCCGATCACGCGCATGGCGGTGCGGTGGTACTGCGCCCATGTGGTGAAGCCACGTTCGACCATGTTGTAGATTTGCCCCACGCAGCGCGTCCGCCCCAACACCCCGCCATAGGCCAGCGCCGCATCGTCCACATGCAGGAATTGGTGCAGCGCGTTGCCGTCGCCGCACACCAGAATCGGTTTGCCCTTGCGAATGCGGTCAATCCACGAGAAATCCCACGCCACCTGCCGCGTCAGTCCTTGCTGCGGGCCGTGCGTGGTGGACGGGCGAATGATGGTCATCGGGAAGTGGTCGCGCAAATAAGCGGCCTGATAGATGGCCTCCATCGCGGCTTTGTTGCGCCCGTAGTCGGTGATCGGGCGCAGCGGGTGATCTTCGGTGGCGGGCAGCCAATCGTAATCAATGCCGAACACGCACACCGTCGAAGTGTGGATGAAATGCCCTACGTCGCGGAAGGCGCGTAAGTTGCTGTGCGCGTCGTCGGGCGTGAAGCCGATCATGTCTATCGCCGCATCGAAGCGTTCGCGCTGCATCAGGCTTTCGTAGGCGGCGCGGTCACGGCGGTCGCCTTTCAGCAGGTGTGCCCCGTCCGGCGGCGTGCCGCGTTCGCCGCGATTGTAGACCGTCACCTCATGCCCCAGCGCCAGCAAGCGCCGCACAATGCTCACGCTGATATTGCCCGTGCCACCCACCACCACCACGCGCATAACCGCCTCGCTTTCGAT
>CAIPFY010000162.1 GCA_903864435.1 uncultured Chloroflexota bacterium | reverse complement strand
TTTCTCCCCTCTCCAAGACGCGGAGTACCGCTTTGGAGAGGGGCCGGGGGTGAGGTTCTTCCTCCCCTTGCCCCATGTATGGGGATAAGGGGCTAGGGGTGGGGACTCTTCCTCCCCTCTCCTAGCTGTACTCAGCGGTTGGGAGAGGGTAATGGGTCGGGGGAATTTACGCTTGCGCGCCGCAGGCGTTCCCCCGACCAATTAGGGGGGTGAGGGCAAGGGATAGGGGACTCTTCTACCCCAGCACCGCATACGCGAACGCCAGCCGCTTCTCCATCAGCCCGATCTGTTCTTCGCTGGCGCGGGAGCCATGCCCCGCCTCGAACCAGTGAATCTGGATCGGCTTGTCCAGCGCCTTCAGCCGTTCTTCGTACAGCCGCATCTGGCGCGGCGGGCAGCGCGTGTCGTTGGAGCCTTGCAGCACCATCACCGGGGCGCGTACCGCCTCGGCATACGTGATCGGGGAGGCCGAGCGTGTCAGTTCCGGCGTTTCGTCCGGTGTGCCGCCAAACAGCGCCCGCTGATACCCGCGCAGCGTCTCGGCCTGATCTTCGTACATCGTTCCCCAGTCCGCGATGGCGATTTCCGCGATGCCGCCCGCCCACAGCGTCGGCGCTTTGCCCACCGATTGCAGTGTCAAATAGCCGCCGTAGGACGCGCCGTTCTTAATCACCGAGTCCGGCATGGCGATCTTGTTCTCCACCGCCCAGTGGTAAGCCGCCGCCACATCCTCGACTTCATAATTGCCCAGATTGTGCCACAGCGATTTCTCGAAATCCTTGCCGAAGCTGGTCGAGCCGTGATAGTTGATGGTCATGAAGGCGATACCGTGTTCCAGCCATGTCTGTGCTTCGGCATCGTACATCTCCGGCATCGCCCATGTCGGGCCGCCGTGCGGGTGCAGGATCATCGGGAACGGGCCTTCGCCTTCCGGCGTTGCCACCCAGCCCTGTACCGTCTGGTTCAGCGCGCCGGTGAAGCTGATCGAACGCCAGCGCCGTCCAGCGGGGACTGCGCCCGCCGCAATCAATTCGCGTTTGAACGCGCCGGTCTGCCCGTCCAGCAGCACCAACCGGGCGGGGCTGGTCGAATCTTCCAGCGTCACCAGCAGGTCGCCTTCGGGCGTGAAATCGCCGCCGAAGAACCCGCCGACCACGCCCGAAGGATGCTGGAGGGCGCTGGCGCTGCTCCCCGCCACATCGTAGCGGAACAATTTCTGCGTGGCCTGATAGAACTGCGACAGGACGATGCTCTTGGCATCCGGCGCGAACGTCCACGGGGTCACATCGCCGGGGATGGCGTCAATCGTCAGATCAACGCGCTCGCCCGTGCGCGGATTCCAGATCAGCGGACGCAAATACCCGCTGCGGCTGGAGGTCGCCAGCACGCGCTGATCGCCCTCGATGGGCGAGAAGCCCGTCATCACCGTGCTGCTGCCTTCGCCGTCCCACAGTTCCGCCACCTGTGCGCCGCTGGTCGTGTCGAACGCCAGCAAACTCGCATCCAGTGACCCGCTGCGTTCCGTCGTCGCGACCACCAGCAGCGACCCGTCCGCCGACAGCGTGAGGCCGTTGACCAGCGTCTTGCACTGGTACAGGCTGCGCGGCGCAGCGCCTTCCAGTTGCACCCACGCCTTAAAACCCTCCGGCCCCGCCGTCAGGAAGGCCAGCGCCCGCCCGTCGTCGCTGCCTACCATGCTGAACGAGGCATACAGGGGCATATCCGGGGTGATGTCCTGCGCTTCGCCGCCCGCGAACGGCACGCGCACGAAATGGCCGATCTCGTTACCGCCCGCATCGCGCAGGTAGTACACCCACTCGCCATCTGCACTCAGCAGGCCGCCCACCACACCGGCAGGTGCATCCGTCAGGCGGTGCAGCGCCTCGCTGGCAATATCCCAACCGTAAAGCTGGTATACGCCGTCGCGGTTGGTACACACAAGCCCCCGCGCCGGATTGCGCGTGGCGATCTTCGCCCACATCACGTTCGATGCGCGAAAACGGGACTTCCATTCGGCCTTCGGACTCAAATCAAGTTCTTTCATCATTTTTCCTAACCTTCCGAAAATTCGATTTTGCCATCACTCATACTGATAATGGTCGCCAGCGCATGAATCGGGATGCCGTCGTAGCCCTTACTGAGCATCAGCGCCCGCCCGCCTTCAAACATCTTTTCGACCACCACACCGACACCCACCAGATTGCTCTTGGCGCTCTTGACCATCCGCGCCAGCGCCAGCAGCGTTTGCCCGCTGGCGAGGAAATCATCAATCACCAGCACATTCTCGCCCGCGTGCAAAAATTCGGAGGACACCAGCAGGTTCACTTCGCCGCCTTTGGTATGGCTGGGCGCGGTTTCCAGAAACACCGGGCCGGACATGGTGATCGGCTTCAGCTTACGCGCATACACCACCGGCACTTTCATCACGTAACCCGCCATCAGCGAGGGCGCGATGCCCGAAATTTCAGCCGTCAAAATGCGGTCAATCGCCACGCCCGCGAACAGCCGCGCCATTTCTTCGCCCATCGCCATCATCAGATCGGGGTAGATTTGATGGTTGAGCAAGCTGTCAATCTTCAGGATGCCGCTACCGAGGTTTTGTCCTTCAGCCAGAATCCGCTGCTCCAGTGCTTTCATTCCCATTCGCTGTGCCTCTCCTGATTGCTATGATGATGAATGATGCCGCTAATGCCCTCACCCTAAATCCCTCTACCTCAGGGCGAGGGACTTTCAGAAAGGCGTTTCTGATTTCCCCTTTTTTCTCCCCTTCGCCCTGAGGGAGAAGGGGCAGGGGGATGAGGGTTGCCTTTGCACCGCTAAACCGGGGTGCTGCCGCCGCTTTCCTCGTACACTTCCGCGAAGAACGCCTGATACGTCCCCGATGCGAAATGCTGCCCCAAC
>CAIPFY010000161.1 GCA_903864435.1 uncultured Chloroflexota bacterium | reverse complement strand
TTCCAGAATGCCTTGCAGAGTCAGCGCATAATCCATCATTAAGCCTTGCATGCAAAAATCTCCTTATGAAAAACAATAGTCAAGCGACTCCATTGTATGCCCCGCAGCGGGTCTTTCGCCATTACACAGGTGGATGAGCAGACAGATTCATGCGGTGTACGAGAATCACGGGTGAGACGCGGTGGGGCGGGGGCTTGGAACACAGCAAAAAGTCGCTGTCGGTTGACAGCGACTCTTCGTAAAATCGTCGGCCTGCGCGAGAGGTGTAGTGAAGTCTCGCCAATCAGGGATTTAGGGAATGAACACAGACAGACGATCTGGCGAACCTTCATTACCGATCTCGATCCACACGCCACGCAGTTCTTCCAGCGTATCGGCATTAAAGACGCGGAACTTGGCGGGGTCATCGGGAATCGCGTATCGGCCACCGGTGATGCGGCTCATGGGGTAGTTCGGCACAGGTTCGCCGTTGCTGCCCACGCGGTCGCGGTATTCAATCGGGGTTTCCAGCTTCTTGTCGGTATTGGGAATTGTCAACCACCACCAGCGGTCGCTGCTGTCCTGCCACTGCCAGACCACTGCCCGCGTGCCGCCCACGCCCCATGAGGTGATGGTGCGCACTTTGGCGCCGATGAATGCGCCGCCCGATATGCAAACGGCGGTCGAGACGATCATGTGGTTGCCGGTGGGATAGCCCAATTGGAGGTTGTAAGTTCCATCGGCAGGAACTTCCCAGCTAATGCTGCCATTGCCGGTTTGCGGCCCGGCTAGTACAACCGAGGCATGGGTATCTTGAATGACATATGGCAAATTTTCTGTACTGGGGTCGCTGCTCTGGGTGACGATCAGCATGTCGCCGGCTTCCAGCACATACGTGCCAATTAAATCCAGATCAATCTGCGTGTACCCGTTCGCATTGATGTCCGCACAACCCGAGGACATGGCATAGACAGGCTTTGAGGTGGTCAGGGATGAGATGAATAGAACGGCGAGACAGGCCATCAGGATAAACTTGCGACGCATGCTGAAGCTCCTTTAGATAACCGACCAGTACCGGATTGTTTTCCTGTAACAAATGTTAATCGAGACAAACCAACAGGGGGTAGTTAGAAAATCGCTCAAAAAATGGGGTCAGAAAGGTTCATGCAAACTAATTTCAAACTCAAAAGCAATCTTAAATTGGGTTTTATACAAATTAATTTGCATTACCGATACAGAAACAGTGGTATCCTGTGCGGATTAACGAGTTGTCGGCTTAGTCGTGATGCCAGACAAGCAGTTCCCTAAACTCAACCTTCCCGCAACACGCGGTGTATTGATCGAACGCCCACGATTGATGCTTCCTCTGGCAGTCAATCCGATTGTCGCGCTGATCGCCCCTGCGGGTTCGGGCAAGACCACGCTGGCGATGCAGTGGACGGCGGCTTTTCAGGGCGCGGTGTGCTGGCTGCCGCTGTCGTCGGCAGATGACTCAGCGCGTTTGTTCTGGTCGTTCGCGCTTCAGCTATTCCGCCTGATCTCGCCACAACTGCCTGAAGCGCCCGCGCTGCTGCTGGCACAGGATGGCGAACAGGTTTCGGAGCATTTCGTGGATGTGCTGGCGGAAGCACTCGCACAATACACCCCGTCTATCGCGCTGGTGATAGATGACGCGCACTTCATCCAGAATCCGGTGCTGGTGCAATCGCTGGCCTATTTCACCGCCCTCCTGCCGGCTTCTGTGCGCGTCGTGTTCATCGGAAGATCACTGGAACCCGCGCTGCTGACCCATACCCACACGCTCGAACAGATTCCCTTCACGCTGGATGAGGTGACGCAGTATTTCGCCAACCAGCCGCAGCCGCCGGATGTAACCACCATCCCGCGCATCCACGCCATGACCGAGGGCTGGGTGATGGGCGTGAAACTGGCAGGAATCGCGCTGCGCGGCGGCCAGGATCGCTTATTTCATACGGCTAACTATTCGGCGCAATACCTGATGGATGAGGCCTTGAGGCAGCTTGCGCCTGATGTGCTGGATTTTATGCTGCGCACAAGCATTGTGGATTTGCTGACCCCCGCGTTGTGCGACGCGCTGACCGAACGCAACGACAGCGCCGCGCAGCTCGAATCGCTTCTGAAAGCGGGGCTGTTTATCACCTGCCTGAACGATGTGCGATTGGAATACCGCTATCATCAGATGCTCCGCGAGGCACTTCTGGACTGGGCGCACAGGAAGAATCCGGCTCATCTCCATCAGTCCTACCAGCGGGCAGCAGCCTATTATGCGGTGGGCGGTCAATACCATGAAGCCGCTGAACAGGCTCATGCCAGCGGTGATGCGGCGCTCGTCGCCATGTATGTGACTGAAGCGATGAAGCACGGCATTACCGAATATCACCCTACCTTGATGCTGAAATGGGTGGAGAGTTTTCCGCCTACGCTGCTGGACGAGCATCCCCGGTTATACCTGTTCACCATTATGGCAGTCGTCGATTCGGGCGGGGCTGCTGCCCTCGCATGGCAGCATGTCGCACATCTGCAAGCGCATCCAGTTGCCGACAGGCTGCGCGGCGAAATCGCGCTGGCACAGGCTTATGTCAACCTGCTGCCGGGTGGCGATTCAGCCTTGTATCCCGGTTTGATTGAGCAGGCGTTACAGCATTTGCCGCACGACAGCCTGTACGCTTATGTCCTCATGATGGCCTCGCTGGTGCAAATTGGCGTGGGCAATATGAGCAAAGCGCGGGCGCTGGTGGAGGAGCAGCACCGGATTGCGCGGGACACGGGCAATACGCGGGTGCTGGTGCGGGCGATCACAAACGAGGCTTATTTTTTTCTGGCGGATGGCGCGTTTAACAGCGCGTTTCATCTGGTGGAGGAGGGGATAACGCTGATTCAGCAATCCCGTGCGGCGTTGGGCTGGTGGACGACCGATGTCGAGTATTCGCTGCGTCAGGAAGGTTCGCTCGCGCTGATGTATCGGGGCGAACTGTCGGCGGCGGACGATTATCTGCTGCCGGTGTTCGCCAAAATCGAATTGATGACTCCGATGGTACTCTCCATTCTGTATTGCCAGCGTGGGTCTATCGCGCTGCTACGGCGGGATGCTGCCGCCGCTGAAGTGGCTTTCGGCAACGCCACGCGGGTGCGCGGCTGCGCACAACCGGACACCTTCAACCTGCCCGTCCAAATTGAACGCTTGCGTACTGCTCTGCGCTACCATGATCTACAAGCCGCCCGCTACTGGCTGGACAACTGTCCCGCCGAAGAACCGCCGGAAGCGGTGATGACCGGACAGGTCTATGTGACCGTCCATGCGCGGCTGATTGTGGGTGATAGCGCGTGGGCGCTCGAAAAACTGGACGTGCTGGAGCAGCAGTACAATGCGCTCGGACAGCCGTTGCTGGTCACGAATGTGCTGGCCTTGAAAGCAGTGGCGCATCTCCAGAACGGAGATGAGGCGGCGGCGCGGGCGCTGGTGGATAGCGTGATGGAGCGCACGCTGCCTTCCGGTAATGTGCTGTCGCTGGCCTTCCTGCCGCTGTTCCCGCTGCTGCGCCAGCGCATACCCATCTACTGGGAAGCACAGGACGATGCGCGTGCCAATCATCTGCGGCGCATCATCGGGCTGCTCGGCGAAGATATGCCCACGTTGCCTGTAACGCCCTTTTCGGCGTTGGAACAGGATGTGGCGCTGTGCGTCGCGCAGGGAGATACCACACAGACGATTGCCGATACACTGGCACTCAGCGGAGCCGGGGTGCGCTACCACGTCCACAACTTGCACCATAAGATGCTCACGCGCAGCCGCGAGAAACTCACCGAACGCCTGCGCTTGTTCATCGGGCAAGGGTACGATTAGATCAGCGTCCTGCCAGTAGGCCGATCAGCGCCCCGCCGAGGATGAGCCATGTCGAGTTGATTTTGAAGCGGATGAGCAGCACCGCCGCCCCCGCCGCCAGCGCCAGCGTGAGCGCGTCGGTCAGCGCGGCCTGCGCCAGCTGCCCCGCGACGGCGGCCATCAGCCCCAGCGCCGCCACATTCACGCCGTCCAGCAGCGCCCCCAGCCCCACCGAACGGCGCAGGCGCGGGATGAACGGGTTCACAAGGAACACGAACATGAAGGCCGGCAGGAAGATGCCCACTGTCGCCAGCAGCGCCCCCGGCACGCCCTGTAGGATGTAGCCGACGAAGGTGGCAGAGGTGAACAGCGGCCCCGGCGTGAACTGACCGATGGCTACCGCGTCCAGAAGTTGCTGTTGCGTCAGCCAGCCCAAACGCCCCACGAACTCGCTCCGCAGGAAGGCCAGCAGCACATACCCACCGCCATACAGCACCGAGCCGATTTTGAGGAAGATCAGGAACAGGTTATCGAAGGCCGCCGCCGAGAGCAGCAGGCCGACCAGCGCCGCCAGCAGCACGATCAGCGCCCCTTTGCGCCCGCCAGCGGACAGGGCGAAGGTGCGCGGGCGGGACGGGTGGCGTATCAGCTTATAGGCCATATAAAGGAGACCGAGGCCGAACAGGAGCAGCAATTCGTTCAGGCCAATCAGAGACAGCCCGAAGGCCGCCAGCGCCACCACCGCCAGCAGGCGATTCTTGACGGCGGCTTTAGACAGCCCCCACACCGCCTGCGCGATCACGGCGATAATGACCGGCTTGATGCCGTACAACAGCGATTGGGCGGCGGGCAGCGTGCCCACCTGCGCGTACAGCGCCGCCAGCGCGAGGACGATGACGAAGGCCGGCGCGATGAAACACACCCCGCCCACGATCAAGCCGCGCCACCCCGCCCGCACATAGCCGATATGAATCGCCATTTCGGTAGAGTTTGGCCCCGGAATCAGGTTGGTCGCCCCCAACAGGTCGAGGAACTCCTCATCGCTCAGCCAACCGCGCCGCGTGACCACTTCCTCGCGGAACAGCCCGATATGGGCGGCTGGCCCCCCGAAAGCGGTGAGTCCCAGCCACAAAAAGACTTGTGCGACTTCCCACACCCGTCCGGCGGGCGGTGGTTGCAAAGGCGAGTTTTTATTATCCTCACCCCGCTGCGCTGCGCTTAGCTTCCCCTCTCCATTGCGATGGAGAGGGGATAAGAGGGGTGAGGTTTGGTCGCCGTGCATGGGCGCGTCTAGTACAGCGCGTAGGCCGCTTCGAGTTCGGCACGCAGCGCACGATAGCTCTGGTAGCGGCTGGTCGTCACCACGCCCGTATGCAAGGCCGCGCCTACCGCGCAACCGCTTTCCGCGCCATGCCCGCAGTCGTTGAACTTGCATTGCTTGACTAGCGGCGCGAGTTCGCGGAAGTAGCCGTCCAGTTCTTCCGGTTCGATGTCCCAGAGGGTGAGCGAGCGCATTCCCGGCGTGTCCGCCAGATGACCGCCCATGTCGAGGCGAATTAGCACACTGTCGCGGGTGGTGTGCTGGCCTTCGGCGCGGCGCTGGCTGACGGCCTTCACCGTGCGCCCCAGACCGGGCTGCACCGCGTTCAGCAGGCTGGTCTTGCCCACGCCGGACGGTCCCGTGAACACCGAGAGATGCCCTTTGAGGGCGGCCTGTAGTTCCGCCACGCCCAGTTGATGGCGGGCGCTGGTGTACAGCACCGGATAGCCGAGTTTTTCATAGACCGAAAACTGCGCTTTCACCATCGAGTTATCTTCGAGGTCAATTTTGTTGACGACGATCGTCAGTTTGCCGATGCCGGATTTCTCTCCGGCTACCAGAAACCGATCCAGCATTCGCAGGTTGGGGGCGGGTTGTGTGGCGGCAAAGACAAAAAAGGCTTGATCGGCATTGGCGATGATAATCTGCTCACGCTCAGAATCGCCGGCTCCGCGCTTGCCTTCGGTACGCAGCGCCCGCGAGAGGGCGCTCTGACGCGGGTACACCGCTTCGATGCTGCCCGTTCCGTCCGGCAGCAGTTGGATTTGCACGCGATCCCCAATGGCCGCGATGTCCGACGAACGCGCTGCTTCCAGCAGTCGCCCCCGTAAGCGGCAAACCACCGATGTCCCGTCCGCCATTTCGACCCGAAAAAACCCACTTTGATCGCTCACGACCAAACCATCCAGACTCTGCGGTACTGTTTCACTCAAAGGCAGTCCTCCTGAACACGAAATACAGATTAGGCTCACTGGCCTGAATACAGAATTATAACCTTGTCACCGAATGGATAGGTAAAATTGTTGCCGCCCACCGCATCTACATCTATTGTAATCGAAATTTGCGGAATACGGCCTATCTGGATTCCCCAAACGCTGGTGTGCCCCCCGGAACACAGCAAAGTGGGAAGCAGGTGAGAAAAAGACCGCTATGCCAATTGGGTATAGACCGGCATAGGCTCTCGCATTAGTATGAAAATCGCCATCGTAGAAATGAGGTCGCTCGTGTCATTGTTGAATCCACCCCCGAACGAAACGCCTGACCAGCCGCCCGCCGCACCCGCCGTCAATGTGGATGCCGCAGCGGAAGCCCTGATCGCGCAGCAACGCGCCGCTGCGCCCGCGCAGAGTGGTGTGCTGGTGATTCCGCGTGTGTTCTTGAATTACGTCCTCATCGCCATTGTCTTTTTTGGTCTGGGGGCGGTGGTAACAGGCGCGGGTGTGACCGCGTTGTTTAACGCCAACAGCGTCGAAAATAAAAAGTTGATAGACGACACAGCCGCTGCGGTAGCAGAAGCGCAGGGTAGCGGGGATACCGCCGCCGCCGGTTTGCAACCGGGCGAACGTTACGATGTGAGCGCCGACGATGATCCTGCACGCGGGCCGGAAAACGCCACCGTCACGATCGTCGAGTTCAGCGATTTCCGCTGCCCGTACTGCGGGCGCTTCGTGACCGATACACTGGAACCGCTGCTGGTGAACTATGGCGACAAGGTGCGCATGGTCTTCCGCGACTTCCCGATTCTAGGGCAATCGTCCCTCGAAGCGGCGCTGGCCGGCGGTTGCATGAACGATCAGGGCAAGTTCTGGGAGTTCCATAACCTGACGTTCGCCAACCAGCAGGATTTGAGCCGCGACACGTTCATCAGCTACGCGCAGGAATTGAGCATAGATGTGACAGCATTCACCACCTGCTTTGACAACCAGACTCATCTGGATGAAGTGCGTGCAGACGCCACCTACGCGCAGGACTTGGGCGTGACGGGCACGCCGGCCTTCTTCATCAACGGGCGCTTCGTCAGCGGCGCACAGCCCTATCAGGTTTTTGCCGACATCATTGATGCTGAACTGGCGAAGGCTGCTAACGCCGCCGGTGCCGGAACGTCGTAAATCGCGCTTCCGTTCTCGTCTTTCGCCACTTTCGCAGGGCGGTCACAATCCGCCCTTCCGTTCCCGGTGCAGGCCGTACAGCTTGCACAGATGCCGCCTGCCTGCCCGCCTTCGCACATCTTTAACATCAATAGTGACAAAATTTCATCCTTCTTTGCTAGTGATCTTCACGATTGCCACCCTATACTATCTTTGTGGTAGGGTGAGTGAGATTTAGTGTGAGGGATAGCGATTCCTATGGAACATGAACTTATAATGGGCGTGCAGCACTATGAAAGTGCCAGTAGCCGCGCCTTCTGGCAGCAGGTCTTCGCCCGTCTGCGCGGACAATCCGCGCACCTTCTGAACTACGAGGATGCACGCGCCGCATTGAACGCATGGAGCGAAGTCGAAATCGGCCTGATGGATATTCCTATCGAGCAAATCGTGGGCAGCGTGGGGCGTCACAAGGATTTCACGCACACCTTTTTGCCCAAAAGCGCCATCAGCCGTGACCGCTGGAGCCGCATTTTCGCCACTATGGTAGGCGATCTGGGGCTACCGCCGGTGGAGCTTTACCGGCTGGGCGAGGTGTATTTCGTGCGCGATGGCAACCACCGCGTATCGGTGGCGCGGGCGATAGGCTGCAAAACGATTCAGGCTTACGTGACGGCGGTGCGTCCTGTATCCCCTAACGTAACCTAACGGAGTCGCGCCTCCGCTTTTCTATCCCCTCCACATCCTGAATGGTGCTACACTCATGCGTAAGGCGCATACGCCGATTCACGGAGGGGAACCGATGTCCATCAATCAGATATTTCAGGCGCAAGCAGTATTTCAGGACTCGCTGCTGAACAAGCCGAATGTATGCGGCGTGGCGGTGGGCAACAAGAACCTTGTGGGCGAAGAATGCCTCGTGGTGCTGGTCAACCAGAAGAAGCCGGTTGCCGCCCTGTCCGCCGAGGAAATGGTGCCGCGCCATCTGGACGGCGTGCGGACGGATGTGCTGGAAGTGGGCTATCTACGCGCCTACGAAAGCCCCCGTGACCGTTTCCGCCCGGTGATTCCGGTGGGCGTAAGCATCGGTCATTACAAAATCACGGCGGGAACGTTGGGCGCAATCGTCACCGATCGGCAAACGGGCGAACGCTTCATCCTGTCCAACAATCATGTGCTGGCGAACAGCAATCAATCACTGGTAGGCGATCCCATTTTGCAGCCGGGGCCAACGGACGGCGGGCAGAATCCGGGGGATATGGTGGCGCGGCTGGAGCGTTTCATTCAACTGCGCTATGTGGATGAAGTCGTCACCACCCCGCCGCCCCCCACCCCCACCCCGCCCCCGACGGGCGGCGGCGGCACGACACCGCCCACCAGCAGTTGCGATGTGGTGAGCGCCATCGTTGCCATTACCAACGGTCTCGCCTCGCTGTTGGGATCGGATAAGCGGGTCACGCCCACACAGGCCGCGCCGCAGTCGGCGTCCAGCGCCCCCGTCGCGCAGGCCACCCCCACCAACGCGGTAGATGCGGCGCTGGCACGTCCCCTGAATCTGGGGATGTTCAGCCCCGACATTCGCGGCATCGGCACGGTCAGCGGCACCAAGCCCGCCGTGTTGGGGCAAAAAGTACGCAAAAGCGGACGCACCACCGGCTACACCGAAGGCACGATCACGCTTTTGAACGCCACAATCAACGTGGCCTACGGAGATCGTACCGCCCGCTTCACCGGACAGATCATCACCACGCCCATGAGTCAGGGCGGCGATTCGGGGTCGCTGATAGTGGATGGCGACGAGAATAAAGCCGTTGGCCTGCTGTTCGCGGGGTCGAATCTCTCGACTATTTTTACACCGATTGATGTGGTGTTGTCGGCGCTCAATGTGACCATTTGAGATTGAAGTAGGGAGGATGAGCTATGACGGATGATAAGGCAGCGCGGGCAGCCCTCGCGCAGCAAAAACATACCGACCACTTCATGCGGAAACGGCATGTGATGGGCATCGGCGTGGGCATCGGGCTAAAAGGTGGCGAACCCACCGGCAATATTTGTCTGGTCGTGCTGGT
>CAIPFY010000160.1 GCA_903864435.1 uncultured Chloroflexota bacterium | reverse complement strand
TCAGGCCATCGCGGCTGCGCTGGATGTGGACTCGATCGTTCAGGGTGCGGTGTTCGGTTTCGGTACCCGTATGCCCTCGATGGCTATCCCCGCTTCGTGGGCCTTCGACAAGACCCTCGCCCCGATTGCTTATGATATGAGCAAGGCTGCGGCGCTGCTGGACGAAGCTGGTTTCGTGGATGATGATGGCAACCCGGACACCCCGCGTGTTGCGAAGGGCGCCATGTACGCCGCTGACGGCACGCCGTTCACCTTCGTCCTGTACACCAACGAAGGTAACACCCACCGCGGCGCGGTGGGAACGCTGGTGCAGGATCAGTTGAAGCAGGTGGGCATTCAAGTTGATTTCCAGGCGATTGACTTCAATACGCTGCTGGATATCATGGACGGTCAGAGCTACGATGCGTTCATCCTCGGTTGGCGTAATGGCTACCCGGATGATCCCGATCAGACCAATCTGTTCACCCCGTCAGGCGATATTGTGGGCAGTGGCAACAACAACACTTCCTACAACAATCCGAAGATCAATGAACTGATGCTGCAGGCGCGCACGGTGCCGGGTTGCGATCCAGCCGAACGCGCCAAGATCTACGCTGAAATCCAGAAAATCCTTCAGGAAGACCTGCCCTACGTTCCTCTGTACACGATCGAAGGGTACTACGGTGCCACTGCTGCGGTGAACGGTTTTGCACCGTACCCGAGCCAGATGTACTGGAATGTGGATACGTGGTCGGTGAAGGCCACCCCGTAAATCCGTTTGTTTGGAGTGGGGCGTCAATCGAGACGCCCCATTCTGTCTTTCTCCAACGTAGACAGCATCACAACATAGCTGTCGGATGATTGCTCTTCATTCCGCACAAGAATCGGTATCAGATGCGGCGATTGACTGCTGTATCGGGTTCCGCCGCAAGGATATTAAGACATGTTCAAATACACTTTGCGCCGCTTGATACAGGCCATTCCGACCCTGATTGGCATCTCGATGTTTGCGTATTTGCTGATGGGGCTGTCTCCGGGCGGGCCGGTGAAGGCGCTCACGTTTGACCCGAAAATGCGCCCTGAACAGCGTGAACGGTTGGCGTTGCAGCTTGGCGTGAATGATCCGATACCGGTTCAGTATTTGCGCTGGCTACTGGGCGATACGTGGATGCGCTGGGACTCGGATGGGGACGGCGTTTCTGACGGGTCATTCCTCATTCCAATCGATGCGAATAACGATGGTGTTCCCGAGCCTCCCGGCACGAGGCAGGGTGTGCTGCGCGGTGATTGGGGACGATCCATTTTTGAGAAGCGTCCGGTTGCTGACATCATTCGTGAGCGTGTGCCAGCCACGCTGGAGCTAGGGATTTCCTCGCTGCTGCTGGGGTTGTTTCTCGGTGTGCCGATCGGGGTACTGGCAGCGGTGCGGCGCGGCGGGTGGTTCGACAGTATTACACGAATAACAGCGGTATTATTTAATGCAGTGCCGGTGTTCTGGCTCGGCCTCATTCTCATACTTGTTTTTGGCTCATGGTTGCGCCTTCTGCCGATGGGGAGCCGTTGCCCTTCGACGTTGACCGGTGGTTGCCCGCCGATCACGCAGCGGCTAGAGTATCTCATCCTGCCGACATTTGTGCTGGCAACAGGTGGTATTGCCGTGTATTCGCGGTATATGCGTGCTTCGATGCTGGATGTGATCGGGCAAGACTATATTCGTACCGCGAAGGCCAAAGGTCTTTCGGGACGGCAGGTATGGTTTACGCATGGCGCGCGAAACGCTCTTATTCCAGTAGCGACGTTTTTAGGCCCCTCGGTTGCGGGTCTACTGGGCGGGGCGCCGATTACGGAAACCATTTTCTCGTGGCCGGGATTAGGGCGCGTGGGTGTTAGTTCTGTGTTGCAGAAAGATTACAATGTGGTGATGGCAGTGGTTATTCTGGGTGCTGTTGCCACGATTATCGGGTATCTCATCTCGGACATTTTGTATGCGCTGATTGACCCGCGCATCCGGTTCTCATAGGGGTGGCGCAGCATGACAGCTCAAACACAGGACATCATTAATCTGAGCATCAAGGGGCAAGTTGAAGTTGGCGAATCGCTGACGACGTTGGCTCTGCGGCGTTTGCGGCGCGATAAATTGACGATTGTGGCGCTGATCGTGGTTGCTACACTCGTTATGCTTTCGGTCTGTGCGCCATTGATTGAACGCTATGTTCTCCATGTGGATTACACACGCACTGATATTAGCAAAGCCTTCCTGCCGATGTTCGCAGAAGGGCATATTCTGGGAACAGACGATTTAGGGCGGGATCATCTGGCACGCTTGCTGTATGCGGGACAGATTTCGCTAGGCATCGCGTTTACGGCGGCTATTCTGTCACTGGTGATCGGGATCAGCCTCGGGATCATCACCGGTTATTACGGCGGTGTGCTGGACGATGTGATTATGTGGTTCATCTCGACATTGAACTCGATTCCCTCGTTCTTCCTACTGTTGATCGTATCAGCGGCGATCATCACCAATCCAGATTTGAACAACACGTTTCTGAAGGGGCCGTTTGCGCTGGTCGCATTCCTCGGCTTGCTGGGATGGACAGGTACGACGCGGTTGGTGCGTGGCGAAACGCTGTCGCTCCGCGAACGCGAGTTTATCATTAGCGCACGCGCTGTAGGGGCTTCCCCAATTCGGGTGATGTTCATCCATATTATGCCAAACCTGCTCTCGATTGTGGTGATTACACTGGCATTGGATATTGGTAGCCTGATTCTGGTGGAGTCGGCGTTGAGTTTCCTCGGACTGGGCGTGCAGGCACCGCTGGCAAGCTGGGGGAATATGCTGACCAATTCTCAAAGTTTCTTCAATAAGGGCGTTCATCTGGTGATTGTGCCCGGTTTGATGATCGTGGTTACGGTGCTGTGTCTGTATGTGATTGGTGATGGCGTTCGAGATGCCGTAGACCCGATGACTGTAGACAAATAAGCAGATTGAATCGCTGGAAGTTTCACGCGGGCGGATAGTATGCTATCCGCCCGTTTTTGTTTGGTGGGACTATGTTGAGGGGGTTGGCGTGGTAAGCTGGTTCTGGAACTGCAATGTCATTTGCTGCGTCAACACCTTCTGAGAGTCGCGGATGCTGTCAAACTGGCTGTTCGACATGACCAGAGTCGCGTTAATGTCGGGCTGAGTCTGGTTGTAGTAGTTTTGGAAGGCGATGACGGCGTTGTTCATGGTATCGGTTAAGATAAGGTGGGTATCGGCAGTGCAATCTGGCGCGGGCGCGGTATAGGCCGCATCACGCAGGGCGATGAGCTGTTGAACGTCAGCGTAGATTGCGGTTCGGCCTTTTGTGATCGCCTCGTTCATGGTGGACTGGAATTGATCCACCAGTTGCGTCGTCACCTCTAGCCACAATTCCAATGTTTTAGTCCGGGTACAGTCCCCCTGAAAGGTTAAAGCAGGGGGCGCTTGTACCGTGACCGGAGCAGGTATGGTGCCGGATGGTACATCGTTCAGCGCACATCCGACCAGCGTGATTGGGATGAGACTGTAGATGAGCTTGCGCCGGAACATATTAGCCGCCTTCACCTTCTACGGGTAGCACTCCGTAAGTGCATGAGTTGTAGCTGTTGCCGAGAATCACGTCGAAATCGGCGACGCGATTCGGGTCTGGTTCAACCCGTATGTTTTCGGGACTCACATTGAGAATTTCAGCAATATCGCTCAGGCGGCTGCCTTTGGATTGGCCTGCACGGTCAATCAGGATGGTATCGGTGTAGTTTGTGTTTTCGGCGGCGCCGGAGGCGATGGCGTTGAATCCGCTCCATCCCAAGCGATCGGCAGCCACGCGATCCCAGTTCGCGTTGGCGGTGCCGTTAAAGACGCGGATGGGTATTCCGGCGACCAAGACCTGACTTTCGGAAGGTGGTGTATAGAAATCTTGCATCAATTGCTGCACCGGTTCAGTGTTTGGCAACTGCACAAAGGAGCCATCGGGAGGTTGCCAAGGTGTCGTGTGGTATAGGCGAGCAAAGGTGAAGTGTTCAATCCGGTTGGGGTCGAGATTGAGGGCAAAGGGGAGCAAGCCTAGCATATCTTCAAAGGCCAAATTGGTTTTAACCACTTCGGTCAATTGCGACCAGAGCTGCGGAATCTGGGTGATCTGCCCATTGCTGCGTGCGGCACGCCACATTGCACGCAGGATTTGCTGCTGGCGGCGGCCACGATCGAAGTCCGAGCTGTTGTGGCGGGAACGGGAATACCAGAGTGCGCTGCCCCCATCCAGATGATAGGAGCCGACCGGCAGCACATACATATTGGACTCGCCCTTGATGGCTTCAGGCGGAGGGGGGGCATCAATCAGTGGATAATCTTGAATGGCACAATCTACAGTTACATCCACGCCGCCCAGTGTGTCTATGATCTGCTTGAATCCACTCAAATTGATGAGCGCGTAGTAATGGACGTTGATACCAAAGTTGTAGAAGATGGTCTGGCGCATGAGGCCGAATCCGCCATCTGTCCAACCGACCTGTTCACCATGCGTATAAGCCAAGTTCATGCGCTGCATTGTCCATCCGGGGATGTAGACAAACAGGTCACGGGGGATGCTAAGCATAGACACTGTGCCAGTGGTGCGATTCAACGAGACGACGATCATGGTGTCGGTACGGGTGATGCTATCTCCCGTAATTTCCTCGTCACCGCCGAGTAATAGGATGTTCACAAGGTCATAGCCCTGACGGTCAATGGCGGGAACCCGGCTGGGAATGGCGGTGGGTGCTGCTGCGTTCAAATCCGGGTCGGGCGGCAGCAGCAGCGTCGGGAGTGCGCGGGGAGTTTCGGTGACGGCTGGCGCTGGCAAGGTGGCGGTCGGCGCTGTGGTGCTGGTTGGGCTGCTAGTGGCTGTAGCGGGCAGGGTGGCCTGCTCCGCCGGTGCCGCCGTATTCAGCGCAGGCAGGGTGACGGCTAACGGGTGCGGCGTATTGGTTGCGAAAACCTGCGCGACGGTCAGCGGGGTTTCGGTAGCTGTCGGTTGCGGGGTATCGGTGGCTGTTGCGGTGGGCGTGGCGCTGGCTGTCACGGTTGCCGTATTGGTCGCGGTGCTAGTCGCGGTTGCGGTCGGTGTAGGGCTTGGTGTGGGCGTCAGGGTGGGGGTGAGTGTCGCTGTTGCCGTCGCAGTGGGGGTGAACGTCCATGTCGGCGATGGCGTATAGGTGGCAAGGGTGGGCTGAATCGCAGACAAGGTTTGCGCGTAGAGTGGCGCACGCGCTTGTGCTTCGCTCTGTTCGCTGCTCTGGCGTGATACGGCTTGAACCGTGCCTACGCTGAACCACAGGATTGACACAACAATGCCCAGTGGCAGCAGTCTAAACGCAAGGAAACCACTCAGACGGCGCAAGCGCGAAGGCTTGGGTTTGTTCATGATGTTGTTACCTAACTAGATCGGCAAAACCGCGCCAGTTTAGCAGAACTAGCGCCGGATGACCATTGGCACAGCGCAGGGCTGCCCGAAGGTTTGATCGTTTCCAACGACGGTCAATCGCAGCCAGTATAACCCCGGCGCGAAAATTGCGGTGTCTAGCTGTCCGAGAATGCCTGCGGAGATCGGGAATGTTGATCGGCTGTACTCTGTGTAAACCGTCAGGTAATCAGGGCGAATTTCCAGCTTGTAGTAGGCCATATCCGGGCGGTAGGCCGTTCCGAGTATTTGGATGACGCCTGTGACGGTTTCGCCGATCATGGGAGCGATAAGCGAGGTGGAAGCATCCGTACAACCTTCGGCAGTGAAGCCGCCAATCGGCGTTGCAACCAGCCCCGGTAGGCGCGGGACGTAGAGGCTATCCCCTACTCGCAACGCATTGATGTTTTGCAGACAGTTGACGCGCTGAAGCTCCTCAATGGTGCTGCCAATTGCCTGTGCAATTCCCATTAATGTGTCACCCGGCTTGACTTGATAAATTTGCCATCCGGGAGGTACGGTGCAGTTTGGAATGCGCGTAGGCGGCGCTGGCGTTGCAGTCAGGTTGGATACCGGAGTCGGTGTCGCGGTGATCGGCAGGGGCGTGCTGGACGGACGCGGGGTGCTGCTAGGCGGCACGGGCGTTTTAGTGGGTGAGGCGGGAACGGGCGTGTTGGAAGGGCGCGGGGTGCTGCTAGGCGGCACGGGTGTTTTGGTGGATGTTGGTGTTACGGGTGTGCTGGAAGGACGCGGCGTGCTGCTAGGCGGCAGGGGCGTGCTGGACGGACGCGGGGTGCTGCTAGGCGGCACGGGCGTTTTAGTGGGTGAGGCGGGAACGGGCGTGTTGGAAGGGCGCGGGGTGCTGCTAGGCGGCACGGGTGTTTTGG
>CAIPFY010000159.1 GCA_903864435.1 uncultured Chloroflexota bacterium | reverse complement strand
AGCAACGTCTGCGCCACAAACTGCTGGCAAGCGGCTTACAACCGGCTCAATTCGCGGCTCCGCTGCGCCATATCGCGCTGGAAGTGGGCGCATATTCCGCCGCTAATCTCCCCCTGCTGACGACGGAACAAACCCTCGGCAATCACTACGACCGCATCCGCGCCGCGCAAACTGTGTCGTGGGATGGGGTGGAGCAACCGCTGGTGGCAGTAGCCGCCGCTGCCCTGAGCATAGATCGGGCGCGGCGCGAACGGGCATGGCGGCTTTCGATGGAACGCTGTCTGCAAGATCGGGAGGCGCTCAACATGCTGTGGCGTGACCTGATGCACTTGCGCCGCCAGCAGGCCGCCCACGCCGGACTGGTGGATTACCGCGCTCTGCGCTGGCGGCAGATGACCCGCGCCGATTACACGCCGCAGGACTGTATGCGCTTCCATGAGGCGGTGGGGCAGGTCGTCGTGCCGGTGGTGGAACGGCTGTCGGCGCGGCGGGCGCAGCGGTTGGGGATCGCCCGTGTGCGCCCCTATGATGTAGAGGTGGAAGTCTCCGGCGAGGCGCTACCGCCGCCGTTTTACACCAGCGCCGAACTGATTGAACGCAGCGAACACATTTTCAGGGCGATTGATCCGGCGCTGGCGCAATCGTTCGCGCTGCTGCGGCAAGACGGCCTGCTCGATCTGGAGAACCGCCCCGGCAAGATGCCCAGTTCGTACTGTGCCACCTTCCCGATCAGTCAGCGCCCGTTCGTGTTTATGAACGCTGTGGGGACGCATGAAGATGTGATGACGCTCTTTCACGAGTGCGGTCACGCCTTCCACACCTTCGCCTGCGTCGGCCTGCCGCATCATGAACAGGTGCGCGTGGGAACCGAATTTCACGAACTGGCCGCAACCGCAATGGAATTTATTGCCGCGCCGTTCTGGTCGGTGGGCGGGTTCGCCACCCCGCAACACGCGGCGCGGGTGCGCATTCAACACCTCGAAACGCAGTTGCGCTTCTGGCCTTATGCCTCGGTGGTGGATGCGTTTCAGCACTGGGCGTACACCGCTGGCGACGCGGGTGCGGACAGCGCGGCCTGTGATGCGACATGGGATGCGCTGTGGGCGCGTTTTATGACGGGCGAGGATTGGGACGGGCTGGACGCGGCGCGCATGACGGGCTGGCAGCGCAAGCTCCACATCTGGCGCGATCCCTTCTACTATATTGATTACAGTCTGGCGCAGGTGGGCGCGGTGCAAATCTGGGCGGAGTTCCAGCGCGATCCCGACAGCGCCATGCGTCGCTATCACGCGGCGCTGGCGTTGGGCGGCACAGTATCGCTGCCCGAACTGTATGCGACGGCAGGGGCGCGGTTGGCTTTCGATGCCGGAACGCTGGCTGAAACGGTGACGCTCATCGAACAGACGATTGCTGAATTAGAACCGATTGCGTACCCCGCCACGCTCTGATCGTTTAATGAGGGGGTATAGAGATACAGAAAGGAGCGTGTGGAGATAGCAGAGTTCTTCTTATTTTATTGGGGTTAGGCGTAGCGATGATAGCGATGGGGATTGCGTGGTGTATTCAGAAGGTGGTGCGGTTCGTGATGTGGCTGGATGGAAGGGGGAAATAACGATGATTGCTGGAATACTGCTTGGGATTGCGACGGGGACGTTATTCATTGTGCTGCCTACGGGCGTGGTGGTGGCGTGGCTCATGCGTGAAGACGTATCCTATGAAGAAATGAATAGGACATGGAAGCGTGTATTTTGGGCTGGGACGGCGCTGGCTTCGGTATTTTGGGTTGTGATAGCGCGGATGGGTGACAGGTTGACATTTTGTGTGTTATAGACAGATATGGGTAAACTCATGAGGTCTATAGCATGCGTGACTCTGACTTACTGGAACTGCATCAGCAGGGATGGTCAGCGGGGAAAATAGCCAAGCACTACGGGTTTAACGAAGCCAGTATGCGGAGTCGTATTAACAAGAGCGAATCGCGGTTCTCAAAGGTAAGTTTTTTTGTGGGGAAGGGAAGAAATCAGCAGCGCGAATCTTTGTACAAAGAGGTTTATTTTCCGTAGAAACACAGCGCAAGCTATGTCCACTTGGATTTTACGCTAGGCGCAACCAGACACGTCCCTACGAAGGCACGCTTGACCCCCAGAAACCTACCCTTGAAAGAGGGATGACGCGGCGAGCTACATCCCGCGCACGAGTCCGCAGGCTTCATCCACCACCATATTGAACAACTGCTGCATCGCGCCGTCATCCACCTGATACGGCCCGCCGAAGCTACCATCGCCCAGCAGGTCGCGCCCGCCGTTGCCATAGTCGCTGAGCAGGGTGGTATCCACATCCGGCTTGGTTCCAGACGGCGACTCAGCCACGCGGTTGAAGGGGAAGTTTTCGCCCCAGTTGGCATGGTTCAGCTTCAATCCGGTATGCGCCTCGAAGGCTTTGACGGCGGGCGAACGCCACCAGTTGTACCAGATCACCTTGATCGATTCGTCCCGCGTGAAATCCGAGAAGCGCTCCGGCACCGGATTGCCGCCGTGACCGTTCAGGAAGAAGAAGCGGCGGAAACCCTGATGCAGCAAGCACTCGAACACTTCGAGGATGACGAGTTCAAAAGTGGCGCGGGTGAGGGTGATCGTGCCCGGAAATTCCACAAAGTAGCGGCTGTAACCGAAGTTCAGCGGCGGCGCGACCAGCACTTTTTCGCGTTCAGACACCGCCAGCGCGAGGCGGGTGGGAATGAGAATATCCGTCGAAAGACTGAGATAGGCGTGCTGTTCGGTAGCACCGGTAATCAGGATAATCCGGTCATCGGTTTCTAAATACCGCTGCACGTCCATCCAGTTGAGATCTTCAAAGCGCATAATACACCTCTGCTCAAAGGCGCTCAGTGCCACAATATGCCCATTGTACCGCAACCCGCCGCAAGACTTTCGTACCAATTTCGCCACTTTAATATGAAAAAAGCGTTATAACCTTAACCTACCCTATAGCCAAAAACTCAAAATAGCTGTATTCTTTTCGTATTGACATCAGCATGTGAAGGGGTTACAATCTCTCTCACTTCGGGCCTATAGCTCAGTTGGGAGAGCGCTTCAATGGCATTGAAGAGGTCAAGAGTTCGAGTCTCTTTAGGTCCACTCTAGCCGAAGTTCCGCCAAAGCCCTGTACCCTTCCCCCTGATGTTTTTGTTCCGGGGGATTTGCTTTTCCCCCCCACCGTGCGTTTCTATCCAATGAGCGCCGGGGATATGAAAGGGTTCAACTAATGGGGAAGCCTAAGCGCAGTGTATTGGATAACATCGGCACCCGTCTCCGTGAGGTGTGGGATGATCTGGAACGCCTGATTAACCCGCCTCAGCCCAAACGAGTCCCCGTTCCCATTCCGGTGCGCGTTCCGCGTCCGAATGATCGGCGCAACCCGTATGACCGCTAACTCGCAGCCCTAATCCGCCCTCCACAAACGCGGCAGCCGCCTTCCGGGGTGTGCGCCGCGTTTTGATTCACGGATGCGGTAGGCCGTTCTTGAAGAATCGCCCGCCTCTGCATAGAATCCGCCGCACCGAATGAGAAGGAAACGACAGGTCGCATGTTTTCAAGCAGCAGCAAACCCATTCTCGTCACCGGAGGCGGCACGTTCTTAGGCGACAATATCGCCGCCGCGCTGCTGGCGGAAGGCGCCGAAGTGACTCTGCTGGTGCGCCCCGGCGCTGAAGACAAACTCGGCCCGCTGGCGGATCGGCTGCACTGGCATACGGCGGACATCTGGAACCCTGCCAGTCTGCGCGGACGGGCGCGGGGACATGCCAGCGTGATTCATACGGTGGGCAGCATGAGCGCCGACCCCTCGCAGGGACTAAACCACAACTGGCTGAACTTCGTTTCGGCGCGGAACGTCGCCAATATGTGCGTGAGCGATGGCGTGTCGCAGATGGTGTTGATGAGTTCGGTACGCGCCCTGTGGGTGAACGGGCATTATCTACACGCCAAGCGCGAAGCCGAGCAGTATATGGAACGGGTGGGGCTGACCGCCACCATCATTCGTGCGCCCATCGCCTATGTGCGCGGGCAGCGCCGCCATCCGTTTTACGTGTTGATGACTCTGCTGGGCAGTATTCCGGTGGTGTCGTGGTTCGGCTTCGGGCGCGTCGCCCCGATGCCGATTGATATGCTGGCGCGGGGCGTGGCGCGGATCACGCTGGATCGCAACCGCACCAAAACGATCTACTACGCGGGGGATTTACGCCGCCGCAACACCGCCCGCGAAGCCCGCCGCGCCGCGCCGCTGCTCCCGCATGCCCCCCTGCGCGGCAGCAAGAAGGCCGGCACGTTCGCGGCGCTGGACGAGGATACGCCCTTCGGCTGGACACCCCCCGACGGCAGCGACTAACCGAGCCATCCCGCCCGTTCTTGCGGGAACACGAAAAGAGCCGTTCCGGTTAAGGCGGCTCTTTTCGTTTGCCTATCCCCGAAGGGAAGCACCGGAGTGCTGAGGGTAAATCACCCTACACCGCTAATCTACCGCAAAAGGCCGTTCCGCGCCAAATTTGCTGCGGCTTGCGGGAACTGACCGAACGCGGGGGTCAGTGGGCTGCTTGATGCGATAGCGACTGACGCTAAGACCCTTTCAGAGACGCGCTGAGAAAATTACCGTTCTACAGACCGTTCCAGAGCAAAGGGTTGAACGACCAATCAGCAGTCAAACACGAACCAGCAGTACGGATTCCGCAACCGCTGGTCATCGAGTACGAGTTCTCGTATCCCGTCGGGCAGTTGTGCGCGCTGCCACTGGCATTCCATACGACCTGCCTCGATATGCGCCGCAGCGTCTGAAGCGGCGCGTACCGCCCTGATCGCGTAGGCGGCTGCACCTAGTTCGTGCGCGGCCACATGAGCCACCACCGCAGCTTGTCCGGCAGCGTAGGCCGCTTCTCTTGCCGCGCCACGCAATGCTCTGGCAGCGCCCATCGCGTGTCCGCCGGCAGTGCGGGCTTGCGTCATCGTCACTTCCCCACGCGCCCATGCGTGCGCCTGCTCAATCGCCCTGCGCGGACGATCGTCACCGTCTTGCGCTTGCTCGAAGAAATGCAGGACATGCTGTGCACAATCCGCTGCCCACACCGCCAGCAGATGATGATCGGCATCCTGTAGCGTGCCACCACGCCGCACGGTGATCAATCGAGGGTCTTTGATCTTGCTGAAAATCACCTACCTACTCTCCCCACTCGGCGCACACGCTCAAAAGGCGTTTACTGCGGCTCAGGTAACGTCACACGTGATGTCTCCGATTGTAGTCTGCTTCACGCACACACCGTCTTGGAGCGAGGTACACCATGAAATTGACGCTCATCTCACTTTCGATTTTAGTTTGGTTTTCTCAATTGATCCGCAAAGCTGGCGCGATCTAATCAGTGTCCCGCACCAGCCTCACATAGTTGTTGATGCGGATGGCATCGCCTTGCGGCCCAAATCCGTCTGAAAGAGCCAACGGATTACCGGCCTTCGGGTCACTGCGCTGATGAACATCCATCCAAACGCCGAACCTCTTGCCCATCGTCCGCCCGAAGGAAATGTACACTGCCTGCTCGCCGGATCCAATTCGTATGACCAGAAATTTCCAGCGATTGTTTTTTTCATGGTTTTATGGAAACTCTGGAAGCAGAAAAGTCGGAATCCGGGTCGTTGAGCAAGTAACTGAAAGCGCATTGTACTCACAACCCACCCTAGAAACATCTTTGACAAAGCACTAAAAAATAAGGAATGCTATGAAATCGCTCTCTTTATGTTGGAAGGATGGTAAAACCGGCGCACTGACCACCAGTTGGGATGATGGTGGGGTTGCCGACCGCCAGCTCGTTACTATTTTGAACAAACACGGTCTTAAGGGAACGTGGAATTTATGCAGCGGAAGATTGGGAATGGAACAAGGTCATTCTGGTTGGGACAATCTTATTGGTGCAGAGGAAGTCAGGCAGTTGTACTCTGGTCATGAGGTCGCCTGCCACTCCGTAACCCACCCTTCCTTAGCAATGATGCCGGACAGCCACATCTTCTCCGAGGTGATCGAAGACCGGCGCAGGTTGGAAAGCCTGACTGGTTATCCTGTGAAAGGGATGGCCTTACCCTTTGGCGCATCCGATCAACGTGTAATGGCGGTATTGCGCCAGTGTGGAATCCTTTATGCGCGCGGGGTTGCACCCAAACGAGACTTTCAACTGCCAGTGGATTTTCTGAATTGGCAGCCGACCTGCCATTTCAAGGATCAACTTGAAAGAACGTGGGATGAATTTGTTCGTATCAAATTTGATATGCCAAAATTGTTCTATCTCTGGGGACACAGCTGGGAATTTGATCGCGATCAGGACTGGGACTCCATCGAAAAGTTCTGTGTAATTGCTGGAACAGACGGGGAAATCTGGCATGCTACCAATTACCAGATTTATGAATATATAACAGCTTGGTATAACCTGATTACCACCATTGAAAAGACGGTTCTCTATAATCCTTCGAGCGTCAAACTATGGTTCCGTATGGATGGCGCGGTGAACTGCATCGAACCGGGTCAACTGGTTCAATTGGGCACATAAACCCGGAATATTATTTGGATTCATCGCCCGTGATGGCTCACCTATTGGGTGCCTTGATTGGTTGACATTGGCGCTGAACCGATGCCGTTAGCGGGTGCGTGCGCATCCAGTAGTAGACGCACCCTTCGCCATGCGCCAACCGTCCCCTGTCACAGCAGCAAATTCGCCCGACGGGAGAGGTACAGGCCGCCACTATGGGATGTCTCGGTGTCCGAATAGCGACAAAAAGTTCCCATCCGGCAATATCCTTCGCGTGGAATGTGTACGCTGGTTATAATCACCGCATACTTTTCAGCAAAGGACTCGCCCTATGAACTGGCGCACACTCCCCACCGAGAGAGGCAGAACCGGACGCGCCAACCGTTCCTCGAGCTGTTTGACCACCTGTGGCAGGCTGTCCGGTGCGAGGGTATCCGCATGGTTCAGGACGACAAGCAGCGTGGCTTCGATGCTGCGTAGCCGCGCAATCCAGTTGAAATCATCCGCCGACAACGGCAGCCCGATGACCGGCAAACGGCTGATCCAACTACTGGCCGATCTGGGCATCACCAAAAGCCACAGCCGCCCGCACATCTCCGACGACAACTCATTCAGCGAGGCGCAGTTCAAGACCATGAAGTATTGTCCAGACTATCCTGACCGTTTCGCCTCCATTGACGAGGCGCGGAGCAGGGTTACGTGCGCTGCATCTGGTGAGCGCGTGGGCACACCACAGCGGGATCGTGTTGGGACAGCGCAAGGTGAGT
>CAIPFY010000158.1 GCA_903864435.1 uncultured Chloroflexota bacterium | reverse complement strand
TCTCTCCCTCCCCTTCGCCCTGAGGGAGAAGGGGTTGGGGGTTGAGGGTTCTTGCCTCTCTCCCTCCCCTTCGCCCTGAGGGAGAAGGGGATGGGGGTTGAGGGTTCTTGCCTCTTTCCCCCGCGCCGCGTTACAATAACGGTTCTGTAAGCAACCGACTCCGGTGGGGGGTCATGTGTCCAGTAGCCTGTGAAGGAGCGCCAGCGTGCCAGCCGTTAGCCTGAAACCCGATTCCCCCGCCGTTCGCCAGTATTACCTCATGCTCAAGGAAGCCGAAGGTCAGGACGCGCTGCACGAGGGCAACGTCCGCCGCGCCTTCGAGACGCTCCTGCGCGAAACCGCCAAACCCGTCACCGGATGGGAACTCGTCACCGAAGTCAGCCAGCGCCGCGAAGCCAACGCCGTGCGCTATGACGGCGTACTCAAGGATAGCTGGACGCTGGAACACGGCTACTGGGAAGCCAAAGACACCCGCGACGATCTGGATACCGAAATCCGCAAGAAGATCGCACGCGGCTACCCGCTGAAGAACATCATCTTCGAGGACACGCGCACCGGCGTGCTGTTTCAGGACGAGCGCGAAGTGTGCCGCGTCAACCTGCGCCAGCCGGAACAGCTCATAGACCTGCTGCACCGCTTCTACAGCTACCGCCTGCCCGTCATCGAAAAATTCACCGAAGCCGTTGCCACCTTCCAAGACCGCATCCCCGAAATCGCGCTGGATTTGAAAGCCCGCATCACCGAAGGCCACGCCAACAACCGCCGCTTCCAGGCGGCCTATACCGCCTTCATGGAACTGTGCAAGACCGCGCTGAACCCCAACATCAGCCCCGCCGCTGTGGACGAAATGCTCATCCAGCACATGCTCACCGAACGCCTCATCCGCAAGGTGTTCAATGTGGACGAGTTCGTCCGCCGCAACGTCATCGCCGCCGAAGTGGAAAATGTGATTGACGCGCTCGCCAGCCAGCACTTCAACCGCCGCGAATTTCTGGGGCGGCTGGACTACTTCTACACCGCCATCGAAAGCGTGGCGGAAACCAAAGGCACGTTCGCCGAAAAACAGGATTTCCTGAACCACGTCTACGAACGCTTCTTTCAGGGCTACAGCATCAAGGTGGCGGATACGCACGGCATCGTCTACACGCCGCAGCCCATTGTGGATTTCATGTGCGCCGCCGTCGAAGAAGTGCTGCTGACCGAGTTCGGCAAAAAGCTGGGCGATGAGGGCGTGTGCCTGATTGACCCCTGCACCGGCACGGGCAATTTCGTGGTCAACCTGCTGCGCCGCGCCGCCGAGCGCAACCCGCGTGCGCTGGAGGACTTCTACCGGCAGCGGTTGTTCGCCAACGAAGTCATGCTCATGCCCTACTACATCGCCAGCCTGAACATCGAACACGAGTATTTCGCCCTGACCGGACGCTATGAGCCGTTCGAGGGCGTGTGCTTTGTGGATACGCTCGATCTGGCGGAAGGCGCGCAGATGCAGTTTAGCTTTGTGACCGCCAAGAACACCGAGCGCGTGGAACGGCAGAAGAAAGCGCCCATCACCGTCATCATCGGCAACCCGCCCTACAACGTCGGGCAGGTGAGCGAGAACGACAACAACAAGAACCGCGTTTACAAGGTACTTGATGACCAGATCAAAACCACTTATGCGCGGGACTCGAAAGCCACGCTCAAAATGCAGCTTTACGATCCGTATGTGAAGTTTTTCCGCTGGGCGACTGACCGCTTGCAGGGGCGGGATGGAATTGTGTGCTATGTCAGCAACAATAGCTTTGTTGATCAAATCTCTTTTGACG
>CAIPFY010000157.1 GCA_903864435.1 uncultured Chloroflexota bacterium | reverse complement strand
GGCACGTTCCGCACGTTTGAGCATGAAGTGGCGCAGCAGTTGGAGCAGCGCATCCGGGAGATTTCTACCGCGCTGGCTTCCGCGCATGAGTGCCGTGCGGAAATCGAGGTGAACCATTTGACGATTCCGGTGGTCAACGATGCACAGGTTTATCAACGTGTGCATAAAGTGTTCACCGGTTTCGGTGATGCGGTGCAGATACAGCCTGTCCGCACGATGGCTTCGGAGGATGTGTCGTTCCTGATGGATGATATACCGGGGTTGTATTTCTTTGTGGGGGCGGGGAACGCCGAACGCGGGATTACCTACGGTCATCACCATCCCCGTTTTGACATTGATGAGGATGTGTTGCCGCTGAGTGTGGCGCTGCTCTCTAGCGCGGTGGCTGAATATATTCTGCCGGAGGGACGTGGTGGCGCATAAGAATGTGCTGCGGTGGTTGGATGGGCGCGGGTGGCTGGTTCTGTCCGGGGGGGCAGGCGGGGCTGTACGCGCACAGGCGATTGGACGGCTGGCAGCCGATGGCGGCGTGGCCTATATCACGTTGGGCAGCAACGCCGATGAGGGCGAACAGGTGCTGGCGGATATGGCGGATTTAGGCGCACCTTCCGGCTATATGGTGGATATTCTTTCGGAAGATGATGAAACCATTCAGAGCAAACTGGCACAGGCCGGCATGGTGGTCATCGAGGCGGCTGCGGATGCGGCGCAGATGCGTTCGGCGCTGATGGGCGCGGCTTCCGACGGCATTCAGATCGCTTTCGAGAATGGGGCGATTGTTCTGGCAGAAGGCTCCAGCGCGGCGGCCTTTGGGTCGTGGGTGCTGGCACTGGATGAACGGATTGTCACGGGATTGGAATGGCTGGAAGGGGCGCTGGTTGTGACGGGGACGAGCGCGGTTGGTGCCTCGCCGGATGCGCAGCGGGTTTTGCGGGCGCAGGCCGAAGCCATTGCCGTTGGTATTGACGATCAATCGGCGCTGGCATTAGGGCCAGATGGCGAAGTGGAATTGTGGGGGGACGGGCAGGTGACGGTGGCTCTGGGTCGAGCGTATCAGAGCTGAAGGTTTCAATTTCTCCAGCCTTTATCTGTGGATATACTGAATATACGCTGCGAATGAGCAATGGCGCAGCGGCAAAATTGGCGGATGCCATGAAGGGGGCAGTGTCATGCCTGCAACGGTACTGGTTGGCGCTCAGTGGGGTGATGAGGGTAAGGGGCGTGTGGCGGATTGGTTAGCCGCCGAGTCGAATGTGGTTGCCCGTTTTGCCGGTGGCGACAATGCCGGACATACAGTGGTGGTGGGCGACAAAATCTTCAAACTGCATTTGATCCCTTCAGGGATTTTGCACCCGCAGGTGACATGCGTTCTGGGCAACGGCATGGTTATCAACGTCATCAATCTGATGAAGGAAATTGACCAGATTGAGGGCATGGGGGTTTCGGTCACGCCGGAGCGTTTGATCGTCAGCAGCAGGGCGCACCTGATTACGCCGGCGCATATCGCGCTGGACGCCGCTGCGGAAAAGGCGCGGGGCAGCGGGGCGATTGGTACGACGCTGCGCGGCATCGGCCCGGCCTATATGGACAAGACCGGACGGCGCGGCATCCGTGCCGGACAGATCGCGGACATGGAAGCCTTCGGGGATGCGTTGTTCGAGATGATGGAACGCGCCAACGTGCAACTGGTGGCGCAGGGGCAACCCCCGCTTGATCCGAAGGCTGCGACAGCTGAATATCTGGCGGCGGCGGTGCGGTTGCAACCGTATATCCGCGACACCAGCGCCTATTTGAATGAACGTTTGAAGGCGGGCGGGCGCGTGTTGTGCGAAGGCGCACAGGGGACGCTGCTGGATATAGATCACGGCGATTATCCGTATGTCACCAGTTCGTCACCGACAGCGGGCGGTGCGCTGATCGGGTTGGGCTTCGGCCCGCGCCATGTGGATCGAGTGGTGGGTGTTGCCAAAGCGTTCAGTACCCGCGTGGGCGCTGGCCCGATGCCGACTGAATTGCAAGGGGCGCTGGGTGATCGCCTGCGCGGGACGGGCGAGAACTTCTGGGATGAGTTCGGCACAACGACCGGGCGCCCCCGCCGCTGCGGGTGGTTGGATGCGGTGGTGCTGCGCTATGCGGCGCAGGTCAGCGGGTTTACCGATCTGGTCGTGACCAAGCTGGATGTGTTGAGTGGCTTCGATGAACTGAAAATCGCGGTGGGCTATGAGGTGAATGGCAAGCATGTCACCACACTGCCGACGACTTTGCGCGAACTGGAACAGGCGCAGCCCGTGTATGAAATTATGACGGGTTGGAAGGAAGACATCACGGCAGTCCGGCAGCCCGGTGATTTACCGACTGCTGCGCTGGACTATGTGCGGCGTGTATCGGAACTGTGTGAAGTTCCCTTGCGCAGCGTGAGCGTTGGCCCCGAACGTGACCAACTGGTTCATTTCGGGAACTAGGGGATGACTTCGAGTTACACCTACCAGATGGACGCGCCGGTGTCCCGTCCGCCGGGGCGCGCGGTGTCGTTGGTTCCCAGTATGACCGAATCGCTGTTCGATTTGAATCTAGGCAGTCGGTTGGTCGGTGTGACGGATTACTGCGTGCGCCCGGCGGAAGGTGTCGCCAACCTAGCGCGGGTGGGCGGCACTAAAAACCCGGATGTCAACCGGATCGTCGGGTTGCAGCCTGATCTGTTGATCGCTAACCAAGAAGAAAACCGCCGCGAAGATGTGGAGGCTTTGCAAGCCGCAGGTGTTCCGGTGTGGGTGACGTTTCCGCGCACGGTGGCGGACGTTTTCAACCTGCTCTGGAACATTATGCACGTTTTCGATGAAACCAGCATGGTGCCGCGTGTGCGCTTGATCGAGCAGACGATGGATTGGGTGTGGCGCATGAGCGAACCGCGCCTGTTGAGCAAGCCGTGCCGCGTGTTCGCGCCCATCTGGTTCGACCCGCTGATGACGTTCAATGCGGATACGTATGCCAGCGACCTGCTGCGGGTGTGCGGTGGGGTGAACGTGTTCGCTGACCGCGAGCGCCGTTTCCCGCTGGAGGCCGATCTAGGGCAAGCGCCTGCGGATAGCGCCCTTGCTGCCGGACGCGATACGCGCTACCCGCGCATCACGCTAGATGAGGTGATTGCCGCACAACCGGACGTGATTCTGTTGCCTGACGAACCGTTCCTGTTCACAGAAACGCATCGTGATTTGTTCAACCAACTGGATGTGCCTGCGGCGCACCACAATCGGGTTATACTCATAGAAGGTTCGCTGCTCACATGGCACGGAACCCGTATTGCGCATGCACTGAATACGCTTCCCAACTTGCTCGGCGATTCAGGAGAAGCTCCTAAATGACACAGGCGGATGTCAATTTCACATGGTCGGGCATGATTGCCCATGATTTGAAGAATCCGGTTGGCAGCGTGTTGCTGGCGCTGGACATTATCCAACACATCGGGCCATTGAACGAAAGGCAGATGACGAACTTGCAGCGGGCGATTGCTACGCTGAACCGCATGACGGTCACTATTGACCGGATGCTGGACATGGCTAGTCTGGAAAATCTGGCGCTGGTGGAACAGATTCCGGTGGATATGGTGCAGATCGCCCAGCAGTCGGCAGACCAGATGAGCGTTGTCGCGCAGCAGCGTAACGTGCGCTTTGAGTTCGACGCGGGCGTGGAACGTTACATGGTGATGGGTGATCCGGTGCTGCTGGGGCAGTTGATGGACAACCTGATGGGGAATGCCGTCAAATACAATCATAATGATGGCGCGGTGAAGGTCGGTTTTCATCAAGACCCCGGCGTGCTGCATATCAGCGTGCAGGATGACGGCCCCGGAATTGCCCCCGAAGACCTCGATCATGTCTTTGAAGCCTTCTTCCGTTCCGAGGAGATGCGGAAACGCAAACTTTCGGGCAGCGGGCTGGGGTTGGCAATTGCGAAAGGCATTGTGGATCGTCATCAAGGGCGCATCTGGGTAGAAAGCACGCTTGGAAGTGGCGCTACTTTTCATGTGACTTTGCCGCTGACCGCGCTGCATGAAAGTAATGAGTATGCCGATAGCGAGGGGGCGCAGGTGTTGGGGGAGAGCGATGAACGCGATCTTTTCCGCAACCCTGACCACGTTAGCGAAGAACGTGATGTGGTGGATGATGCGATTCAGGAAAAGCGCGAACTGCACCAAGTGGATTCGGTCAACGATCAATCCTGAACCGAAGTGTTTTGTTTCGTGAATTCCGGGTGCGAAATCTTGCAGTAGGTTGTGAACAATAGTACAATCCGAACGCTTTTTGCCGCCTGATGAGGAGGGGTTCTGGTGAAGAAATTTACGTTGGTTGTGGCAGTGGTCGTGTTATTGGTCATCGGCGGCGGCTTGACGGCGCAAGTGGCGTCGCAGGGCGGTTCGCTATACATTCCCGGTACCATTCGCGCTTCGGCGAACCCGGATGCTTCTGCGCTGGATATGACCGCGTGGAAGGCCGAGCAGATGTTTCTGGCGATCGGGTTCATTCTGGTTAATTTAGTGGGGGCTGCTCTCACGCTGATGGCGGTGATGTGGTTCCTGAACCACATGATTAAGAGCGTGAACGCCACAAGCAAACCGGCTGCCAGCACTCCCGTTAAGTCTGGGGACTGAACGGCGCGGAATTGCCGTCTGAGCCATTCACTGATCGAATAGATCGAGGTTTTAGTCATGGAGCAGCAGATTCGCCCCCGATTGTTCACCCGTCTTGCGCTGGTCACGGCTTTGCTGACACTGGGGCTGATTGTTTTTGGCGCGGTGGTGCGTGTGACCGATTCGGGATTGGGCTGTGGCAACCATTGGCCGCTGTGCAATGGAACCATTTTCCCGCCGCTGGATAACCTGACCGCATGGATTGAGTGGCTGCATCGCCTGTTTGCGGCGCTGATCGGCGTGTTTGGCGTGGCGACTCTCGTGGTTGCTATCCGCGCTTATCGCGTACAGAATCGCCGTGTGCTAGGCATCACGGTGGTGGCGGCGCTGTTGTTCGCGCTGCAAAGCAGTTTGGGCGCGATTGTAGTGGTGTTCGATCTGCCGCCGACGATGGTCACGCTCCATCTGGGAACGGCGATGCTGCTGTTGGCATCTTTGCTGCTGGCGGCAGTGGTGGCGGGTTATCAACCCAAAGTGCATTATTCTGCGGATCGGGTCACTTCCCTTGCGTACCTGACGGCGGCGCTGTCGCTGGTTATCATCCTGACGGGCGCACTGGTGCGGGGCAGCGGTGCGACGTTGGCCTGTGTGGACTGGCCGTTCTGCAACGGACAACTTTTCCCGTCCGATCAGGGCGAGTGGGCGCTTATTCACATGATTCACCGTTACTCGGTGCTGGCGCTCGGCGTGAGTTTGCTGTTGCTGGTCTGGTTTGCCCTGCGCGAACGGCAGGATGCGCGGACGCGCACGCTGGCGGTGTGCGCTGGAATCGCCTACCTCAGCCAAGCGGCTGTGGGCGCGTTGTTCGTTTTGAGCGCGGCGGCACCTGTTTGGGGGGCGGCGCATGTTGGCTTTGCGGCGACCACATGGGCGTTTCTGGTCGTTCTCTCGGCTGTTGAATGGCTCAACAGTCGCCAAGTGTCGGATGGAATGAAAGAGAGTCAATGGAAACCACAGTCCGAGGCGCAGAACTAAATCTTACCGCCCTGCTTCGCACGTATCTCGAACTTGCCAAGCTGCGGATCGTCCTGCTTTTGCTGTTCACGACCGTGACCGCGATGGTGATCGCGGCGGATGGTGTGCCTTCGCTTTCGCTTTTAATCCCCACGCTGATTGGTGGCGGGTTTGCTGCGGCAGGAGCCAGCGCGGTCAACCAGTATATTGACCGCGATATGGACGCGAAGATGTCGCGTACAGCCCGCCGCCCAATTCCGTCCGGGCGTGTGGCTCCTGTGAACGCGCTGCTGTTCGGCATGGGGCTGCTGGCGTGGTCGGTGCTGGTGTTGGGGTTGTGGGTGAACTGGCTGACGGCGCTACTGGCCTTTGTCGGTGGCGTTTACTATGTCGTTCTGTACACGCTCATTCTCAAGCGCAATACGGTCGCCAACATCCTGATTGGCGGCGGCGCGGGCGCTGTGCCTGTGCTGGTGGGGTGGTCGGCGGTTACGGGCGGGCTGAGTTTCGAGTCGTTCATCCTGTTTGCGATTGTGTTCTACTGGACACCGCCGCATAGCTGGGCGCTGGCGCTGCTGGTCAATCGTGACTATACACTCGCCAATGTGCCGATGATGCCGGTGGCGCGTGGGGAAGCGGCCACCCGATCCCAGATTTTGCTGTATTCGGTTCAACTGCTGCTGATTACGCTGCTTCCCCTGCCGTTCCAGTTTTTGGGATGGGTGTATTTGCTCTGCGCCGTGCTGTTGGGCGTTGGTTTGATCCGCATGTCGGTGCTGCTCATCCAGCAGAAAGATGGCCCTGCGGCCCGCCGCATGTACAAGTATTCAACCGCATATCTGGCGTTCCTGTTTCTCGCCATGATTTTAGATCGACTGCTGACTTAGAAGGTTTCTCGTGAGTAATCCTGCTGTTCGTCCCGCTGGTTCGCGCTGGCCTGTATTCGTGGTTCTTGGCCTGTTCGTGCTGGTCACTGTCGTATTTTTGATCGAATTTACGATTTCGACCCGTGATGAGATTGCTGCCCGTTCGCAGCCCACCGCGCAAGCATCTGTGGATGAGAATGCGGTGGCGGCGCTGTTGAGCGCGGGCAATCCTGATTCGGGCGCGGCGCTGGTGGAAAAATACGGGTGTATCGCCTGTCATCGCATCGGCGTGCGCAGCCATATCGCGCCGGCCTTCACCGAGGTGGCCTCGGTTGCGCCCACGCGCCACCCGCCCCTGAGCGCGGCAGCCTATATCTACGAATCCGTCACAAACCCGCTGGCGTTCGTGGTGGAAGGGTTTAACCCTGCTATGCCACAAAACTTCAAAGAACGCCTGACTCCGGCAGAGATCGGGGACATTATCGCGTTCCTGCTGTCGCCGGATGCGAACTAACCGTAGCGCCTGATGTATCTCGATGCGTTCACCCTGTCCGCGCTGGTTGATGAGTTCATGGATACGCTCGTGGGTGGGCGCGTCCAGGATGTGATTGATGTTGACCATACCGGACTCGGCCTCGAAATTTACGCTGACCGCCGCCGCCAATACCTCTATTTGAGCGCCGATCATCATACGCCGCGTCTGCACCGCGTTGCGGACAAACTGCGGCGCGGGCTGGTGAAGCCCACGCAGGTCGGCCTGCTGTTCCGGCGCTTCATCGAAGGCGGCAGCCTGACGCATGTCAGCCAACCCGCGTGGGAGCGCATTGTTCAACTGGAGTTCTTAGGGCCGGAAGGCGCAATCACGGTCATCGTGGAGCCGATGGAACGGCGCAGCAACATTCTGCTGGTTCAGAACGGCGTGATTCTGGATTGTATGCGGCGGGTGGGGCCGGAAGAAAATCGCTACCGTTTGAGTTTGCCCAATCACGAGTACAAATTGCCCCCGCCGCAGACCAGTAAGCTCGACCCAATGACGGTGACGGTGGATGCGCTGTCCGGCGTGTTTGCGGCTAATGATGACCCGAAACGGCGCACGCAGCAGGTGCTTTCGGCTTCGCTGTTGGGCGTGAGTCCGCTGCTGGCGAACGAAGTGGTACACCGGGCGGGCGCTGAACTGGCGCAAAAAGCAGCCGAGGCTGATCCGGCGCGGTTGCATGACGCGCTGCATAGCGTGGTCGAACCGCTGGCACGGCGGCGCTGGCAACCGGGCGTGGCGATGGAGGGGGGACGCGCCCGTGTCTACACTGTGTATCCGCTGACGCATGTGCCACATTGGGAACCGGCAGAGGATTTGAGCGCGGCGCTGTCGGCCTATTACGGCGCGCCGGTGGGAGAAGATGCGTACCGCGCTGCCAAAGTGCCGGTGCAGGAAGCCATCGTGGAAGGCAAGGCGAAACTACGGGCGAAACTGGCTTCCCTCGAACGTTCCCTGAAGGACGAGTCCGAACGCGAACTGCTCAAGCAATCCGGCGAACTGCTGCTCGCTTACCAGTATACGCTCACGTCCGGTCAGACTGAACTGGTCGCGCAGTATGATCTCGATCAGCCGCCGCTGACCATCCGTATTGATCCGGCGTTGACTCCGCTGGAGAACGCGCAGGCGTATTTCTCCCGTTACGACAAGGCCAAGCGGGCGCTAGGGGATGTGCCGGGGCTGGTGAAGGAAACGCGCAACGAACTGGATTTCCTCGCGCAGTTGCAGACCGATCTGGAGTTTGCTGCTTCGTGGCCGGAGATTGACGAGGTGCAGCAGAGCTTACAGGGTGGCGGCTACTGGCCGGGACAGCCGACCAAGCGCATCGCAGGCAGCGGGCAGAGCGCCCCGCTGAAGGTGGTCACGCCGGACGGGTTTGTGATCTGGGTGGGGCGCAACAGCCGCCAGAACGAACTGGTCACGTTCGGGAAGGGCGGCGGGCAGGATTACTGGCTGCATGCGCGGGGTGTTCCCGGCGCGCATGTGGTGGTGAAGGTGGATGGTCGCGCCATTCCAGAACGTGTGCTGGAACAGGCGGCAGGGCTGGCGGCGTATTACTCTGCCAATCGTTCCGAAAGCAAGGTCGAGGTGGATGTGACACGCTGCGTGTACGTGCGTAAAATCAAAGGTGCGGCCTCCGGCATGGTCACATATCGCAACGAGGAGACTCGCAGCGTCGCGCCACGCTCGGAATTGGGCGATACTGAATAGCTATATAGCGTTTTGCCTGTAGGGAGAATCCCCATGTCTGAACCTACGATCAAGCCCAAGCCGCTGAGCCGCATCAACCTAAACGATTTCGACCCCGATTTTCACGGAAATGACGACAAGCAGGACGTGGTGGCCGCCACTGACCGCTTGCAGGAGAAGATGCAGGCGCTGCAAAATCGGCTATATGCCGAAAGTAAGCAGTCGCTATTGATCGTCCTTCAGGCGATGGATACGGGCGGCAAGGACGGCGCGATCCGCAAGGTGTTTGAGGGCGTAAATCCGGCGGGGGTGTATGTGAAGCCGTTCAAAGCGCCCACCCCGGACGAACTGGCGCACGATTTCCTGTGGCGGATTCATCCGCACGTTCCCGGCAAGGGTTACATTGGCGTGTTCAACCGCAGCCACTACGAGGATGTGCTGGTGGTGCGCGTGAATAATCTCGTCCCGAAGGAGGTGTGGAAGCGCCGCTATGACCACATCAACAACTTTGAGCGCACGCTGGTGGATGCGAATGTGCGCATCCTGAAGTTCTATCTGCACATTAGCAAGGCCGAACAGAAAAAGCGCCTTCAGGAGCGCCTCGATACGCCGGAAAAGAACTGGAAGTTCTCGCCGGGGGATTTGCCCGTGCGCGAACAGTGGGACGCCTACATGGACGCCTATGCGGAACTGCTGGAACGCTGCAACACCGATTATGCGCGGTGGCACATTGTTCCGGCTAACTGCAAATGGTACCGCGATTGGGTGATTACGAAGGCGATTGTGGATACACTGGAGGATATGAACCCGCAATATCCGCCGCCCGCGCCGGGGTTGGACGCGATTGTGATTCCCGACTAGCGGGTGCTGGTGACACGACGGGCGCTTTCCAGCACCCGCGCCAGTGTGATGTCGCGGATACAGGGATGGTTGATGGGATCGTCCCCGTTCCAGTCGAGGACGCGACAGGGACGACAGCCGATGTCGCTGGTGAGGATGATGTGTTTGGCGGGCGCTCCCCATTGGGCAAATTCTACGGGGTCGGCGGGGCCGAATAGCGCGACGGTGGGCGTGCCGACGGCAGCCGCCAGATGCAGCGGGCCGCTGTCTGGCCCCATGACCACCCGCGCCCGTTTGAACAGCGCCGCCAACTGGTTCACCCGTGTATCCCCCGCCATGACCACCACCGGACGCTTCATCTGCGCGGCGATGCGCCGCACTAGCGGGATTTCGCCTGCGCTGCCCGTTAGGATGGGGTAGGCGTTGATCTGCTCGCTGAGGATGTCGGCGGCCTGCGCCCAGAGGTCTTCCGACCACTGTTTGACCCATGCGCCGCTGCCGGGGTGAATACAGAAGATTGATTTGTCCGGCGCGATGCCCCATTCTTCCAGATAGCCGTTCACGAAGGCTTGTTCTGGCGGCGTGACCGGAAACTCCAACGCCACGTTTGCATCTACTATCGGTTGCGTCCAGCGTTCGACGAGGCGCAAGTTTTGCACAACCGCATGGACGTGCTGGAAGGGAACGCGGTCTGTGAGGAAGGGCGCGACATCCGGCGTATCGTACCCGACCCGGACGGGGATGTTTGCCAGATGAGCGACCAGTGCGCCCCACCAGTGATCGGGACGCAGAATGACGGCGGCGCTGTAAGCGATGCGGCGCAGTTTGCGGGCGGTGGCGGCGGCAAGCTGGTATGGTGAGCGCAGATTGAGGTTCGGGCTGCGGCTGAAGCCTGGAAAATTTAAGGTGAGTACCGCGTCCACATCGTTGTAGGCGGCCACGACATCGGCTGACCAAGGGCCAACCAGCGTGTGAATTTCTGCCTGCGGGCGGGCGGTACGCAGCGCCTGAATAGCAGGCGTACATAACAGGACATCCCCTAGATGATCGGGACGGATGAGCAGAATGCGTTCGGTGGCTGCCGGACGGGCGGGGGTGAGCGGGATGAATGCCAGTCCGCGCAGCAGCGCCCGCCGTGCTTGGTGCTTGATAGGAACCGCGTGGAAGGCTTCCGCCATACTGCGGTTGCGCAACGCGAGCGTTTCTTTATCCAAGACCGATTCCTCGATAGGCGTTCAACATCTGTGGGATGAGTACCGACCAGTCATAATGGGTGCGAACCAGCGATTGTGCAGCGGTACCCAACGCACGGCAGGCAGCGGCATCCCGCAGGAGGCTGGTGATTTGACCGGCGAGGGTGGCGGGTGTGTTGGCTATTCGCATCGAAGTGAGTGCCTCTGGCGCGATGCCGCTGGCGGCAATGCTGGTGGCGACCACCGCGCAACCGGAAGCCATTGCTTCGAGGATTTTCAGGCGTGTGCCGCTGCCCATTCGCAGCGGGGCGACGTAGACGCTGGCTCCGCGCAGGAAGGGCTGTACATCTTTCACCCAACCGGTGATCTCGATGTGTTCGTGGTCGCGCAGGGCTTCGAGGCGCGGATGGGGTTTTTGCCCGACCACGACTAGCCGCGCTGCGGGGATTTCGGCACGTACCAGCGGCAGGATTTCTTCCGCGAACCACATCATGGCATCCACGTTTGGGCGGTAGTCCATCTTGCCCGTGAACACGATGGCGTTTTGTCCCAAATCGAGTTGGGTTGTAGACTGCGTATAATCGTCGCAGAAAATGCCATTGGCGACCACCGGAACCGGCCTGTCGGGGCGGTAGCGCACTAATTCGGCGGCGTCCTCGTTGGAGACTGCCACCACCAGATCGGACTGCTGGCTTAAAGTTTGCTCAAAACGCTGGATGCGCCCGATCTGGATAAAGGAGTACAGGGCGGCAGGCAGGCGGCGGATATTCCCGCGATCCACTTCAAAGATGACGCGCTGGAGCGCGGCCTCGGCATTGAAAGCGTCGTAGCACAGTTTGGCGCGAGTGCGCATTTGCCGGACGAGGGGCAGATAACAGGCGACTTCGATGCCTTCAAACTGCACCAGATCAAACGGGTTGGATTCAACGATCGTTCGCAGGCGTTCATGAAAGGCCGGGGAATACATGCGACCAGCAATATCCGCCTGTCGTGAGGTCAGCAGATCGCGCAGGCGGTCTGTTTTACTGCGCACGGGTGGCGGCAGCGTTTCGATATGCGTGCATAATGTGCCAAGCGGGGTACTGGCTGCATCGAGGCGGGTGTCATCAAAACTGAGCAGCGTGAGCGAGTGACCGGCTTTGTGCAGCCCGTGCAGCAGCCCGAAGGTGCGCAGTGCCCCTCCTTGTTGCGGCGGGTAGGGCAGGCTGGCACTGACGATTAAGATGTTCATCCCGTATTGCCTACTTGTTCGTAGATGCCCAGCGCAAGCCGAGCCGTTTGTTCCCATGTAAACTGCCGGGCGCGTTCCAGTCCGGCGCGGCGCTGTTCCAGCCGCCACGAGTCATCCAGTAGTACCTGTTCCATTGCCGCAGCCCATCCATCGTGGTCATCGGGGTCAACCTGTGCGCCCACCGCGCCCACCACTTCGGGCAATGATGAACGGTTGCTGACCACCGGAACGGTGCCGCAGGCCATTGCTTCCAAAGCGGGGAAGCCAAACCCCTCATAGAACGAGGGCAGAGCCAGCAGTGATGCCTGATTATACACAGCAGGTAGATCAGAGTCCCCGATGTCTTCTCGCCAGATTAGGCGATCCCCCAGATGGAGCGCGTTGATCTGTGCTTGGAGTTCCGCGAAGTACCAGCCTTTTTTGCCCACGAGCAGCATGGGCGGGGCGGCAGGTAGCCGTTCGAGCAGTTTGCGATAGGCGGCGAGCAGCCCCGGCAGGTTTTTGCGCGGTTCAAGTGTGCCGACGAACAGCACATATTCGGCAGGTAGGCCGAGCGCGGCGATCCGGTCGGTGGCGTTGAACGGGACAAAACGCTCATCCACGCCCAGCATGTGAACGGTGATCTTGTCGGCGGGTACACCCAGCAGCGCAATCATATCGTTCTTGCTGGCTTCACTATCGGTCAGGATGTGCGCGGCTTGCTGGACGGCTTTTTCAATTTGATCGTTATAGTAGCGGCGCGAGTCTGGTGTGACAAATTGCGGGTAATGCAGAAAGGTCAGGTCGTGTACAGTGATGATGTGCTGGCGAGCGCCCCGCAGCGGCGGAATGAAATCCGGGCTGTGAAACACATCCAGACGAAAACGCGCCAGTTCCACGCTTAGTGCAATGCGCTCCAAACGGTGGTGGCAGGGCGTCCAAAGGGGCGTATGGGCGAACTGACGGGTGATGACCTCGGTGCTTTTGCGGCTCTGGAAGATGGTATAGTGGTTGCGGCTGTCCAACTGTTCCAGCGCCGCTACCAGCCGTCGCATATAGGTGCTTATCCCGCCAGTCCGGTAATAGGTGAGCCGGGTATCTATTCCAATTTTGTACATTTCTACAGTATAGTTCAATGCTTTGTGAACAATCCAGACTGTATGCGGTATAATCCGCGCAGATTTTGTATGAGAGAGGCATCTATGGTGCGTATTCTGGCGATTGCCAACCAGAAGGGCGGTGTTGGCAAAACCACGACTACACTGAATCTAGGTCTGGTGCTGGCGCGTAAGCGCCGCGTGCTGCTGGTGGATCTCGATCCGCAGGCGAGCTTAACGGCCTCGTTCGGCTTTGATTCGTACCGGCTTGACCGGAGTGGTTTTTCGCTGCTGATGTACGATGATGTTGCGCTCAGTCGGGCGCTTCGCCCTATTCATTCCAGTCTGGCACTGGTTCCCGGCAGCGTTGATCTGGCGACGGCTTCGATTAAATTGGTGCAGGGTTCGCACCCGCTGGATCGGCTGCGGAAGTTGCTGCGCGAAAACCGGATGCAGTTTGACGATATTCTGATAGACACCCCTCCCGGAATCAATGTGTTGACCGTGATCGGGCTGCTGGCTGCGGACGCCGTGTTGATTCCGGCACAGTGTAACCATGCTGCCATGCTGGGTATTCGCGCTGTGATGGATGTCAGCCGGCGTGTGCGTGAACAGATGGGCAACCCGGATTTGAAAGTGCGGGGAATTGTGCCTACGTTTTACGATCCGCACTCGTTGTATACGGCGAGAGTGCTGGAAGATTTGCGGGCGTTGTTCCCCAACCAAGTGTTGAAAACTATGATTCCCTACGATGTGCATGTGGCAGATGCGCCGTACCGGGGGCGGGCGGTGGTGCAGGATGCACCCGACAGCCCCGGCGCACAAGCCTATGTGCGCCTTGTGGAGGAGCTAGACAGCAATTCGTCGGCTCCCTAAAGCCATTTGGCAATGAGCGCCGCTACGGTTCCATCGCCTAGCAACTTTTCTAACTCGCGGTTGAGCGCCTCCAGCGTGAGGCCGTGATCGGTACGTACCGCCAGCGCATAGAGCGCGTCACTGGTGGGGATGAGGCTGGTGTTCCAGTCCTGATGCTGCCGTAGATAGAGCCGCGCACTGGTCGCATCCACCAGCGCGGCGCTGCTATCGCCGATGCGGGCCGCATCCAATGCCAGTGTGGGCAGTTCATACGGACGGGGCGTGAACGGTGCGACGCGGCGAAGCCACTGTCGCGCTTGCAAATCGGCATCCGACCCGAACTCATAGGCGAGTGACAGGCCACTCAGATCGCTCATGCCGTGTATCGGGCTGTCCGATGGTACGACCAGCGTGAGTCCCGCGTTGTAATAGGGGATGCTGTAGAAAACCTCATCGGTGCGCGAGTAATCAATGAGCAGCGCCGAAATCAGCACATCCACCTGATCGGCTTTGAGCGAATCGTACAGCCCGTCATAACCCATGTTGACGAAGCGCACCGGCGCACCCAACTGCGCCGCTATAATCGTTCCTAGATCAATATCGAGTCCATACAGCCCGTCATTTCCTGCTGCGGCAAAGGGCGGGTAACTGGCATCCACGCCGATGCGCATTTCGCCATAGGGGAACAGGGCGCGGAGGGGCGGGTTGGGGCGTTCGATGCTGTTCCAACGCAGCGCGAATAGGGCGCCAGCCAGCGCCCATACCCATAGCGTGAGGCCGAGCAGGAGCGCCGCAGCTACGGCGCGATAGGGGCGGGTAGCCACAGGTCGGTGCTCCTTTCCCAGCCCCGTGCGTAGGCTTGAATCGCGCTGTAAATGGGCTTGCGCTGTAAATCCGGGGTGACGAGCGTGAAGTTGTCGGGATAACTGCGGGTGGCGGCAGGATAACGAAAGGCCCACACGCACAGCTTATCCACCCACGACCATTCTTGTTCAGCCCACTCGAACGCCTGAATCGTATAGGCCACCCGCAGCGAAGGGCGCACTGCTTTTGTCCAACGGGGATGATCGTTCCAACCGGTTTCGGTGATGTAAACGGGCTTATCGGGGCGGTCGTAGCGCAACATGATGTTGTGCAGCAGTTCGGCACGGCGGAAGTTCAGCGTTTGCGGCCCCGGCGGCGCTTCCGGCGGTTCGGTGAAGCCATAGGTGTGCATCGCCAGTGCATCGAAATAGGGGACAGCCCCCGCTTGATAGAGTGCTTCCAGATACAACAGATCGTCCAGACCATTCGGGCTGCCGGACGGTTCTAAGGTGGGCGCGAGTGGTGCGCCGAGAATCATCACGGCAGGGTTGGCGGCATGGGCGGGCGCATATACCGCTTTGAGCAGGCGGGCATAGCCAGCGGGGTCTACTTGCTGGTAGCCCCATTCAAAGCTGAGATTAGGCTCATTCCAGATGATGATCTGATCCATCACACCGGCATAACGGGCGGCGAAGGCGGCTACAAAACGGGCGAACTCGTCAATGGACTCATCCGGCAGGTAGTTCAGCGTGGTCTGACGTTCGGTTTCTTTCGGGCGCGCCCATGCGGGAACAAACCCCATGCGGGCGATGACGTGCAGACCTTGATTGCGGGCGTGTTTGGCGATTCGGTCAAACCCTTCCCAGTTATATTGACCGGGCGCAGGTTCGGCATACGCCCACGGGAAGAATTCGACAATGGTATCCGCGCCCATCTCCCGAACCATTTGCAGCGAACGCTGGATGACCCATTCGTAGACTTCATCAATCAGGCGGGTATGTACGCAAACCACCGGATGCACGGTTTGGACAGTCTGAGGGGCATCCAGCGGGGCGCGGGGGCCAGCGGGTGTGATTTGCACCAGCACAGCCCACGCGATCCAAACTCGCATCAGCCACAATCCCCAGCGCGAGATGAAGGGTTGTGCCACTTTCACAGCGTTCATAGCGGCAATCATAGCTCTTGCGGGGACGGTCTGCACGTCGTTTCGCCTACGGTGGTGAATCAAAAGCGGCGCTGTGTTGCGCCGCTGCTGCGTCCCTGCTGAGACTCGAACTCAGGCTTCAGCCTCCGGAGGGCTGCACTCTATCCACTGAGCTACAGGGACTTATATGTAACAGCATAGCATATTATGGACTAGGGGACAAGTCCCCCAATCGGGCGATTTGCGTCTGCGCTTCGGTTTCGTCCGGCGCGTAGTCCACAATGGCCTGATAAGCGTGCAAAGCCCCCGGCAAATCTCCGGCAAGCTCTCGTTCGGCAGCGATGGCATACCACTGTTCCATGATGGCTCTGCCGGGGCCGATGAAGCGCATTTCCGGGCGCACGGTGAAGATGGCCGGGCGCCCGTATAGGACGGCAGCGAACTCGCCCCCTACGGCTTTCGAGGGTACGGCATCCACTTGCCAGCGGTAGCGGAGGGTGGCAGCGGCTTCCGGTTCCCCTGCGGCGCGAATGGCATTCGGGTATTCGGAAAATGTGCCGAGTAGTTCAGCCACGCGCAAATCGCGCTCTGCGCCTGTGGCGTCATGCAGCGCGTAGCGGGCGCGGGCGCGGCCTGCGTAGGCATCGCCGCTGGTGCGGAGCAGGCGAATCGCGGTATCGAACGCGGTCAACGCCTGTTCGGGGTTGCCCGAATCCAGCGCTGCCAGTGCACTTGTCAACCACTCGTCGCCGGTTTGGGGCTGCGCGGGGACAAGTGCTATGGCACGGGCGGGATCGTGCGCCTGAAGGATACGATACTGCTGATCCAACGGATATTCGGGGAGGAGGTGTTTTAGTGCTTCCCGGCGCAGCGGCGTTTGCCACCAGTAATCCGCGAGGGGCAGGTACGGATTGACCTGAATACCGTCCTGATAGGCGGTAATAATTTGATCATCGGGCGCGGCCTGCTGCGATTCTGCCCACTCTGCCCAGCGTGTAGCCGCCTCGTTATGGGTATTGATCGCTCGTGCCTGCGCCAGTGCTTCTCCGCCTTCCTGAAGGTTGCCCTGCTGGAATTCCAGCGCAGCCAGATTGATCCAGCCCGTGTCCCATGTGGGTTCTAGCGACAGTGCTGCGCGGTAGGCGCTGATCCCGATGGCGGGGTCTGTATCCTGTGCCTGTAAATCGGCAAGGTGGAGTTGGTAGAGTCGTAGCGCGGGGTCGAGGTCAACGGCGGCCTGCGCTGATTCTAATGCGGCGCTCCGGTCATCGGCGTTCAGGCTGTTCAGAAACGCGGCTTGTGCGCGATCAAGCTGGATGAACCATAGACCATACCCCAACACCAGCACCAGCGCCGCAAGGGACGTAATCCGGCGCGAGGCTGGCTGAGGGCGCAACCGCGAGTCAAGATCGGTTGGGATGATGCAAAAGACGGCGAGAACGCTCATTAGCAGAACGATAGGGGTGATGGTGAAGGTATCCACCATGCTGTGAACCGCCAGCCCTACCAGCGCGGCGAAAGCGGCTTCTATGCGCTGCTGCTGAATGGGCGAGGTGGTTTGTTTCCAATTTCGATAGGTGGCTAAGGCAAAAGCGCCCGCTAACCCTACACTGAGGACGATTCCGGGCAGGCCGGTTTCGGCGGCGGTGTTCAGGTAGGCATTGTGTGCTGCGGCCAGTTTGTCCTGCACAATGGTCGGGTCGCGGTAAGTGCGGAAAGCGCGTCCGAACAAGCCCGGCCCAACGCCCGTTAGCGGGTGATCTGCCGCCATTGCGATTGCGCTGCGCCACATGTCCAAGCGTCCGGCGTCACCGGCGTTGGTGGAACGCGCTTGTGTGGTGGAAAAGATTGTATAACCGACTATTGCCAGTATGCCGACTGCTGCCGCCGCGCCGACCAGATAGCGCAGGTTGCGTTGCGCGGCTATCGAAGATGTTTTCCACAGTCGCAAGCCGCTGATAATGCCGCCGGCAGTGACCAACGACAGCAGCGCCCCGCGTGAGGCGGTGAGCAGTGTGACGACCAACAGGCCAGCACTGAGAATCGCAAGCACGATCCGGTAGTCACGGCGGGACGTTGTCCATGCCCAGATGGCAGCAAAGACGGTCAGCGGCGCGGCGTATCCGGCGAGGAGGGTGCTGATATTCATGGCGAGCGAGAGGCGGGGCAAGTTCAGGGGGAGGGGGATGTCTGCGCCGAGTACAGCCGCCCATCCCCCCGCCGCCCCCGGTAGCAGCCCCAGCCCGAAAAACCATGACGCCAGTTCAATACCACTCAAGAAAAGAACGACTGCGCCCAATAGGAATTGGATTTCGATCACGAGGCGATCACGCCCGCGCTGAAACAAGTCCGCCAGCGCAAGGAAAAGCAGGATGTGAAGCAACTGGAACCACAGGTTCTCGAACGCCATGCGGGGATCGGCACTGAGTGCTGCCGAGAGCGCCCATACCGCGCCTGCCGCCGCCAACGGGATGTTGAGGGGCGTGGAAGGTAATCCGCGCCCCTGCCGCAGCCGGTTGAGCAGCCATACAGCCAGCACAACCGTCATCAGGAGGTGGTGCAGAACATGGACGGGGAAGATCAGGGCATAGTATGCGCTACCCCCTAGAAACAGCAGCCAGATCGCAAAGAAGATGAAGGCGATGCGATTCAAGCGCATGGGCTATCCCCTGTGTGCATTCCATTTACGAGTTCGATTGTAGCATGGTCAGGGGAATCAAAAACCGCCCATCCAGCGAACGGGTGGGCGGCTGTGACGGTTTGCGGCGTTAAGGCGTTACGCCAGTATCGCGCAGCATGTCGAGGGTAGTTTGCAGGTCACTCAGGCTGCTCAGATCAATTTCCGGCCCTTTGATTTCAGCCAGCGGGCGCACCTGTGGGTTTTCTGGCACGCCTGCCACCAGCGGATATTCCGCTGTGGTTTCTGCGAAATAGGTTTGCGCGGTTTCGCCAAGCAGGTAGCGGATTAGGCTCTGAGCAAGGTCGGGTTGTTTGCTGGTGTTGATAATCCCGGCACCCGCTACGTTGATGAGATTACCTAGATCACCATCCTCGAAGTAGTGGATGTCAATAGGGGCATCCGGGAACTGCTCTTTGAACTCGAAAACATAGTAGTGGTTCACCAGCCCCACACTGATTTCACCATCAATGACGGCCTGCGTGATGGCATCATTATTTTCATACGAGACAGCACCGTTATTGACCATATCGGTTAGCCATTGGGCGGTGGCGTCTTCACCGAGCAACAGGCGCATGGCGGTGATGTTGGATTGGAACGAGCCGTTGGGAGGCGCCCACCCGACTTTTCCCTGCCATTCGGGTTGTGTAAGGCCGAGGAGTGAGGCTGGTAGCGCCTCCGCCTGAACCAGTTCGGTGTTGTAGACGAGCGCCCGTGCGCGACCGGAGATGCCCACCCATTCGCCCGCAGCCGATTCGTACTGCGGTTGTACCTGTTCCAGAATGTCCGCAGGCAGGGCGATCAGGCGGCCTTCTGCGGCCAGTGCGCCGAGTGCGCTTGCATCTTGTGCGATGAACACATCCGCCGGACTGTTGTCGCCTTCTTCAAGGATGGTGGCGGCCATTTCTGCCGTTCCGCCGTAGCGCACTTCTACGGGTATGCCTGTATCCTGCGTGAATTGTTCGAGGATGGGGCCGATCAGTCCTTCGGTGCGACCGGAATAGACGACAAGTGTTTGGGCGTTATCCTGCGCGGCGGTTGGAAGTGCCATGCACAGAGCGATACATAGTGAAGTGAGGAGAATGCGAACAGACTGCATGGATAGATTCCTCTGACCGATTGTTGGATGCGATTGTCCCAGTATGCGGAAAGTGAAGGAGGCTTTCTACGCTGATGGTCAAATCTGGAATTGTGGTGGACACAACATCTCATCTTCGATAGTACATCTTCGGGGTCTACATAGGTTTCGGCAGATTGATGGGCTGGTTAAACATGGTTTTGCAGGCGCGATTAGATGGAATATTGCTGGTATAATTCACATCTGCTCAGGAGGTTTCATGATTCGCTTCTGGTTATGTTTGCTCACGCTCCTGCTGGCAGGTTGTCAGGTGTTGAATGCGCCCAATATGGGTGCCACGCGGGATGCCGAAAGTACGGCGCTGGTGCAGGAAGCTACGCGACTGGTGGATGCCCACGCGACGGATACCGCGCAGATACAGCGAACCGCGCAGGCCGGCGCGACGGAGATTGCGGCGAGCAGCAGCATCAACCGCCAACTGCTCTTAACCGTGCGTGCGGTGATTCCCCCCACGCCCGTTCGGCAGGTGGGCGTGGCTGTGGAAGGCGCTTCGGCGACTGTTGGCCCCGGTGGGCCGCAGTTTGTGAGTACCGGCGTGGCGCTGAGTGTGCGCGATTCGGATGGCTGCGCAGATTCGCTTCAGACCCAATTTGATGCGGGGACACCGCGCATTTATGTCAACACCCGCGCTGTCAACTTGCCAGCCAGAACGGTGATGCGTGTGGAATGGTTGTACGACGGGCAGGTGGTCAGCAGCGAGGCGTGGACGAATCCGAATGATGTGACGAATTTTTGCGTGTGGTTTTATCTGGATTCGTCTATTATTCCGTTTACGCCCGGTTCATGGATAGCACGGTTGTATGCGGATGATAAGTTGGTTGAACCGCAAGCACCCTTTACGATTCTGGCGGGCTGAGGGCGGGCGGGGTTCGCACTTGGTAGACCTGTGTGTGCATGTTAGTATTGCCTGCATTCTTTAGGTTGATGAATAAGAGGTCGGTTGAAGATTCGTCTGGCGCTGTTGATCCTGTTGAGTGTGGGGCTGGTGCTGGCAACCGCTGGGGTGCTGGCGCAGACTTCGCCAACGCCTGCGGTGAGCAGCATTCTCAGTCAGGATATATTTGTTCGCGCCGGGCCGGGGCGGGATTATGTGCCGGTTGGTCGTCTGGTTGCCGGTGATCGGGTTGTGCCGCGCAGCCGGAATGCAGCCGGCGATTGGGTTCTGATCGCGTATGGGGGCGGGTTTGGCTGGATTCGTCGTGATCTGGCGGTATGGGCAGAGGAGATTGATGTCCTGCCTGTGCTTGATTTGCCCGATTTGACACCTTCGCCGGGAGAGCCGCCCACTCAACTCCCGCCCAACCTTCTACCAACGGCTACGCCCAGCGAAAGCTACGTGCTGCTGTTGCCGGATGCAGCCAGCGGTTATGTACGTGCAGGGCCGGGGCGCACCTATCTACGGATGGGGCAGCTTTTTACAGGCGATCTGGTCGAAGCAGTCGGGCGGAATGAAACGTCTAGCTGGGTGATGATCCGCTTCAATGGGGGCTTTGGGTGGATTGCGCGTAATCTGGTGCGCTGGTCGGTGGATGTGCTGGCGCTTCCGGCCTTAAGTGAAGCGAATCTCACGCCATCCCCCACGTATACGCCCACTTTTACACCCACGCCCACAGCAACCCCTACGCTCACGTTTACGCCGACCGCGACGCCTAGCCCGACGGCTACCGCGACCGCCACTTTGACGTTTACGCCTACTAGCACACCCACAGCAACACTGACGTTCACGCCGACGTTTACGCTCACGCCAACGCCAACGGTTACGCTCACCAGTACGCCAACGTTTACCCTGACGCCAACGCCAACGGTCACGTTCACCAGTACACCCACGTCGTCTGCCACTGCGACGAACACCCTTTTGCCTTCCGAGACGCCTACTGCAACCAACATTCCAACGAATACGCCGGAACCTACGCTGCTGGCGTTGGCGGTTGCCACGAATACCCCGCTGCCCACGCTGACCTTTACACCATTCCCTGTGCCGAGCGCGACCAGCACGCCTACGCCTGTGCCGAGCGCGACCAGCACGCCTACGCCTGTGCCGAGCGCGACCAGCACGCCTACGCCTGTGCCGAGCGCGACTAGCACGCAACCTGTGGCGACGGCAACCGCCGCGTCGGTGTCGTTGTCCACGCCGACTCCTGTCGGAATTGTGGCGAGCCTGACCGTAGCACCGTTATCCCCTACGGCGGTTCCTGTTACGCCTACGCAGGCGGTTGCGGTTGTGACCGCTGCGCCTAGCGCGACTGCCGTTCCGGTTCAGCCTGCCGGAGGCGCGTCTGCGGGTGTATCGGGCGAAGCTGTTGCGGGTGGTGTAGTGCTTGTGGTGCTTCTCATCTACGGGGGGTTCTACTGGCGCGGTGCGACGGCGCTAGATCGCTATTCCGATGGATTTGTCATCGAACAGTGCCCGGTGTGTGGAAGCGGTCATCCGGTTGTGGATCATCGGTCAGATCGGTTGCTTGGAATCCCGCGCCCGCGCCGTATCGTGCGCTGTGATACGTGCCGGTCGCTGCTGCGCGAGACGGGTACGCGGCGGTGGCGTTACGCGGTAGACCCTCTGAAGAATGCGGATTTGTACCGTGAACTGAACGGGATGGAAGTGGACGAAGATCAGCTACGCGCCCTGCAAATGGGGACGAAAGCCTCCAGCGCGGTTCATACGCCCGTTCAACCGCCAGCGTTTTTGGACGATCAAAACGAGTGACCTGAAAGCCTATGAAGTATCCTCACTTACGCCCATTGATGGTCGTGCTGTTATCCTGTTTGTTGGCTGCATGTCAGCCGAATTCGGTCACACCGTTTGCGGCTACGTTGCCGCCCACCGGAATAAGCGCCAGCCTGCGCGAAGCGGCGACGGCTGTCCCAACGGCTAATCCGATTGCCAGCCGGACGCCGACCCTGCCGCCGACTGCCACATATACGCCTAGCCCGACTCCAACGGTGACGCCGACTCCGACTGCCACGACAATTCCGACCAACACGCCCATTCCGACGAATACGCTGCCGCCGACGTTGACGCCGACGCCTTCACCGACGGCTACGCCAGTTGTTCTAGCATCGCCCGTAGCGGGGGCACTGGAAGCCAATGCGACGGTAGGGCCGACATGGACGCCACCCCCGGCTGACCCGGCAGTACAGATCGCCGACCACTATCATTTTACACGTCCGATTTCGCAGGATGGGGCGAATTGGGCGGATCGCACCTATCCCTACGGAGGCACTTCAGGCGGACGCTTGCAGGTGCATCTGGGTGTGGATATGGAAAACCCGCGTGGAACGCCGATTCTGGCGGCGGCTGATGGTACGGTCTTTTATGCGGGTGATGATCTGGCGACTCAGTTTGGCCCTCAGACCGACTACTACGGGAATGTGGTTGTGCTTCAGCATAGCCTCACCGATTCGAGTGGACAGCCGGTTTACACCCTGTACGGACACATGCACCGGGTAGATGTTCAAACCGGACAATCTGTAAAACAGGGGCAAACGCTGGGGATTGTGGGGGATAGCGGCGTGGCTTTCGGGCCGCAGTTGCATTTCGAGGTGCGGGTGGGGAATGCCAACAGTTGGAATAGCACGCGCAACCCGGAACTATGGATTTACCCGTATCGCACCTTTGGCACGCTGGTGGGGCGGGTGACGAATGCCAGCGGCGCGATTCTGTACGATGTGACCCTTCAGGTGAAATCTACCGATATTTCGCGCTACGCCTTTTCGTATCACGATACATCTGTGAATCCTGATCCGGTGTTCGGGGAAAACTTTGTGCTGGGCGACCTTCCCGCGAATTACTACGAGGTCAGCGTCAACGACAACGGGCGGGTGCGCTTCCGCCAGATTGTTTATGTGTATGCTAACCGCAGCACATGGATTGATGTGCGGTTGAACTAAATAGGGCTACCCCTGCTCTGCGCTTGAGCCGACAAAGCAGGGGAAAGCCATTCTCGTTCTAATTCTGGAACAGGATGAACGTCACCTGTAGCTGGTTCCCCGGCAGGCCGTCCACACGCAATGCGCCCCGGTTGCCGTCCGCCGTTAGCACCCCGATGACCGTTCCCGGCAGCATACTCCCACGCGGGATGCTGGCTTGATTGACTAGCGCGGGGGTAATCAGATCGTAATGGACGCTTTCCAGCGTCACATTGGCGATGATTCCCAGTTTGGCGCTGAACAGGGCGTTGAGATTACTCGCGCCGATGTCCCAGTTGGCATCACCTTGAACCGCGTTTCCTTCAAGATCAATGGTGTCATTGGGATTCAGGGTTTGCGACCCCTGACGCAGTAGTAATTTGTTGATGAAGTAATTGAAGGTATACAGGTTGTTGCTTTCCCCCGCACCTTCCGCGACTTCGTTGTTTAGATCGGCTACCAGCGTCACCGAATATGCGCCCGTGTTGATGAACGTCCCGCTGAGTGCCGCGATTGCGCTTTGCCCCGGATTGAGCGCCCCGACTAAGGTGGCCGCGTAGATATTGTTCGGCGGGAAGGTTGCCGCCACCGCGAACGGGGGCGCGGCCTGACTGCCGGCGTTGCGCACTGTCACGTTCACAACGAACGGTTGCCCGACGATGATGGGCGATGGAACCGCAATCACACTGTCAATGACAATATCGGGTTGGGGTAGGGGGCTAGGGCTGGGCGGCGGTGTGGGCGTGGGCGGCGGGGTAATAATGGGTACGGTGTTCAAATCGCCGAACACATCGAGCAGGTAGGTCGCCAGCCAACCCTGCTGCCCGCGAAAATCAACCACGACCCATGTGAAGTCAACGGTGGCACCCACGACTCGCACCTGCTGTCCCTGACTATACTGCCCCAGTGTGGGATAGTCGGTGCTGGGGCCGCTGCGGACATTCTGTTTGGACTGTTTGATGGTGATGGTCACGCCGTCCGGTGTGGCAGTCGGGGCGGGCGTGGCGGTGAGCGCCGGTAGGCCGGATTGTTCCAGCGGGACACGGTTGCCGCGCTGGTAGCGTGCGACGATACCGGGCGCACCGAAGGCGCTCAGCACTTCTACAACGGCATTCGCGCTGGTTTCACCCTGTCCGAGCGCCGCTGGTTCCAGTTTGCCCTGCACGCCCTGAATATCGGTTAAGGAAGCCAGATTCGCCAGCAGATCGCCGGGGCGGTTAATGGCGGCTGCCAGCAGCCGCACGGAATCGTTAGCCGCCGCCTGAATTGCGCCGGGTAGCGTGCCGTACTGCCGGATGAACACCTCGCGGAAGGCGCGGCTTTCGCTGTCGGCGGCGGTGACAGCCCATGTGGAGGTGAGGATAATGTCGCGCTTCTGATCGGGCGGGATGTTATTCTGGAAAGCGGCTTCGTTCGCGTCTTTGTACGCGAAATAGCCGGTGTACCCCTGCTGACGGAGCAGCGCGTAGAATGTTCCAGCGCGGGCGGGCGAACCGTAGACCGCCACGAGATCGGCGTTTGCCATCTTGATCTGGTTCATTATCGGTGTAAAGTCGGCATCGGTAGGCGCTTGCAGGGTGGCCTGCGGGGTGATGCCGCGTGCAGCAGCGGCGGTTGTGAACCCTACGATACCCGCTGTCGTGCTGAGGTCGAGTTCGATTTGAACCGTGACGATGCGCGTCACTTTCAGATCATTAATCACGTAATCCGCCAGCGCCCGCCCTTCTTCGGCGGCGGCGGCACGGGCGCGAAAGATGCGGCGGCTGCTGTCGTTCAGGAGCAAGGTGTCGCCAGTCGCCATCGTGAGGATGGGAACGTTCAGATTTTGCAGTCCGACCAGATTGGTTGTGAGTTGGTCATCCGTTTGTGGCCCGATGACGGCGATCACGCTGCTGCTGCTGAGGGTCGTGAGACTGTTCTGGATATTGGGGGCGATGTCGAACGGCTGAATAATCAGTTCAAGCTGGAAGAATGTGCCATCTGCCCCGCGCACCCCACCGGCTGCGTTGATGGTTTCCACCGCCAGACGGGCACCATCGCTAAGGGGGCCGCGTGGATCGTCCAGAACCCCGATGCGGAAAACAGGCGTTTGGGCGCTGACCACACGTAGCGCCAGAACAAGCAGAAACAGAATACTCAATAAGCGCCCTAAATTACGCATAAAGGCCTCTTTCTTGACGTTATTAGACTAATATTCATTGTAGTCTCTATTATTCGGATGACAACCAACGGGAGTCCTATTGGTCGCCTTCGCGGTGAGCATCGGGGGGGCATCTTGATTTTCGCCCTGTGCATGACTATACTGCGATTGAGTGTTCGATCCCTTTAGCTATAACGAAACGGGTATTTTAGGATATATGCAGCGCGAACGAGTCGCTGATGATGTATATGTGTTCACGAGTGATCTCTATGCACAGGTGACGGCGGGTATCGTTCTCACCAGTGAAGGGGCGGTCGTGATTGATACGCTGGCCTATCCCGAAGAAACGCTGATGATGAAGCGTTTTATCGAGACACGCTTGGGCGCTCAGGTGCGCTATGTGGTCAACTCGCACTTTCATGCCGATCACACCATTGGGACGAGTTTGTTTCAAGGGGCGCGGGTGATTGCACATGCCCGTTGTCGTGAACTGCTGAATACGCGGGGGCGTGAAAGCCTAGAGAAGATGAAAGCCAGCGCATCGGAAATGCGCGGCATCGAGCTGGTGCTGCCGGATGTAACTTTTGATGGCGGGCCGATGAGCCTGCACATCGGCGGCAAGACCTTTCAGTTCTGGCTTACTCCCGGTCATAGCGCGGATTCGATGGTGTGTCTGGTCAAGGAAGACCGCATCTTGTTCGCCGCCGATACGCTGATGCCGCTGCCCTATTTTGTGGATGGCAGCTACGATGATTTCGTAACTTCGCTCGAAGGGCTGCGCAGCGGTAATTTTGAGAACGTCATTCAAGGACATGGCGAAATTATTCTGCGCGGGGAAATCGAGGAAAAAATTCAGGGCGATCTGGATTACCTTTCCACACTGCGTAGTGCTGTGGATCAGGCGCTGACGCTGCCCGCACCGGAGCAGGCATTGGCTGCAATCACGCTTGAAAGCTGTGGTAAGAGCCGGATTTTGTTGAACGGTGAAGTGACCGCGCTGCACCGGCAGAATGTGACCGCTTTGGCGGCGCTGCGCCGCGAATGGGTTCAACTGTAAATCAGCCTTGCGCCCAGAGTTTCGTATTTTGTTTACAGGAATAAGGTGGAAATAAGCATGGCTGACCAAGTCTATTTGACTCCTGAAGGTCGCGCTGAACTGGAACGCGAACTGGATGAACTGTTGACTGTCAAGCGTCCTGAACTGGCGCGTAAGCTGAAAGAGGCTGTGGCGGAAGGTGATCTGAAGGAGAACGCCGATTACCACGACGCTAAAGAGAAGCAGGCCTTTCTGGAAGGGCGCATTCAGTATGTCGAAAGCGTTCTGCGGGCGGCGATTCTGATTACCAATGACGGTAGCACTGGAGAAGTGCGAATGGGGTCAGTGGTAACGATTGTGGAAGATGGCGCTGGCGAGGAAGAAACCTACACCATCGCAGGTGCGGCGGAAGCGAATCCCCGCGAGGGTAAAATTTCCCATGAAAGCCCGATTGGTGCCGCGTTGCTGGGGCATCGTAAAGGGGAGAAGGTGCGCGTCAAGACTCCGGGCGGCGAAATGGTCTTTAAGATCAAGCGCATCAAGTAACGGGTGCTGATTTTCACAAAAACACCCTGCCGAGACAGGGTGTTTTTATTTGGAAGGCTGTTGCTACCGGCCTATGGGGGTGAAGTCGCCCGCGCCGTCAAAAGGATCGTTGTCGGCGGGGGGGGCTGGTTTTTGCAGCGGCGGCGGCTTCAGCGGCGTGATTCCGCCGCCATAGTTGGCTGCCGGACTACTAGGTGGTGTGTAAGCCGGGGCTGAAGGTGGCGCATAAGCTGGCGCTGAAGGTGGCGCATAAGCCGGCGCTGAGGGCGGCGTGTAAACGGGCGCTGAGGGCGGTGCAGCCTGCGGCGGCGGTGTGTAGGGTGCAGGTGTGAAGGTTGGCATGACCGCAGCAGCGGGGATGGGCGGGGCTGCGGGTACAGCCGCCGGTGCGCTCGATCCACTGCGACGCCATGCTTGCAGCTTGATGCTCACACGATCAAAGTAGCTGTTGGGTGGCAGTGGGCCAGTGCCATAGACCACTTCCATGACCGTTGCTTGCAGGATCAGGGCGTTGGTTTCCAATGTTATCATGGCACCCGGTTTGACCACTACCAACTGGCCTTTGGTTTCCAACGTGGAACGTGTGGCCGGATCGTCGGCGGCGTATTCTGATACAAATACCGAGGTTAGGGTGCGCGTGAAATCGTCTTTGTCGAATAGCCAGACTTCAATCGCGGATACTTTGTCACCGCCAAGCGTGGCGGTCTCGGAAATGACCGCGCCGCATTCGCCTAAGAATTCATCGTCTTTGGTGGCGTCTTCGATGCTGAACGAGTCGTCATAAGCACGACCGGGCGCGTAAGTGGACACATGCGTGACCACTGGTGTCCCTAGAATGCTGATGGGAGCCGATGCGGCATCTTTAAGAATGCTGTCACGTTTGGCTTTGTCGGCCTTAATACGGCTAATTTCCGCCGCGCCGACTGCATCCGTACCCTGCGAGCCGCGAATGCGTTTGCGGATGGGCGTAACCAGCATCGGGTTGATGTAGAAGCCGTACAGCAGCGATCCCACCACGAACAGGATGATGACGAGGATCGGGCCGATGATCCAAGGGCGCAGCGTGCCGATGATATTCGGACGTTCTGGTGATATCGGCGCCCCGATTTGGGCTTCGGCGGCTAACTCGCTGATTTCGGTCAAGCCAAGCCGGTTCACAATTTCCTGCGGGTCGTCCACGCTACGCAGCAGCGAGATGATGCTCTGGCGGAATTCTTCGCTCGGAACCGAGGTGCTTGTGGCGAGATGATAACGGTCTGCCACCAAACGTACCCATTCGTCCTGCCACCCCTGTCCCATCGTGCGAGGGGAAGAGTCGTAGAAAGAAACGGGGTCGAGTCCATAGCCCCATAGCAGACCGACCAGAAAGGCCAGCGCCACAGCAACTATTAATGCAACTGACGGAACATAGGTCTTGATGATCGGCCACAGACCTATGGCCGTATCTTTGACTTTTTTGATCATCACGATGCCTTTCGTGCTTCAGAACCCCGTTACGGACAGTAGAATACGCTCATTGTAGCGTAATTTCCTCAAGTGTGACAATTGAGCCGATACCGCGCCGAACGAGTTTGTTTCAGTTTGAACCGGTAGTAAAAGAGGGCCTAGCAGCCCTCTTTGACAGTTCAATCAGGCTAGGCAGGTTCGGCTGCCGAATGTGCCATATCCTCTGCCGGATAGGTGTGCGAACACACGGTACACTGCACCGTGTGTTTGTTTTGTTCCACCAACAGGCCGCCGCAGTTCGGGCACGGGTGGGCGACTGGCTTTTTCCAACTGGTGAAATCGCATTCCGGGTAACGCTTGCATCCGTAGAAGGTGCGCCCCTTTTTGGATTTCTTGACGATAATCTCACCGCCGTGTGTTTTGCCGCAGGTGGGGCAGGGGATGTTGGTGCGCTCCAGCCACGGTTCTGTGTAGCGGCAGTTCGGGTAATCCGCGCAGCCGATGAATTTCCCGAAGCGTCCGTAGCGAATGATGAGGGGATGACCGGAGTCCGGGCAGGTGCGCCCGACTTCTTCTTCCTGTCGGACGCGGGGCATTTGTTCGCGGGCTGTGCTGATCTGTCGCTCGAAGGGCGAGTAGAATTCGCGCAGCATCGGGCGCCATTCCATTTTTCCTTCGGCAACCAAGTCCAGTTCATCTTCCATATAGGCGGTGAACTCGTAACTCATCACATTCGGGAAGAACTGTACCAGCAAATCGTTGACCACCTTGCCGGTTTCGGTGGGATAGAGACGGTTATCGCGGCGCTTCTCGATGTATTCTCGATCTTGCACCGTATTGACGGTTGGCGCGTAGGTGCTGGGGCGACCGATGCCGTATTCTTCCAGTGTGCGCACGAGGCTGGCCTCGGTATAGCGTGGTGGTGGTTGGGTGAAATGCTGTTCGGGTAGCAACTGGATTAAATCCAGCACTTCGCCAACGGTTAGTTCCGGCAGAATGCGATCTTCGTCCTCGTCTGGTTGCAAATCCTCGTCGCGGGCATCTTCATAAAGCACCAGAAAACCCTGAAACTTGATGGTGCTTCCCGAAACGCGGAACAGGTACGAGTGGTGCTTTGCATCCGCCGTATCCGGTTGGGGGGTGGCCTGAATATCCACGCGCAGGGTGTTGTAGGTGGCGTTGGACATCTGGCTGGCGAGGAAGCGTTCCCAGATGAGTGTGTACAACCGCAGTTGGTCGCGGTTCAGGAAGGTTTTTACCTGATCGGGCAGGCGCAGGACGCTGGTGGGGCGAATGGCTTCGTGGGCTTCCTGGGCGCCTTTGGTTTTGGTCTGGTAACGCGGCGGCTTGACCGGATGGTAATGGCTGCCGAAGCGGTTGTGAATGTACTGCCGCGCTTCCTGCTGCGCTTGCTCCGAAACCTGTGTACTGTCGGTACGCATGTAGGTAATCAGACCGACTGTACCCGCCGCGCCGATGTCAATACCTTCGTACAACTGCTGCGCCACGCTCATTGTGCGGCGAGCGTTGAATCCCAATCGCCGCGAGGCTTCCTGTTGCAATGTGCTGGTCGTAAATGGTGCGGAGGGCTTCCGCTGGCGTGTGCCATGCTTCACGTCAGACACTTTGTAGGCGGCGGTGTCCAGGATGGGCAAGTGTGGCGCTACCGCTTCTTTGCTTCCCAACGTGATGTCATGCCCGTTGAGCTTAATCAGGCGGGCGTTGAACGGGCGCTTGGCGCTGGTATCCTGCGCGAGGTGCTTCTTCAGGCGAGCATCCAGCGTCCAGTATTCTTCCGCTTTGAAGTTGTCAATCTCTCGTTCACGATCCACCACCAACCGCACCGCGATACTCTGTACGCGCCCCGCCGAAAGCTGGTTGCGGACTTTTTCCCATAGCAACTCGGTGATGTTGTAACCCACAAGGCGGTCGAGGATGCGGCGGGCTTG
>CAIPFY010000156.1 GCA_903864435.1 uncultured Chloroflexota bacterium | reverse complement strand
TCTATGGCGCGTTCCAGTTGTAGGAACAACTACAGGCCGGATAGGAACTGTATCAGCCGGGCGGGATCGCCGTTGAAGATCAGCGAACCGGGGACGATCCAATCGGCTCCGGCCTGATGAATCAGCGGCACGCTCTCATAGCGAATCCCGCCATCGGCTTCGATCTCGGTGGGCAGGCCGCGCTGCGTGATCGTCTGCCGGAGCTGGCGAATCTTGCCGGGGACGGAAGCATCCATCGAAACGCCCTTCACCCCCATATACGTCCCCATGATCGTCACCGTATCCAGTTGATCGAGAACCGGGTCGAGCAGCATGAGCGAATCCTCGACGCGCAACGACACGCCGACCTGCTTGCCTGCCGCCTTCACCGCCTGAATGAAGGCCAGCGGGTCGGGCGTGGTGTCCGGGTAGAACAGGATGCTATCCGCGCCTGCTTCTAAAAACGGGTCGAGCCACTGGAACGGGTTGACAGTGATGAGATGCACCTCGAAAGGGAGCGCGGTGTGCGGGCGCATGGCCTTCACCAGATCGGGGAAGAACAGCAGCAGGTTCACATACCGCCCATCGGCGGCATCAATATGAAACCGCTGCACAAACGGCTCAATCCGTTTGATCTCGGCAGCCAGATTCGCCAGATCAGCCGACCACAGTGAGGCAGAGCATTTGAGCATGGGGATTATCCCGCGTGGTTCATTTTGGCTTTGAGTGACAGGAGCATCGTATCCATACGGACGTAATCCATCATCTCATCCCGTTCTTCGGCGGTGAGATGGTCGGCCTGATTCCTGTCGAGCAGTTCAGTAGCGCGGCGCTGCAAATAGTCCGGTAACTGATACGCGATAATTTCTTCCGGCGTAGGGCGGGTCGCCAGAAAATCGGTGATGACACCAAACAGGGTTTGAGGGGGAGCGTTTTGCATCGGTTAATCCCTCGGCTGACAGCTTCTGCCCCTTATTGTAGCATCACTTTACCACGGGCAGGCGCGGGTCGAGCGCACCCCACGTCGCCTTCACCGCCACATGCGCCGGGTCTTCGCTGTTCGCCAGCGATTGCGCCGACCCCGCAAGGAAGTTCAGCAGGTAGGTGGTGTAGCCGGGGGCGCTGGTGGTCGGGTGGTAGCCTTCGTGGATCAGCACCGTGTCGTTGTGCTGCGCGAGGTAGGTGCGGTCTGCGCCGCTGCTGTAGATGCGCTGGAGCGCGAACCCCTGCGGCGGATTGAGCTTGTAGAAGTAGATTTCCTCCAGATCGGCCTCCAGCACCTTGCCGGACGCATCTTCGCGGTGGGTATCGTGTTTGTGCGGCGGATAGCCCGCCCAGTTCCCGCCCGGAATATAAGCCTCCACGCACACCAACCGCTGACACGGGAAACCGGGTGGGATGATGTTCACCACCTGCCGCGAGGCGTTGCCACCGCCGCGCAAATCCACTGTGACATCGGCGGGCGTGATGAGCCGGGGCGGGTGATCTTCGTCGCTGGGAACCCAGCACGACGCGATTTCCACCCCGTCCGCCGCCGCTTCGATGCGGTAGTCCACCTGCCGCGACAGGTACAGCGCATACGGCAGGCCGCTGAACACATCCGTCCGTGTGCCGAGGTTCAGGAAATCCCCCTGCGAGGTGCGGATATGGCACGTCCCGCCCAGAACCACATGCACCAGTTCATGTGCGCCGGTGCTGTTCGCCCACACTTCTCCGGCGCTCAGACGGCGCACCGTCATGTTCAGGAGCTTCCACCCCGCTTGTTCGGCGGTGACGCTGGCGATCAGGCCAGCCGGATTGACAATCGCAGGGATACGCATGGTCAAGTGTCCTCGGTTACGCGCCAGCCGTTGGCGTGGCGATAGGTTGCGCTTGCTGTGCCGAGAGCGTGAATCCGGCGGCGGCACTGGTTTCGCGGCTCAGGCCGGAAATCGCCAGCAAGAGCGCCTCATCCGGTTGCAGCGAGAAATCCCAAGTGCCGCTGATGCTGCTGTCGCCGGGGGCGATCAACCGCTGCACGCTACTGCCCGCGCCGCTGGCCGTCAGATGCGCGGCCTGCACCAGATACCGCTGCGAAACCTCGTTGCTGATCTGCTGCCAGCCGTTCAGCGTCCAGCCCTGCACACCGGCCTCGGCATCGTCGCGGTAGCCCACTTCGGGGAGCGTGATGTTATCCACCGCCATGCCCTGATCGAGCGCATCGGCGGCGCTGATCGTCTCGAAACGCAGCAAAATGCTCTTGCCGGCATACGCGCTCAGATCAACCGTCTGCGGCATCCACAGCGGTTCGGGCGTAAATACGCGAGTGGGATGCACCCCCAGCGTGACCTCTTGATCGAAAAACTCGTTCCCGCGCTGAATGTACAGGTTCAGCACATCCCCCGGCTTGAAGTTGCTCAGGAAGGCGATCAGGTTGGGCTGTCCCGCCCACACCTTGCCGTTATAGCCCGCCACCGTATCGCCCGCCTGCACTTCAGTGTTCGCCAGCGGGCCATCGGCTACGATCTGCGTGATGGTGATGCCGTTACTATCCAGCCCAATGCCCAGATACGGGAACGGGCGCGGCGGTTCGGGGTTGCTGATTCCGGTGAAGGCCGCGCCGTAGGCCATGCCTGCGGGGTTGGCGCTGGTGGTGCTGCTGGCGGGCAGC
>CAIPFY010000155.1 GCA_903864435.1 uncultured Chloroflexota bacterium | reverse complement strand
CACGTTCGGGTCATAGATGACCAGATCGGCATCCGCATTCACAGCAATGACGCCTTTATGCGGATACAGGCCAAAACGCTTCGCGCCGTTGGTGCTGATGAGCTTCACCGCCTTCTGTATGCTGAAGCGGCCTTTCAGCGCAGAGTCCATCATGCCCAGTACCAGTTCTTCCACGCCGGGGGAACCGGGAGGCGTGCGCCAGATGTCGGTACGGGCGCGTTCTTTTTCTTCGACGGTGAAAGGTGAATGATCGGTGGTGACTGCGATCAGCGTGTTATCCGCGATTCCGCCCCACAGCGCATCCACATCGCCCTGTTTGCGCAGCGGCGGGTTGATCTTGGCATACGGCCCGACGCGCTCCATATCGGTTTCAGTGAACAGGAGATAGTGCGGGCAGGTTTCGGCAGTCCCCGGCGCGCCCGCCGCTTTGAACTGCCGGAAGATTTCGAGCGTTTCGCTGGAGGAAAGATGAGCGATGTGCAGGCGCACATTGGCGGTTTTGTTCAGCGAGAACAGCGTGGCAACTGCCAGCGCCTCCACATGCGGGGGGCGCGATTCGCCGTGCGAGGCCACATCGTTGCGGTTGGCGGCGCGGAGCTGCGCACTGTGCCATTCCAGCAGCTGGTCATTCTCCGCGTGAACCGAGCAAACCAGCCCGGTTTCAGCCACCAGTTTCATGCCCTGATACAGTTCGGGAACATGCGGCAGGCACAGCCCTTCAAACTCGTCGTTGCGGCCTGCGGGTGCGCCCGTCATGAAGATTTTGAAGCCAATCGCGCCTTCGTCCACCATCTCGCGGATTTCGCGCCTGTCCAGCAGACCGGGCGCACCGTACAGACCAAAGTTGACATATGCGTTGGCTTCGCCCAGTGCTTTGCGGGCGCGGAAGATTTCGCCGGTGGCACAGCACGGCTTGGAAATGGGCATCTCGAAAATGGTGGTGACGCCGCCCGCTGCCGCCGCCTGCGTTTCGGTAGCGAAGTCGCCGCGATCGGGGTAGGCCGGTGCGCGGCAATGGAAATGAATATCAATCGCGCCGGGGATGACAAACGCGCCCGCCGCATCAATCACTTCGGAGGCTTCGATCGCTGTGCCGCGTGCCGCCAGCGCGACAATGCGCCCGCCGTCAATGGCGACATCCAGCGCCTCGATACCTGTTTCGGTGACAACCTGACCGTTGGTGATGAGGGTTTGAACTCTCAAAATGGTTTTTCCAAATTCACTTATTGAATAGGGTTTGACTGACGAATGCGATCAAAATAGTGGTGGTTGATTGCAGTTCGCGCAAGTCCACATATTCATCATACGCATGGGCGACTTCATAGCTACCGGGGCCAAAGATGACCATTTCGCCACGCACCGCGCCCGTCAGGTGTTTGGCATCGCTGCCGGGTAAATAGCCGATTGGGCCGGGATCAGCGCCCAATTCCTTCTGGATGCAGTCCAAAAAGCGTTTCGCCAGCGGCGACTCAACCGTTGACTCGAACCAGTTCGATACCTGAAAGTCGCCAATCGAAAGCTGTGCTTCGCCCGCCTGCACCTTCTCGATCACCGCTTTCATCTCGGCTTGAACAGCAGCAGGGTCTTCGCGGGGAACCATGCGCCGGTCAAGATAGACGGCGCACGAGTCGGGTACCGCGTTGGCGGTACTGCCGCCCTGTATCACACCCACGTTGCAGGTCGGTACGCCGACCATCGGGTGCGGGCGCTGGCTAAGGTCGCGGTGGTAGGCTTCCAGCGCCAGCACCGCCCGCGCCATTGCGGTGATGGCATTCACGCCACGATCCGGGTTGGTGGCATGAACCGAGCGCCCAGTGGCGCGGACGGTGGCACGCATCACGCCTTTGTGGGCAGTAGCGGCGCGGTTGTGGGTCTGTTCGCCCACGATGATAAAATCACACTGGGGCAAATGACCGGCATCGGCTAACCAGCGCGTGCCTAAACGCCCGCCCGTTTCTTCCTCAGCGGCAGCCACCAGAACGAGCGTCCCCTGCGGCGCTTCGCCACGCTGCGCCGCATCGAGGATGGCGGTCATCATCGCGGCCAGCGGCGCTTTATCATCCACGCTGCCTTTGCCGTACAGTTTGCCGTTGCGAACAACAGCCTCGTAAGGATCAACACTCCAGTGCTGCGCCTCGTTCTGGGCGATCGGCACGGTATCAATGTGCGCGTGGAGCATAATCACCGGGTCGCCCGCGCCCCACACCGCAATCACGCTTTGCGCTTCGGGCTTGTTTGGCGGCGCGAGAATGCGCGTTTCACAGCCTGCCGCGCTCATTACGGCGGCAATGTGGGCGGCAATGGCGCGGGTGTCGCCGGGCGGGTTGGGCGAAGGGATTCGCACCAGATCAGTCAGTAACGATTGGACAAGCGGGAGAGCCATGTGATTATAGCTCGCCCTGAATTTCGGCGTAGAAACAACACCAATCGCCGGTTTGAACATTCGGTAGCGCCCGCAGGCCGAAGATCATGCCGTCCACAGGCGCCAGCACTTCCGCCAACAGATCGCCGTACACGTCCATAATGCGGGCGATGCGATCGCCTTTTTTCATCGGCTTCTGAAATTCTAACGAGGGTTCCGCCAGAAACAGGCCGCTGGTGGGCGCTAACAACGCATGCTGCACCCCCGTCAACCACTTATCCGCACGGGTAGCCTGTCCTTCGATCACGCCGTAGTAGCGCAGAACATTGAGTACGCCTTCTGCCAGCACGCGCCCGCAGCGGTCAAAATCACGCGGGGAGGTGGCAGGCCGTCCGCCCAGTTCAACCGTAATCCCCTGTTTGCCAGCTTCAAACATCACCGCAGGCGGGCTACCTTTGGGCAGGAAGCTCTTGAGGATCAATCCCCAGCCCGCGCCCATTGCTTTCGCCAGTTCAATCGCCTTTTCATCGGTGGTGGCAAAAATCGTCTCTGAAAGATACGAATGCGCCCCGCCGGAATGAATCGAGATTTCGTATGTCGCCACATCCCGCAGCCATATGCTGTGTGTGTGTGCCAACCGTTCGGTCAGGTAGCCATCGGCCTTGCCGGGATAGATACGGTTCAGATCGTAGCTGAACGTATCCAGCGGGTTGCCACGCTGGGCGGCTTCATAGGCCGGCACGTTGAGTACAGGGACGAGGACGACGCTGCCGCGCATCTGAGCCGGGTCGAGTACCGCATCCACCAGATGACAGCACAGCGTCCCTTCCGGTTCATCCCCGTGAATGACCGCATCCACCCACACGCACGGGCCAGGTTGAGCGCCGTTCAGCACAATGATCGGGATTTCAAGCGGACGCCCACCGGGAAGCTGAGTCACTGGAATAACCCCGCGCACACGAGTACCGGGTGCAGCGGTAACAGAGCCAATCTTCAGATCGGTCATCAGAACCATCCTTTTGTATAACGCTCTCGAAATCCCTATCGTGAATGGCACCCTTTAATGGGCAGCGCGGTAACGATTAATAATCGGACGCATGCGTTCCAAGGCTTCGTGGAGCAAATCCGTGTTCTGCAAAATGCTGATTCGCAGATAACCGCCCCAATTTTCACCGAAACCAGTGCCGGGGAAGATGAGGACGCGGCCTTCTTTGAGCAGCAAATACGACAGTTCAGTGGCGTGAATCCCGACCGATGAACTATTCGTCCACAGGAAGAACGCGCCGCGAGGATCACTGAAACTCAGCCCCATACTGAGCAAGCCGTCCATCATCAGGCGGCGGCGCTCACTGTAGATGCGGTGGAAGGTTTCAATCGGTTCTTTCGGGCCATTGAGCGCCGCCAGCCCCGCCCACTGTGAAATGGTCGCCACCGGGCCAGTGGTGACGGCTTTGACATTGGTCATGGCGCGAATGAAGTTCTTAGGCGCGGCGGCAAACCCGCAGCGAAAGCCGGTCATCGCATAGGTTTTGGAGAAGCCGTTCAGCGTAATCGTGCGTTCCGCCATACCGGGCAGAGAACCGATGCTGAAATGCTTCCAGCCGTCATACAAGAACTTCTCGTAGATTTCGTCCGAAATCACGATCAGGTTGTGCTTGATAGCCACTTCTGCGATTCCGCGCAGGCGTTCTTCGGTGACAATGCCGCTGGTCGGATTGCTAGGCGTGACGATCAGCAGGGCTTTGGTACGCGGCGTGATGGCAGATTCAACCGCTTCGGGGCGCAGGTTGAACGCATCCTCATGGTCAGTCGGGATCATCACCATGCGCCCGCCCGCACTCTCGATGGCTTCGTCATACGAGGTGTAGCGCGGGTCAGGGACGAGGACTTCATCGCCGGGGTCGAGCAGGGTTTGCATGAGCAGGAATAACCCCTCCTGCCCGCCGGTGGTCAGCATGATGTTGTCGGCATCTACGGGCAGCCCGTTATCCGTCTGGAACTTATGCGCCAGCGCCTCGCGCAGCGCCGTCATTCCCGCGACGGGTGTAGGCGCGGTACGCTGGTCACGTACCGCCAGCTTGACCGCTTCGATAATGTGCGGCGGCGTGGCAAGGTCGGGATCACCGCGCCCCAACGCAATCGCGTCCGGGTACTGAGCAGAAAGCTCCATGAGTGCGTACCGGAGTTGAGTGCCATCAGCGGCAACCGCACGTACCGATTCAGGGATATTCGAGGCGGTCATGGTACTACGGCTCCGATTCCTGCCCATTGAGAAATGCTGGTGGTGCAGATAGTCATGCTTTGTTTATAGGCGCGGAGTTTATCGGCCATTTCCGACCCGCCCATCCAGCCCACGCGCCAACCGGGCATCATGGGGCTGAGGCTGCCAACCGTAATGACGCGGGGCGCGAGGGCGGTGTTCTGCGCCGGATGGAAATCCGAGGAAGCGGCGCTGATGTCCCACAGCACCCACCACTGATGGGCGGCGGCCTGCGTGAGCAGCGAGTCGCGCTCTGCGGCTGGCACATCAGGCGTCAGATACACAAGGCGCACCGCCGTTGGGTCGGCGGCGGTGGTGACGATAGACAGGCCGATCAGGTGTGCCGCGCCGAGAATGCGCGACGAATCGCCCGGACACAGGATGGTTTCGCCGGGTTTGAGCAGCCGCTTGAACGTGACAAAACGGGCTTCGGTGGAGCCGCAGGTGATCGTGATGTCACCGGGTTTGAGATTAATCTGAGCAGTACCCTTCAGGGTATCGCTCACCCACTGACGCAGGCCGAGAATGCCGGGGCGATCGGTATAGTGGGTCTTGCCCTGTTCCAGCGCCGCAACCGCCGCAGCGATCACCACATCGGGAATAGGAGCGCCGGCAGGCATCACAGCGGCTTCGGGCAGGCCAGCAACGCGGGTTGCCAGCGGACGTGCAAGTGTTTCGGGCGCTTGAAGATCGGTCATTAGACCACAACCTCACGCGCAAAGGGGAAATTCACACCCAGATCACGCGCCAGCGCCGCCAACTCGTCAAACACCACCGAGTCTAACTGCGCACCGTCGCGGCGGTACTGCTGTTCACGGCGGTAATCCAGTTCACCGGGGACGAGAATTTCCGTCACACCGGGGCGCTTGCGAGCCGATTTGATCTGCTGGATAAACTCATCCATGCGGGCTTTGAACGTGTCCACCGGCATGAACCACGCAATATCAATGGCGATAAAGGTGTGCGACACATCCTGTTTAGCCGGGTTGGAATACGGCGCGAGGCCGAAACCGCCGCCTGCAATCACGCCGGTGATGACATCGGTCATCATCGAAAGTCCATAACCCTTGTGCTGACCAATGCCCAGCAGCGCCCCTTGCATAGCCGCAGTCGGATCATCAGTTTCTTCGCCTTCTGGCGTGAGCGCCCAGTCCAACGGCATTTTGAGACCTTCGCGCTCAAACCAGCGCATCATGCCTTTGCCAGCCGTCGTCAGCGCAATATCGAGTACCACCGGGAAATCGCCGCCCGTTGGCGCGACAAGGCCCCAAGGGTTCGTGCCGACCACGCCGCTGGATGCCCCCCAAGGAGCCATCTCCGGGCCAGCGTTGGTCATTGCAATACCGATACAATCCTGTGCCAGCGCCAGCCGCGCCGGAACCGCCGCCGAACCAAAATGCGTGCTGTTGCGCACAATCACCGTGCCCACGCCGCTGATCTTGGCTTTCTGAACAGCCAGTTCCATAGACTTTTGCGCGACCACCGAGCCGAGGCCGTTATGTCCGTCCACCAGCGCCAGCGCGGGCGATTCCTTCACAATTTCGTAGGGCGCGCCGGGGATGATCCAGCCGTTGCCAATGCGTTCGCGGTATACAGGCAGGCGGCGAACCCCCTGCCCCTGACCGGGCAAGCAGCGCAGTTCACTTTCCATCAGCCCGCGTGTACAGCGCCGCGCTTCATCCGGCACCACGCCGAGCGCACAGAATGTTTCAAAAACAAAGGTTTCGAGAGAATCAACCGGAACGCGAATCAAGGTGATAGGCATCGTCAAATCCCCTTGACCTTTTTGTATTGTTCCAGTTGTTCGGGGGTATAGACCTGCATCAGTTCCAGTTCGATACCACCCGCTTCTTGATCGAGAAACGCCACCCAACCTTCGGGGTGAACATGGCTGCCCTTCACTTTACACGCGCTGCATTCTTTCAGCGTAGCGCCTTTAGCCTGTGCGTCTGCCAGCCCTTTTTCAATGTCGGGGACAGCGTAGCAAATGTGATGCAGCCCTTCGTAGCCACGTTCATTGATCCATTTATCAAAGCGCCCACCGGCATCCAGCGATTGGCAAAGCTGATATTCAACATCGCCCACCCAGAATAGCGCCACACGATTCCGCGACTTGGGATAATCTTCCACTTTGGCATCGTAGCCAATGCCTAGCAAATCCTGATAGGTTTTCAGCGCCGCATGTGCATCGCGGACAGCAAAAGCCATGTGCTTAATGTAGGTTTTTTCCATGAGCAATCCCCCTGTATCGTGCAATCATTTCGTCCACAATAAAACGATGTTCGCTCGTCAGACCGTCCGCTATGCGAGTCTCACTCCTGCAAGCTGAACACGCTTTTGAGGTTAACGCCGGGCGTGACCACCGGATTGATTCCATTCAGTGCCGAGGTCATCAGCAGGGTGATGCCGGGGCCATGACCCGCACGCGGGCTGTCGCCTTGCCCGATCACGCCGATGCCGACTGCGCCGCGCAAATAGCCGTGATTCCAACTGCTGTCGTAATCCGAAAGCGCCACCACATCGCCCAAACGCAAGCCGTCCAGTCCGGCTTCTTTGAGCGCGGACTTGTCGGCAGATTGAATGTGCAGCGAACCGCCCTCGCTGGTTAGCCCCGCGCCCGAACCGAGCAAATGCGGCGGGACAACAGCGACCACTGGCACATGCAGCTTGCCATCTGCGCCCGTCGTCACTTCCAGATTTTCCAGAAATTCAGGCGAACAGCTTTTCAGTTTAATGTCGGGGTGATTCGCCAGTTCCATGCCCACCCCCACCGAGCGCACATTAATCTTGTCGCCAATCGCCATTTTTAAGCGATCCGCTTTGGCGAAGTGAATGATGACCTGTTCCGAAAAGCGCCCGGATTTGCCGCTGACCACGCCTTTAGCGCCCCGCGCATCACCCGACATCACCACAGCCGTATTCCCCACGCAGGCGAACAGATTCAGGCCGCGATTCCCCATATCATCCTTGAGCGAAATGCTGACGCCGGGATGAATGGTATCGGCCAGCCAACCGTAGGCCGAGTCGCCTACCGAAACGTTATAGACAATGCCGCCGTAAGTAGGCAGCAAAAAGGGCTTGCCATCAGCATCCAGACGATACGGTTCAGCGGGCAAACCGGGGAAACCGGGGGAGGCAATTTGCCCCATCACAGATACAGAAACCAGTCGTTCAGAATTCGTGCGAACGTTCATACCATCTCCCGAATGTTGAGGTAACGCGCAATATTGGCCTGCGGATCAATCACCCATTCAATACAGGGGATGGGGCAGGTCATCAGAGTGAGGATGCCGGGGCCGTGTCCGATCATGACCGAGTCGCCATGAATGCACAGCGCGATGCTGACCGCGCCTTTGCGGTAAGTGCGCCCATAACGGTGATCGGCATCCGGGATCACGACCAGATCGCCGAGGCGCATCTGGTCAATGCCCAGTTCAGCCATCAATGCACGATCCCCGGACATCAAATCTTGGTCAACAAATTCCGAGTTCAACTCCGCGCCAGACCCCATGATACGGGGCGGCAGCACCGTAGTGACGGGTACGCGAATGCGCTGACCATCCAACGCCTCGATGGGGATGGCGTTAATCAGGTTCGGGCTGACCTTCTTCAGTTCGACCTGCGGGTAATCGTCGAACGCCAAGCCGCGCCCGCAAGCGATGATCTGGATCGAGTCGCCCACGCACAACAGATCGTTGGTATCCGAGCCGAAATCCACCAGCAAACGCGCATGTTCACCGGTGACAATGCCCTCTGCGCCTTTGGCAAGGCCGCTGGTGACGATGGCGCGGTTGCCGATGCAGGTCAGGTAGTGCAGCGCGAAATCCGCAGCATTATCGGCATTTGAAATCGAAACGCCGGGTTCTACATGGTCAGCCGCCCACCCAAAAGCAGGATCGCCCACACGAGCGTTATAGACCACACCGGACATGCCGGGTAGAACGCGACCCACGCCCTTGTCATCCAGTGTATAGCCGGGGTAGCGAAGTGTTGGCTGACTAATGGCGCCCGTGACCGCAATCTCCACGAGCTGCGATTGGTTCGTTGATAAAGGCATTTTTGCGAATTCCTTGACAACAGGCCGCGAAAGTTTCTATAATCTCAATCGTCGTCTGTCGAATGTCGACAATCGACGTAGGCAAATTATAAGCATCCCACGTTATAGTTGTCAAGCAATATGAAAAATCGAAAAACCGCCCTACAACATATTGAAAATCCCCCCCTCCGCGAACGAGTGCTGGATGTGCTGCGAGAGGCCATCATCAACGGGGATTTGAAGCCGGGGGATGCACTGCGCGAAACAGAGTTATCCGAAAGTCTGGGCGTCAGCCGCGCACCGCTGCGCGAGGCGCTGCAAATTTTGAGTACCGAAGGTCTGGTAGAAACCGTACCCTATCATGGAACAACGGTGCGCGTGCTGACCAAAACCGATATTGAAGAACTGTACAGCCTGCGGAGCGTGCTGGAAACCTTTGCCGTTCGCCAGATCATCGCCCGTAACCCGCCCGACCACGTACAGGTGCTATACGGCTGTTTTCATGAAATGCTGGCGGCAGCAGAAAACAACGACTTAAAAAGCGTCAACCAGATTGACCGAAATTTTCACACCACCTTGATTGAACTCAGCGGGCACAGCCTTTTGCAGACCAGTTGGAACGTGGTTTCCATGCGTGTCCGGCAGGTGATGGCGCTGCTCAACCGCCGCAACAGCAACTTGACGCAGATCGCATACAACCATCTGCCCATCATTCAGGCCATTGAAGCCACCCATGAACAGGAAGCCGTTCGTTTGATTGAGAAGCATGTCGCTGCATCCGGCGAATTGATCGTCGAACGATGGCAGGTGATGGACGGAGCAAACGGCACATGACCCGCCCCATCCAGCGCGTTCTTGTCACCGGAGCCAGTGGCTTCGTCATGAGCAACATCATTCCGGTGCTGCTGGCTGAAGGCTGCGCGGTGATCGCGTTGGATCGCGTTTTTGACCCTGCGTTGCAATCCGGTTGGGTGGCGCGTTGGGGCGACCTGATTACCTGCCTCGAACGTGAAGCGGGGGATCTGTCCGGGCTGCAAGCGGACGCGGTGTTACACGGCGCGGCGGTCACAGCCTCGCCCGAAGAATCGGGCGAAACGCCGGAAGATAATCTGCGTGCCAACTTGCTACCGGGGCTGGCTGCACTGGATTGGGCACGGGAGCAGGGCGCACGCGCCATACTGGTCAGTTCCAGCGCCGTCTACCGCGCCACCCCGCCCGGCGCGGTGAGTGAGGACGATCTAAGCGACCCGCTGGGTGTGTATTCCGTCGCCAAACAGACATTTGAAATGTTTGCGCGGACGCTGCACACCAGTTACGAACGCGACGCGCTGGTGGTGCGCCTGAGCAACATTTACGGACTGGGCGAACAACCGCGCCTCAGCCGCCCCCGCGTGAGCCTCGTCGGGCGCATGGTGGCGGAGGCGCTGGCGACAGGCCGCGTGACCGTCTATGCACAAAGTGCGAAACGCGATTGGACTTTTGCGCCCGATCTGGGGCGGGCGCTGCTGGCGCTACTGCGGTTGGAACGCCCACGACAGGCGCTTTACAACCTCGCCAGTGGATATGTCATGGATACACAAATCATTGCGCGGGTAATTCAGTCTATTTGCCCGAATACGCAACTAGATGTAATCAGTGAAAATGACCCGCAGATGCCTTTAGTGACCCGTCTTGGCTGGCTTTCCAGCCAGCGACTGCGCGAAGAAACGGGCTTTGATGGCTGGACACCTTTTGCCGACGGCCTGCGGCAGGTGGTGCGTTCGCTTCAGGCTTCGGAGGCAGTTTCATGAGCAAGTTGCGTGTGGTTCTGGCGGGTTTGGGCGTGCGTGGGCGGCACTGGGCCGAAGTGCTGGTGCGTTCGCCGCGCTGCGAAATCGTAGCCTACGCCGATCCCAATCCAGAAGCCGTTGCCAGAGCGCAGGCTCAATACGGGCAGCATCCGGCTTTCGCCAGCGCCGAAGAGGCGCTGAATGCGCTGCCTGCCGTAGACGCGCTCATACTGGCAAACCCGCCCATCGGGCGCGAGAAGCAGTTGAGCGCCGCATGTGCCCGCAAAGTTCCGGTGCTGGTGGAAAAACCGCTGGCCTTAAGCGTGAACGAAGCCGCAACGCTGGTCAAAATGGCCGAATCGGCGGGTATCCCGCTGATGGTCGGCCTGAACTTCCGCTATCTGGGCGTGACGCTCGAAACCATGCGCCTCTTGCGGGATGGCGTGGTGGGCAAAGCCGAATTCGGGCGGTTCACGTATGAACGTTACCGCGATGGCAACCGTCCCGATCTGAACAAGTATCCCCTGACGATGGATCAACCGATGCTCTGGGAGCAGTCTATCCATCATTTTGATCTGATGCGCTATGTGTACGGGCAAGAGCCGGTGCTGGTGCAGGCACAGACATGGAATCCCTCGTGGAGCATGTACGAGAGCGATACCAATGTGGCGGCACTGTTCACCTTTGATGGCGGCATGGTCGCCAATTATCAAGGCACATGGCAAAGCGGTTGGGCTGAACCGCGCTTTGAGTGGCGTACCGACTGCACAAACGGCATTCTCAGCCAGCAGCACCAGTTCGGTGAACTGCACTATGCCCGCCACAATGACCCCGCGCTCACGCCGGTGACGCTGCCGCCGCATGAGCAGTGGATCACCGAGACAGCCGGGTTGCTGGATGCTTTCACCCGCAGCCTATTGGACGGCGCGCCCTTGCAGTGCAGCGGGCGCGACCACCTGATGTCTCTGGCAATGGTGGAAGCCTGCGCCGTTTCCAGCCGCGAATCGCGCAGCGTACAAATTGCTAGTGTCCTGCCATCCGATGATGGCATTCATGACCATATCCTGTAAAGACAGAGAAGGAGACCGTTATCGCATTTTCCGAACGCACCAGTCATCTTAATTTCGTTCGCCCCAATTTACATAGGAGTTCCGTAGTCATGTCTCGAAACCCCTCTCGTCTGGGAAAATTGTTCTTGTTGACTCTGCTGCTAGTGCTGATCGTTCCGGTCATCGCCAACGCGCAGACATCCGATGAAAACACACTGGTAATCGCGCAGAGCGTGGACATTGGTCAGCTCGATCCTGCGTCGGTCAATTCGCGTTCGGAATCCAACATTTTCTATCACATGTATGGCACGCTGTTTGAAATCGGCGATGATGGCTCCATCACCCCCTACCTCGCCAGCGCCTACAAGGTGTCGGAAGATGGCAAGGAATGGACGTTCACTCTGAACGAAGGTCTGACCTGCCATGATGGCGAAGCCCTGACTGCCGAAGATGCGGCCTACAGCTTTGAACGCGCCGCCGACCCCGCCAATGCCTTCACCGGCAACACCGCTGGTTTCGTGCTGCCCGCCGTCGGGTATCTGGGAACCCGCGTGGATGATGAACTGAACGTCACCATCCTCACTGACCGTTATCAGTCCATCGGCCTCGGCTTGCTGTCGGAAGTCTACATCCACTGCAAGGACTCGTATTCGGCGATGACTCTGGAAGAAGCCGCTCAGAACCCGATCGGCTCTGGCCCGTACAAGTTCGTCGAATGGGTGCCGGATGACCATGTTACCCTCGCCAAAATTGATGGCTTCACCCTCCGTGAAACCACCTTCGCCACCCAGATTTGGCGCGTGATCCCCGAAGCCTCGACCCGCGTAGCCGAACTGATCGCCGGCAACGTGGATGTCATCGGCAACGTGCCTCCCGATCAGGTCGAAGCCGTGAATGGCTCAGGCGTTGCCAGTGTTCAGGCCGTTCAGGGAACCCGCCGTATCTACGTTGGCTTCCAGTTCGGTGAGAACTTCAAGGATGCCCCCGGCTACGATGCCCTCCAGAAGACCGACGTGCGTGTGGCGCTGCAATACGCCATTGACGTGCCGACCATCTGCGCGGCACTGCTGGGAACCGAATGCACCCGCGCCACCGGCCTCGTCAATGACCCGAACGGCAACCCGAACCTCCAGCCGTACCCGTATGATCCGGTCAAGGCCGGCGAACTGCTGGATGCCGCCGGTTATCCGAAGGATGCCAACGGCGTGCGCTTTGAAACAACCCTGATGGGGCCGCGTGGTCGTTACCTGAACGATGCCAACGTCGTGCAGGCGATTGCCCAGTACCTGACCGATGTCGGCGTGGTCACGACTGCGGACATCCGCGATTGGGCGGACTACCGTCAGCTGACCGGCCCGAAGGAAGTCGGCCCGATGTTCTTCCTCGGTTCGGGCGGCGGCACATGGAATGCGCTGTACGACATGGCAGACCTCTCGGCGCCGGATGCGGGCACCAACTACACCAACTGGCAGAATGAAGAATGGTTCACACTCTGGAACAGCCTCGCGGACATCCGTGACGCTGGTCAGGAACGCGAAGTCATCAACAAAATGCTGGAAGTGTTCTACAACGACCCGCCGTGGCTGCTGCTGTACTTCCAACCGGACTTCTACGGCGTGAGCAACCGCCTCGACTGGCAGGCGCGTCGTGACGAACAGATCGTCATCTACAACGCCAAGCTGAAGTAACCCAGTCCAATAGTAATGAATCCGGGGGGTGGGGCATCTCGTCCCACTCCCCATTTCTGGAATAGGACTTATGGGACCCTACATTGTGCAGCGTTTGCTGCAATCTGTGTTTGTCATTATCGGCGTTACGCTGCTCTCCTTCCTCACAATCCATCTGGATGGCGATCCCACTTATCTCTACGTCAGTGAACGCGCCAGTCAGGAAGAAATCGAAGCGACCCGCGCCAAACTGGGCTTTGATAAGCCCCTGACCGAGCAGTATTTCAGCTTTATCAGCGGACTCATGCGCGGTGATCTGGGCATGTCCATCCGTTCGCGGCAGCCTGCGGTTGATCTGGTCATGCAGCGGTTGCCTGCCACGCTGGAACTGACCCTCTTCGCCATGCTCATTTCCACACTCGTCGCCATCCCCATCGGCATCATCTCTGCGGTACGACGCGGCACGCCGACTGATGGCGGCATCATGCTGGTGGCGATGTTCGGACAGTCTATTCCCGGTTTCTGGCTAGGCATCATGCTTATCCTATCAGTGGGCTTGCAGTTGAAATGGCTGCCCATCTCCGGGCATGTGCCGGTGATTGACCTGATGCTGCAAGGCGATTGGGGACAGGCGTTAAGCAACATCCCGAAGGCCATCACCTTCCTGATTATGCCCGCCATTACCATCGGCCTGTTCTCGTTATCGCGTAATGCCCGTCTGGTACGCTCCTCCATGCTGGAAGTCCTCTCGCAAGATTATGTGGTCACAGCACGTTCCAAAGGTCTGTCGGAGCGCGTGGTCATCATCAAGCACGCTTTCCGCAACGCGCTGATTCCGGTTGTGACGATGCTGGGGCTGGAGTTTGGCTTCCTGCTCAGCGGCGTGGTCGTGACCGAGACGGTCTTTTCATGGCCGGGTGTGGGACGGTTGGTGACAAACGCCATCACTCAGCGCGATATTCCGGTGGTTCAGGCTTCGGTGGTGGTTTTCGCGGTCTTATTCATTGGCCTGAATCTCATTGTGGACATCATTTACGCGCAGCTTGATCCGCGCATCCGGTTAAGGTAATCGTATGGCAACAACGACATCATCCCGCGCCCTTCCGGTGAGCCTGATGCCGCCCCCGCTGCCAACATGGAAGCGGGCGGCTCGCAGCCTGTTGAAAGCAAAATGGCCTATTCTGGCGCTTCTCATTCTCGGCATTGTGGTGTTCATGGCACTTTTCGCGCAGCACATCACCCCGGCTGATCCGAACCGTCAGAATCTAATCGAACGCCTGAAAGAACCGATGACGTACAACCCGGACGGCACGATCAAGTATTTTCTGGGGACGGACGGCTTAGGGCGCGATCTGTGGTCGCGCATCATCTACGGCGCACAGGTGTCGCTGGCGGTGGGCGTGATGGCCGTCATGGTGGGCGGCCTGCTAGGAACCTCTCTGGGCGTCGTCGCGGGCTATCGCGGGGGGCGCGTGGACGACATTATCATGCGCCTTGCCGATATTCAGCTGGCCTTCCCCTTCATCTTACTGGCGATTATGGTGCTGGTCGTGCTGGGGCCGGGCGTGTGGAATTTGATCCCGGTTCTAGGCATCGGTCAGTGGGTGACTTATGCCCGAATCGCACGCGGGCAGACCATCTCGCAGCGCGAAAAAGAATATGTGGAAGCGGCGCGCAGCATGGGCGCACGCGACCGACGCATCATGTGGGGTTCCATCCTGCCGAACGTACTCGCGCCGCTGATCGTCATTGCCTCCTTCAATGTGGCGAGCGCGATTCTGGCGGAAGCATCCCTATCGTTCCTCGGCCTCGGCGTACCGCCGACCGTTCCCACATGGGGCGGCATCCTGAACGAAAGCCGCGACCAGATTTTGGCGGGCAAATGGTGGCCGGCCTTCTTCCCCGGACTCGCCATCATGCTCACGGTGCTGTCGCTGAACATCCTCGGCGACTGGCTGCGCGACTTCCTCGATCCGCGTTTGCGCGGGCGGTAGGCGGTCTACGCCTTCTTCCCCCTCACCGCTGCGAGGGTGCGGGGGAAGGGCGTGTAAGCGCGTGAGATTTTGTTTTCACAACCATTAGGACGAAAGATAGCATGGCAAAAACATTTGTAGGTGTTCAGATTGGCGCGATCAGTTTCATTGATGAAGGCGTGGAGCAGGTATTAGACATCCTGCAAGAAAAAGCCGGCGTGAACGCGCTGTTGATCTCGGCGCTGTCATGGAGCTATGGCAACGCCGGACGCGCCGTATACGGCTTCCCCGATCATGGTGTGGCGCAACCGGACAATTTGCAGGGTGGCGCGTTCTTCCAGCCCGATCCGGCGCACTACGAAGGCACGTTCCACAAGCAGTTTGCCGCGCCCGACGCGCTGTATAAAGGCTTCGACACCTTCCGCGATGTGATTCCGGCGGCGCAAAAGCGCGGCATGAAGGTCTATCCGTATTATTGCGAAACCTCCAGTTCCGGCATTCGTTCGATCTGGCAGCCGGGGTTCACGCACTTCCTTGACCGCGACCACTGGGGGCGCACCGCCAGCCGTCCGTCGCTGATGAACCCGCACTACCGCGCATGGTGGAAATCGGTCATCAGCGATTGGTTCAGCAACCACGCGCTTAGTGGGATGCTGTGGGGCATCGAACGCCACAGCCCGCTGATGGATATTTTCCGCGCTGATGGCTCGACGGGCTTCGATGAGTATTTCAAAGCCGAGGCGCGGGCACGCGGCATTGACCCGCAGCGGGCGATTGAAGGCTACCAGAAGATTGACCTGTTCCTACAGGGCGTGCGCAAAGGTGAACGTCCGCGTGATGGCGTGTTCGTCACACTGCTGCGCCACCTGCTGAATAACCCCGAAGTGCTAATGTGGGAAAAGATGTGGGTAGACGCGCACCGCGATATGTACCACGACATTTCCGGTCAGATTCGTTTCTTTAATCCCAAGAACGAAGTCGGTCTGGGCGTCTGGCAGGTGATTAACACCTATAACCCGTATGCCAAAGCGCAGTATGACCAATCCGAATATGCGCAGTATGCCGACTGGTTCAAACCGGTGCTGTACCACACTCCGGCAGGGGCGCGGTTCGCCAACTTCGCTGACAGCTGGCACAAGGGCGTGCTGGCGGATGCCACGCCGGACGGGGCATATAACGCGCTGGCGACCATCCTCAATCTGAACGAATTCATCGCGCCACGCGCAGAAGCGCCGATGGCCGGTTTCAAAGCCGAATATGTCAAACAGTGGACGGCCAACCTGATCGCGGATACCGGACGCAAGGTATATTCGGGGATTGGTGTGGGCGTGGGCGACGGCGGCAAGAGCAAGCCGATCACCCCCGAAGAAGTGCGCGACGGCGTGAACGCGGCCTTCGATGGTGGTGCCAGCGGCGTGATGATCTCCCGCAACTATTCCGAAGCGGAACTGGCGGGTTTGACGGCTGTGGGTGATGTGCTTAAACAACGTGGGCTATGGTAGCTGAAAAAAGGGGACAACGATGACCATTCGAGCTGCCGTAATTGGCGCGAGCTTCGCCAAAGCTGCCTATCTGCCCGCGCTGCGGACGATACCGGATGTGGAACTGGTGGCGCTCTCCAGCGCCCGCATCGAAAATGCGCGGGGCGTGGCCGGCGAATTCAACATCCCTAACGCCTATGCGGATTGGCGCGAAATGCTGGACAAGCACGCGGTTGATCTGGTGGGAATCGCCACACCGACTGTCTACCATGCGCCGATGGCGCTGGCGGCACTGGAAGCGGGCGCACACGTCATCTGCGAGAAACCGATGGCGATGAACAGTGACGAGTCGCGGCAAATGCTGGAAAAGGCCGAATCGTTGGGGCGCGTTCACATGATCGGTCATGAACTGCGTTTCAATCCCAACCGCCGCAAAATCCAGCGGCTCATCGCCGAAGGTGCTATCGGCAGCATCCAGCATGTGAACATCGTGAATATCTCGAACACATGGGGCGATCCGGCTTCTCGTCCAGAGGGCGATTGGTGGTCACTGGCGGAGATGGGCGGCGGACGGTTGGGCGCGAACGGTTCGCACCAGCTTGACCTGCTGCGCTTCTGGTTGGGCGATCTGGGCGCAATCAGCGGACAAATTGCCACACGGGTTCCTGACCGCCGTGACAAAAACACTGGCGCAGCGTGGACAGCCACCGCCGATGACCAGTTGAGCTTCACTGCCGAGATGCAAAGCGGGGCGCTGGCCTCGGTGTTCCTCAGCGGTGTGGCGCGGCACACCATCGGCAACCATGTGCAAATTTTCGGCAGCGAAGGCACGATCAAACTATCCGACGGCGAAGAAAAGCTGTGGCTGGCGCGGGTGGGCGAAGATTTTCAGGATGTGAGCGAGAGCGACCCCAACGCCGCCCTACCCGGCATCGGCAAGGGCATCTGGAACGTGTCGTTCGTGGCGCTCATTCAGGAAGCGACCGCCGCCATCCGGGAAAGCCGTCAGCCCAAACAAGGAGCGACTTTCGCGGATGGGCTGAAATGCCAGATTGTGATGGACGCGCTGCGGCAATCTTCCGCCGAACGCCGCTGGATCACTGTATAAGCACACGGGTTCCGCAGGCTGTACCCGATAGAAATAGGACATATACCGATGACGATCAACCTCGATAAGCATCTCTCCAACCGCGCCAAGCAGCTTCGCGGCGTGTTGGGCGGTCAGACTTCAATCCCCATCCCCGGCCTGATTAACCTCGGCAGCGGCACGCCGGACTTTGTGCCGCCCGCCGCTGTATTCGATGCAATGCAGGATGCGGTTCGGAACCAGCGCGTGCAGTATTCGGCATGGACAGGAATCCCTGAGCTACGCAAGGCCATCGCCCGCAAGCTCAAGGCCGAGAACGGCATCGAATACGACCCCGATACCGAAATCATCGTCACTTCCGGGGCGCAGGAAGCCCTGATGGTGACGTTGATGACCCTGCTCGATCCGGGCGATCAGGCGCTTACGCCGTCGCCGCACTACGACGAGTACACCCGCGACACCCTGATCCTCGGTGGTCAGCTCATTCCGGTGGCGACCACGCCGGAGAGCAACTTTACGATTGATGTGGCGGCGCTGGAAGCGGCCATCACCCCGCGCACGAAGGCGCTGGTGATCGTGTCGCCCAACAACCCAACCGGAACGGTGCTGCCGGAAAGCTGTTTGCGAGAGATTGCGTCGCTGGCGCAGAAGCATGATTTGATGGTGGTTTCGGACGAAATTTACGAATACTACGTGTTCGACGGGAACAAGCACACCAGCATGGGATCACTCCCCGGCATGAAAGAGCGCACTGTCACCATGAACAGCTTCTCCAAAGGCTACGGCATGACGGGACTGCGACTGGGCTATATTGCCGCGCCGGCGGCCATCGTCGAAGCCATGCTACCTTTCCACCACGCCATGATGATCTGCGCCAACACCGTCACCCAGTATGCGGGGCTGGCGGCGCTGAACGAATCGCGGGACTGGTTCAAGCCGATCCTGCAAGAATATGACCGCCGCCGCATCGCGTGGATGAAGGCGCTGGATGAAGTGCAGATTCCCTACAGCAAGCCGCAGGGCGCGTACTATATTTTCATAGACATTCGCCCGACGGGACTGAACAGCGCCGAATTTGTGCGCCGCGCCCGCGAAGAAGCCCGTCTGGTATTCCAACCGGGGACGATTGGCGGCGGCGCGGGTGAAGGCTTCATCCGGGGGGCGCTGACCAAAGGCTCGCCCGATTTTGAAGAAGGGCTGGAACGCTTCCAGAACTTCATCCGAAAGCTGAGGGGGGCATGAGCGACCTGCGCGGCAAAACTGCGATTCTAACAGGCGCGGCGCAGGGCTTGGGATATGCCATTGCCCGTGCGTATGCCGCCGAAGGGATGCGCGTGGCACTGATGGATGTGCAGCGCGAACGCCTGAACCAAGTGGCGGATGAAGTGCGGGCGCTCGGCGGCGAAGCCCTGCCGATTGTGGTGGATTTGAGCGACGCAACCGCTACTCAGATCGCCGCAGATGAGGCGCTGGCGGTACTGGGTACGCCGTGCGTGCTGGTACACAATGCGGCGCTGCTGCGCGAAGTGCCATTTGCAGAGGTTCGCTTCGAGAACTGGCGGCGCGAGTTGGACATCATCCTGCAAGCGGCCTTTCTCCTGTGCAAAGCGGTCTGGCAGCCCATGATGGCGGCGGGTGGCGGCAGTATCGTTTTGCTGTCATCAGGATCGGGCATCAAAGGGTTTGTGAATGAGAGCGCGTATTGCCCCGGCAAACACGGGCAAGAAGGACTGATGAAAGTCCTTTCGATGGAAGGTGCGCCCCACCATATCGCCGTCAATACCATCACGCCGGGAGCGCCTATCAATACGCCCATGTCGGACTCGAACTACAGCCCTGAAATGAAGCTGAAATGGGTTGACCCCGCACTCCTCGCCCCGGCTTTCGTGTATCTGGCGAAGCAGGGCGCGGCAGGGCTGACAGGGGAACGCCTGAGCGCGTGGGACGTGTCGGAACAAATTCGAGCGGGACAAATCACCCTATAACACGATAGAGGATGTGCAGCATGCAGGACATTTTCGACTATATTGATGCACACGCCGAAGAATATATCCGCGATCTGCAAACGCTGGTGCGCCAACCGAGCATCTCCGCGCAAAACATCGGCCTGCGCGAATGTGCCGACGTGGTGCTGAACATGATGCGGAACGACGGCTTAGACGCGCATTTGCACGAACTGGACGGCGGGCCGCCGGTTATCACCGGGCACATGACCACCCCGCGCTCGTCGCGCACCATGCTGTGCTACAGCCACTACGACGTGCAGCCGCCGGAGCCTATCGAAGCATGGACGCATGGCGGCCCATGGTCGGCGGCGATTGTGGATGGCGTGTTGTACGGGCGCGGTAGCACCGACAACAAAAGCGGCGTGCTGGCCTTCAACAAGGCGGCACAGGCGTTTATGAAAGTGCGCGGCGAACTGCCCGTCAACCTCAAATTCATCATCGAAGGCGAGGAAGAAATCGGCAGCATCCACCTCGGCCCCTGGGTCGAGAAAAATACCGCGCTGCTGGAGGCAGACGGAATGCACTGTCTGGATGGTTCGGTGGATACCAGCACCGGCCTGCCGGATATTGACCTCGGCCTGAAGTCAGTGCTGATGGTCGAACTGATCGCACGCGGGGCGAATGCGGATATTCATTCGCTGAACTTCCCGTTGCTGCCATCCCCCATCTGGGATCTGGTGCGGGCGCTGAACACCATCATGGACGAGAACCGCCGCATCCTGATTGACGGCTGGTACGATGGGCTGTATGAACTTCAGGATGAGGACTACGAACAGCTTGAGGATAAACTGCGCCGCGTGAATCTGGACGATATGAAGCGCGAATGGGGCATCTCGCAGTTCGCGCTAGGGCGTGATGGCATCGAGGCGATCAAGGCGCGTGCATTCGAGCCAACCGCGAACATTCAGGGCATCATCGGCGGCTACACCGGCGTGGGATCAAAAACCATTGTGCCGAATGAAGCGCGGGTGAAAATGGACTTTCGCCTGATCCCGAACATTGATCCGATCAAAGCGGCGGACAAGCTGCGCGACCATCTCAAGAAACACGGTTTCGGGCATATTGAGGTGGTGTTTCGCGGCACTGCCGAGATGCCTTACAAAATCTCGGTGAAAGAATCGATGTCGCAGGCCGTCATCGCCGCAGCGACCCGCGTCTACGGGCAGATTCCCATCGTCAACGGTGTGTCTGCCGAAGGGACGATCCTGCGCCATGTGTGGATACCCTGCGTGCTGACCGGATTCGCCAACCCCGGCGCGAACCTGCATGCACCGGACGAGAACATCCACCTCGATAACTACATCAAGGGGATTAAATACGCGGCGGCGATCATGGCGGAGTTCGGCGCGGGCGCGTAAACAACCTACCCTTAACTGTCCCCCCTTCCCCCTTTTCCTTGTGACTCCCAAAACAGCGGGGGGATGCTGATTGAGCATCCCCCCGCTGTACGTGGCAAATAGTGATAAGCCGGACGAAACGCGATTTAACGCGCAGGTTGCTTGGTGACTTTCATTTGCGGCGTGACAAACGGGTTCGAGGTAGAATGGCGCGTGCCACAATGGATACACACCTTTTCATCACCGATGTGCTGCCAGATGGCAGGCGTGTGATGGCAGTAGGGGCAGCTATCCTTCGCGGCTTCAAGGAAGTTCTTGGGTTGATGACGATCACTCATAATATTTGTCCCCTTACGCTGCGACCTGTTCATTAGTTATCAGGATCGTAACGGATCGAACTTGCAATCTCCTATACTGTATAAGGGATGTTTGTTACAAATAATGGGATTTTTATTTAAGTTTCGTATAAATTTTGTGTGTAATTTCCATAAAAATGGCTCTCAACATCGCCCACGCATTACAAACAGCTAAAAAATGCCTCGCAACGGTCAGCGATTCACCTGCATCAGATGCGCAGTTTTTGCTGTGCGCCGCCTTAGCTGTAGGGCGGGCGCACCTGCTGGCCTATCCCGAACAGGTGCTAACCCCTGAACAGGCTACCCGCTGGGAGGCGTGGTTGGCGCGGGCGGCGGCGGGCGAACCGCTGCCCTATATCATCGGTCATCGCGCTTTCTACGATCGGGAATTTTGGGTCACGCCGGATGTACTCATCCCGCGCCCGGAAACCGAACTGCTGCTGGAACACGCGCTGACTGCCGCCGCCGCCTTTCCCGCGCCCGTCGTGGTGGATGTCGGCACGGGCAGCGGGGCGCTGGCGGTCACGCTGGCGGCGCATGTGCCAGCGGCGCGGGTGTTCGCCATTGACCGCAGTCCGGCGGCGCTGGCGGTGGCCCAACGTAACGCGGCGGCGCAAGGCGTGAATGTCACTTTCTGGGAAGGCGACCTGCTGCTGCCTTGCATCCAGAACGGGCTGCGGGTGGATGTGGTGATGGCGAATCTGCCCTACATCCCTAGCCGCGTCGTGGACACGCTGCCCGTCAGCCAGTGGGAACCCCGCGCCGCGCTGGACGGGGGCGCGGACGGACTCGACCTTGTGCGGCGGTTGCTGGCGCAAGTACCGCAAGCCTGTGCGCCCGACGCGGCGCTCTTCCTCGAAATCGGCTACGATCAAGGTGAGGCGGCGCTGACAGCGGCGCAGGCGGCGCTCCCCGAAGCAAATGTGCGCTTGTGGACTGATCTGGCGGGGCTGGATCGGCTGGTGTGCATCCGCTGTAAAAAGTGACACCGCCAGCAGGTGTGTCGCTGCTGGCGGTGTCGTAGGGGGGGAGTCAGGATTTTCATCCTTGATACGTTGACTGTAGCATCAATCCCATTCTGCAACCCTTGAGATTTTCAATCCGAGAGAGGACACATCCCGATGAAGACCATTTTGTGCTATGGCGACTCGAACACATGGGGCTGTCCGCCCATCGAGAGTTTTGATGAAATTCAGCGTTTGGATGAACACACGCGCTGGCCTTGCGTGCTGCGAACGGCACTGGGGGCGGACTACCGGGTGATCGAAGAAGGCTTAGGGGCACGCACGACCGTCTGGGACGATCCGTTTGAAGGGGCGCACAAGAACGGGCGCACCTATCTGCTGCCCTGTCTGGAGAGTCACGAGCCGCTTGATCTGGTCATCCTGCTGTTAGGCACGAACGATCTGAAAAGCCGGTTCAACCTGTCGGCGTCTGATATTGCTTACGCGGTCGGAACGCTGATTGACATCATCCAGCGCAGCGAGTGTGGCCCCGGCGGGAACGCCCCGCAGGTGCTAGTGGTCTGCCCGCCGCCCATCGCCAAGCTAACGCTGTTCGCGCAGATGTTCGCGGGAGCCGCCCCCAAATCGCGCCTGATGGCCGATTTCTACCGGCAAGTGGCTGAAACCTATGGGTGCGCCTTTCTGAATGCGGGCAAACTGATTAAAAGCAGCGACCGCGACGGCATTCACTGGGAGGCCGAAGAACACGTTCGCATGGGGCAGGCGGTGGCCGCCAGAGTGCGCGACCTGTTCACCGCGTCCGATTGAAACGGCGAATCGGCGCGGTTGCGGCGGACAGCCGTCAGGCACATGCAAGGATTTGGACTACAATCAGAAGTGTGAGATGAAATATTCACCGGACAGTGCTTTCCGGCGCACACATGAGGAAGGAATATTTATGTCCCTGAAATGGTTAGGTACATTTGCATTACTCGGCCTGCTGGTGCTGCTGGTTATCCCGGCGGCAGCGAATGACGCGCCGCAGGTGCTAACCACTGCCACCCTCGCGCCCACCGAAGCCCCTGTGACACAGGCGACACCGGCAGCGCCTAGCACACCCATTCCGCTGCTGCAACCCGGTTCGCCGCCCAACGCAACGGTCAACGGCACGCTGACAACCGCTGCGCCCAGCGCGGTCTACAGCTTTCCGGGATCGCTGGGACAGATCGTGGACATTACCCTGATTTCCACCGATTTCGATGCCTATCTGGAACTGCGCGGCCCCGATGGCGCGTCACTGGCAACCGATGACGACAGCGCCGGTAGCCTGAACGCCCGCATCCAGAGCTTTGCGCTTCCGGTGGCCGGTCAGTACGAGATTCAGGTGGGCAGTTTCGCCGGGAACGCGCAGGGCGACTATAACCTGCTGCTGATGGTGGCGACGGTTGACCCGATGGGGCCGACCCCGACCCCCACGCCTGCGCCGCTTGAACCCACGCCTGCGCCCGCCACTGTCGAACCGACGATTGGCGGCGCGATTTCGATGGGCGATACGCTGGCCGGCGCACTGACGCTGGACGCGCAAACGCAAACCTACACCTTCAGCGGCGAAAGCGGGCAGGTTGTCACCATCGAGGCCACGTCCGAACAATTCGATGTGTTCTTGACGCTCAACGATGGCGCAGGGCTGGTGCTGATGAGCGACGATGACAGCGCCGGTAACTTGAACGCCCGCATCAGTGAGTTCCGCCTGCCTGTCAACGGCGATTACAGCATTGTGGTGAGCAGCTTTAGCAGCGGCGTGGCGGGCGAATTTATGCTCAGCTTGCTGCAAGGCGGCATCGTGCAGCCCACGCCCGTTCCCACCAGCGACGGCACGCTGTCCATCGGGCAAAGCGTGGATGGCATCATCTCGGACTCCAGCGGCGTGCGCTACACCTTCGCCGGGGAAACCGGTCAGTCGGTGTCCATCACCGCCATTTCGGAAGCGTTCGACACCTACCTGAGCCTGCTCGCGCCGGATGGCAGCGAACTGGCGACCGATGACGACAGCGCCGGCAATCTCGACTCGCGCATCGGCCCGGTCACGCTGGCAAGCAGCGGCACCTACACCGTTTTGCTCACCAGTTTCGACTCGTCCTTTGGCGCGTACACCATCACCCTATCTGCCATCGAAGTGCGCCCGATTGAAATGACGCAGACGATAGAAGATTCGCTGGAAATAAACACCAGCGCCGCTTACACCTTCACGGGCGAAGCAGGCGATGTGATTACGGCTCACATGAGTTCGCCGGACTTCGATACCTACATCGTGCTGGCCGACAGCACTGGCCTCAGCCTTGCGGAAAACGATGACGCAGGCGGCGGCACCAATTCGATGATCGGCCCCTACACGCTGCCCTACAGCGGTCAGTACCAGATCAACGTCCGCAGCTACGACTCGACGGCTTTCGGGAGTTACACCCTGTCGCTGGAACGCGCCGCGCTGCTGGATATTGCCTTCGACGAGCCGCAAACCACGACCTTTGACGCCGAAAATAGCGCCTTCTTCTACCGCTTCAACGGTGAGATGGGCGATGTGATTAACGTCGTGGTGATGAGCAACGGCAGCGTGGACACGTCGCTGAAGCTGAACGGCCCGGACGGCTATGAATTGTCCTCGGATGATGATGGCGGCCCCGGCTTCGACCCCGAACTGTTCAAGATCGTTCTCAGCCAGTCGGGAGCGTACATTCTGGCGCTGCAATCCAACGGGGGCAGCGGCAGCACGCAAATCACGGTCAGCCGTCAGCCTACGCTGTCGCTGGATGACGGCACGCAGATCGTGTCTTTGAGCGACAAACAGTATCAGGGCGTGGTGAGCTTTGAAGGCCGCGCAGGGGAAGAAGTGCAGCTCGCGGTGCGCGTACTGGAAGGCAGCGGTTCCGCCCCCAACCTGACGGTCACGCAGGGCGATACCAGCCTTGCGACGGCCTACGCCACCGATGTAGTGCTGCTCACCGTAGCCTTCACCGTGCCGGAAGACGGGCGGGTGAACGTCCAATTGAGCGACTATAACTACGCGACCAGCACGTTAGAAGTGACGCTCACGCGCTAGTTCGCAACCGCACCCTCAATCCCCTCAGCCATAACGGTTGAGGGGAAAATGTGGTTTTTCGTAAAGGACACGGCGCAATGTCGTGTCCTTTTGTTCCCCATTCCTTACTCCCAAGTGGCGAAGGGTGCAAGAATTCCCTTCGTTGATAAAACCTACCCTTAAAACCAGAAGGGGAAGTCGGCGGCACTCGCGGCGGCGGGCAATTGTGGTTATAGTGCTACCATCATCATCCCACACAGCGCAGGTTACGATGTCGCCTTCATATGCCTCATCTACATCTTTTCCGTCTCTTTTGCGCGAATTGGTCGCCATCCCCGGCCTTTCGGGGATGGAGGATGCCATCGCCTCCCACATGGCGCAGCGTTGGCAGCCGTTCGCCGATGCCGTGTGGATAGACGCGATTGGCAACGTGATCGCCCGCTTCGGTGAGCCATCCCCCAACGCCATCGCCGTCCTCGCCCATATAGACACGGTGGGGATGCTCGTCCGGCGGCATAATCCCGATGGCACGCTGGGCGTGGTGGCGGTGGGCGGAATCAACCTCAAATCGCTGCCGGGGACTCCGGTGCGGGTGGGGAATGCCCCCGGCGTGATCGGCGTGCGCTCGCAGCATCAAGCGCGGGGCGGGGACGAAGCCGCCAGCGCCGACGATCTGTATATCCACACCGCCGATGCGCGTCAGGTCGAAATCGCCACCCCTGTCACCTACGCCGCCGAACCCGTCGCAATGGGCGACCTGTTCGCCAGCCCGTATCTGGACAACCGCGCTGGCTGTGCGGCGCTGCTGGCCGCCGCCGAACACATCCAGAATCCCGCGCAGACCGTCTACCTGATCGGCACGGTGCAGGAGGAAACCAACAGCGCGGGCGCGTATCCGGTGCTGAACGCCTTGCGTCCGGCCTGCGCCGTGTTCGTGGATGGCACAGTGAGCTACGACACGCCCGAATCACGCGGGAAAGGTTCGGTGGTGCTGGGCGGCGGCCCGGTGCTGACCGCCTTCCTGTACATCTCCGGCGCGAACGGCTGGCATGCCGACCCGCAACTCCGCGCTCATCTGAAGGCCGTCGCCACGCAGCAGCACATCCCCTACCAGCAGGATGCCACGCACGGCCTGATGAGCGACTCGAAAGTGGCGACGTGGCTGGGGCTGCCCAGCGCCATCATCGGCATCCCCATGCGCGGCAAACACTCGCAGATGGAAATGCTTGACCTGCGCGACCTGACGCAGACCGTCGAACTGCTCACCCATGCCCTTCATCATCCCTTGCCCACATTGAAACGAGGTTCAATCTGATGCGCGAATTTATCCAGACTTTTTCGCACCTGCTGGACACCCACACTTTTCACACCGACGATCAGTTGTGGCCGACGCTGCGCCGCCTGTTACGCGCTCATGCGCCTTCCGGCGGGGCGTGGTTGCCCGGCGCGATTGTGGACGATATTCAGGCCATTTGCGCCGAACTGGGGCTGGAAGACCATTTCATCCGGCAGATAGGCGCAACGGGCAACGCGGGCATGGCCTTCGGCGCAGTCAAACCCGCCGCCGATGTGATCGTGCTGGCGCACATGGATCGCCCCACCTACCGCGTTCGTTCGCTGGCGGACGGCCTGCTGTACCCGATGTGCGCCACCCGCTTCCCCACGACGGAATACCGGGTGGGCGCGAAGGCGCTGCGCTTCGTGGATGGGCAGATGCAGATCAGCGCACGCGGAACGCTGGAGACGCGGGACGGCGGCAAAGCGGTGTATCTGCGCGTGAACGAAGGCGAACTGGCGTGGTACGACACGGTGACGATGGACGTGGAACCCACCTTCGAGAACGGCGTGGTACAGGGGACGGGGCTGGATAACTGCCTCGGCGTGGTGACGGCTTTGGGGCTGGCAGTCACGCTCAAGATGATCGAACCCGACCTGCTCACCGCCAACCGCCGCTGCCTGCTGGTCTTCACCGATCAGGAGGAAGGCGTGCCGGATGCCTATTTCGGGCATGGCGCGGCAAGGCTGACCTTCGCCGTCCCCCCGCCCACGCTGGGCTGCATCGTGGTGGATGCCGAGACGGTGAACGATGTGCTGGTGATGGGACAGGGCGCGGCGCATGGCACGGTTTCGGCGTGGAGCCGGGGCGCAGTCGTGCCGCCCAACCTGAGCGCCCTCGCAGTAGATTTAAGCGCCGCCGTGAACGTTCTGCGCCCGAATACCGTGCAGATGAATACTGGCTACCTCTCGCGCAGCGACGACATGCCGCTAGGCCGCTGGTCGCAAATCCTCGGCATGATGGGCGCACCCATGATCGAGCCGCACACGGGCGAGGAAGCCGCGCATCTGGTGGATGTGGGGCGGGCGGTGGACTGGCTTTCGATCTTCACCGCCACGCTGCTCGGTCTTTATCCCACAGTGGCGGCACATTATCGCCTGTAGAATAATCACTCATAAACAACTTTTCCGTCCACACATACAATTGGCAAACGGAGTGTTTGACTTATACCAAATCAGTTGACAACTGTTTTCAACTTCAGTAATCTCAAGCCATCATGACACTCTTTTCCAATGGGTGTGTCGATTTTTTAAGGAGAATCCGTATGTTACGTCGAAGCAGTTTGATTCTGGTCGTTCTCGCAGCCTTGTTGGTCGTCTCTCTGGTGAGCGTTTCCGCGCAGGACGAGACGCTGAAAATCTCGTTGGTCGTCAATGGCGTTCTGGGCGACAAGTCGTTCTTCGACTCGGCGCAGCGCGGCATGGACATGGTGATGGATGAATACGATGCCGAAGTCAACACCATTGAACTCGGTATTGATCCCCAGAACTGGGAAACCGGTTTGGAAGATGCCATGAGCGATGTGGATAACTATGACATCCTGATCGCCGGCACGTTCCAGATGATTGACTACTTGGCGAAGAATGCCGACAAGTACCCGGACAAGACCTTCATCTTCTTTGATGCCCCCATGCCTTACGACAATGCCGAAGTGTGTGTAGACGGCTGTAAGAACGTCTACTCGATCACCTACAATCAGAACGAAGGCTCGTTCCTCGCTGGTGTGTACGCTGCGGCCATGAGCGCGGTCGCTGGCGATGGCAAGCCCGAAGTGGTTCTGGGCGCAGTCGGCGGTCAGGACATCCCCGTCATCAACGACTTCATCGTGGGTTACGAGCAGGGTGCTTGCCTCGTGAGCGCGGACAGCAAGGTGCTGGTGCAGTACGCCGGCAGCTGGAACGACCCCGCTAAGGGCAAGGAAATCGCCCTCGCCATGTACGATCAGGGCGCGGATGTGATCTTCCAGGTCGCGGGCGGCACCGGTGTCGGTGTCTTTGAAGCCGCGCAGGAAAAGAGCCTGTTCGCCATCGGCGTCGACTCGGATCAGGCCTCGATCATTCAGGAAACCGACCCCGAACAGGCCGCCCGCATTCTGACCTCGATGCAGAAGAACGTGGACGCCTCGCTGTTCCGTGCCATCGGCCTGTATCTGGAAGATGCGCTGCCCGTTGGTGAAATTGAAGGTCTGGGTCTGGACACCAATGGTGTCAGCCTCTCGATCAACGACATCTACACCGCCGCCACCCCGCAGAGTGTGCAGGACTTGGTTGCTGCCGCCACCGAAGCTGTGATCGCCGGCGATATCTCGGTCATCACCGTCTTCGCGGACGAAGCCAGCGCCGCCAAGGTTGGTCAGGGTTGCGCCGCGATGCCCGCTGCGGAATTTGACGCGGCATCGTTCCTGAGCCAGTAGTTTCCACCCTAATCGCTGTTTCGGAACAAGGGGCGCATGCCCCTTGTTCTACATTAGCCGGGAACCTGTTTCCCCCCCATAAAAAAACCATTATGCCCCTACTAGAAGCCCGCAACATCGTTAAGATTTATCCCAACGGCACACGCGCCAACAACGACATCTCGTTTTCGGTTGAAAAAGGCGAAATTCATGCCATCGTAGGCGAGAATGGCGCTGGCAAATCCACCCTGATGAAAATGCTCTATGGGCTGGAAACGCCGACTTCCGGCGAGATTTTCCTGCGCGATCAACCTGTGCATATTGACACCCCGCATAAAGCGATTGATCTGGGCATCGGCATGGTGCATCAGAACTTCATGCTGGTAGACTCGTTCACCGTAGCCGAGAACATCGCGCTGGGGCGCGAACCGCGCACCGGCGCGGTCGTAGACCGTGCGAAAGCCATTCAGGACACGAAAAATCTGGCGGAAACCTACGGCCTGTACGTAGACCCTACCGCCAAGATCGAGGCAATCCCGGTGGGGATGCGCCAGCGCGTCGAAATCCTGAAGGCGCTGTATCGCGGTGCGGAAATCCTGATTCTGGATGAACCCACCGCCGTACTCACCCCCAAAGAGACGAATGATCTGTTCGCCGCCATCCGCAGCCTCGTCAATCAGGGCAAAACCCTGATCTTCATCACCCACAAACTGCGTGAAGTGATGGAAATCTCGGATCGGGTGACGGTCATGCGCGACGCGCAAAAGGTCGGCACGGTCAACACCCGCGAAACCAGCATCCCCGAATTGGCGCGGATGATGGTCGGGCGCGAAGTGTTCATGGTGGTAGATAAGCCACCCGTGCAGCGCGGCAAGTCGGTGCTGAAAGTGAGCAACCTGTCGTATGCCAACGAAGCCGGACGCACGCTGGTACACCGCGCCTCTTTCAGCGTTTACGAATCGGAAATTCTGGGCATCGCTGGCGTGGAAGGCAACGGTCAGACCGAACTCATCGAAGTGCTGACCGGCCTGCGTAACCCCACCGAAGGCGAAGCCTATGTAGACGGTCAATCCATGCTGGGACAGGGGCCGCGCAAAGTGCGTGAGCAGCGCGTCACCCACATCCCCGAAGATCGGTTGACCAACGGGGTCGCCCGTGATGGCAGCATCGCGGATAACCTGATTATTGACCGTTACTACCGTGAGCCGTTCGCCAAATCCGGCCTGCTCAACCTGAGCGAGATCGAGCAAAACGGTCACGACATGATTAAGCAGTTCGGCATTCTGGCAACTGGCCCCGCGCAGCCGGTGGGCGGTCTTTCGGGCGGCAACATGCAGAAAGTGATCGTCGCCCGCGAATTTTCGTCCTCGCCCCGCCTGCTCATCGCGGCACAGCCCACACGCGGCGTAGACATCGGTGCGATTGAGTTCATTCATCAGCAATTGGTGAATAAGCGCACCGAAGGGCTGGCGATTCTGCTGGTTTCCGCCGACCTGCAAGAGGTGATGAAACTCGCCGACCGACTGATGGTGATGTACAACGGCGAAATTGTCGCCATTCTCAATAACGGGCCAGACCTGACCGAAGAAAAATTGGGTCTTTATATGCTGGGGGCGGCGCGACAAACGCCCGAAGAAATGGGGGTCTTAGCATGAAAAGCCCTTCGCGCTCGTGGGGCTGGCTGGCCATCGCCATCGTAGCCGCCGCCCTCGTCACAGGCTTTATCACCTACCGGATGTTCAACGGTTCGGTAGACGAAATGACCGCGCAGGCCGATTACCAGAACGTGATTCTGGTGAATGTGCTGGTGGGCATCAGCGTGGCGCTGTTCATCTTCCAGTTGAAATGGGGGGCGCTGCGCGTGGCGCTCACCGTCGTCGCCGCGCTCATCCTCGGCTATATCGTCACCGCCTTCTTCAACCTCGATACCGCCGCACAGTTCACTCGCGGCAAGTATGAAGTCGCGCTGATTTCGGAAGCCGCGCCTACCACCGCCGATGGCACAACCTTGAGCTATGGCGGGGTCGAAAAAGGCGAGTTCAATAAACAAGGCGTTCGCAGTCCGGTGACGGATGTGCAGTACACCTTCGCAGGCAAAAGCGGGGATGTGGTCACGCTGCTGGCCTATGCCGCCAACAACCGTTCGCTGGTAGACCTGCAACTCGCACTGACGGATGCCAGCGGCGCAACTCTCGCCACCGCCACCGCCGCCACTGCCGAACAGATTGGCCAGTTCAAAGACCTGCGTACCGAACAAGATGCCGCCTTGCAGGATTTCACGCTGCCGGCGGACGGCCTGTACACGCTGGACGTGCGCCCGGAAGTGGTGTCGTTCAGCACCACCATCGGCGAAACCGTCAAGGCCACCAACGCCGCTTACGATGCCTTCCTGTTGGGGGCGTTAGGGCGCGTGAACCGCTGGGCCGTCTGGATTCAGGATGCGCTCACGCTCATCCTCGTCGGTCTGGCGATTGCGATTGCGTTCCGCGCCAACCAGTTCAGTCTGGGTGCGGAAGGGCAGTTGTACCTCGGTGCGCTGGCCTCCGGCATGATCGCGCTGGCGTGGGGCAATATGTCGCCCTGGATCGTCATTCCGGTGGCAATACTGGCCTCTGTCACGGCAGGCTTCCTGTGGGGGTTGATCCCCGGCATTCTCAAAGCCTATCTGAACGCGAATGAGCTGGTTTCGACGCTCATGCTCAACACCATCGCCATTCGCTTCTACGATCTGGTACTCACCTTCCAGCTCAAGCCGCCGGAAGCGGGGTACATCTCCAGCGAGAAGTTCACCAACAACGCGATATTCCCGTCCATCGTGGCGGAAACGCAGGTGACGGTGGCGGTGTTCATCGTAATCGCGGCGGTGATTGCCGTCTGGTTGCTGATTACCCGCACCCCGTTGGGCTACGAAATCCGCATGGTGGGCGCGAACCAGAGATTCGCGGCCTACGGCGGCGTGAACACCCGCCGCACCATCATGCTCTCGATGGCGATCAGCGGCATTCTAGCCGGTCTGGTGGGCGCACATCTGAGCATGGGCATCTACCGCCAACTGCTCATCAACATCTCCATCGGGTTAGCGTTTGAAGGGGTGGTGGTCGCGCTGCTGGCGCGGAACGATCCTCTCGTCATCCCGTTCACAGGCTTTTTGTACGCTTACCTACGCGCCGGGGCGCAGTTCATGGAACGCGACGCCAACGTGAGCTTTGAAGTGGTACGCATCATTCAAGCGGTCATCATTCTGCTCATCACGGCGGAGGCGCTGATCGCGTACTTCCAGCAGCGGCGGGTACAGCGCAAGGGGCTTCAGTCCACAGCCGAACATTCCAAGCAGGCCGCTGAGGGGGGCGCTCATGGCTGATCCAATCATTCAAGGTATTTTTAGCGCGGCGTTCCTCGCGTCCATCCTGCGTGTGACCACGCCGATCCTACTGCCGTCGCTCGGTGCGCTCATCTCAGACCGGGCGGGCGTGACCAACATCGGTCTGGAAGGCATGATGCTCGGCTCGGCTTTCACCGGCGTGATCGTCAGCGCCTACTCGCAGACGTGGTTCGGTGTGGAAACGGGGCTGGTGATCGGCCCATGGCTAGGGCTGGTGTCCGGCGTGTTCGTGGCGATCATGCTGGCGCTGCTGCTCGGTTTCTTCCATCTGCGGCTGAAAGCCAACCTGATTTTGTCTGGCGTGGCGCTGAACATCCTCGGTTCTGCCGCCACCGTCGCCATCATGTTCGAGCTGACCGGTGATCGTGGCAACACCAGCACCCTCGCCAGCCTGCAAATCCCGTTCATCCAACTGCCGGAGTTCATCAAGAGCATTCCGCTAGTGGGCGGGTTCTTCTTCGAGGTGTTCGACAACCAGAGCATCATGACATGGATCGCCTTCATCGCGGTGGCGGTGGTGTGGTTCATGCTGTACCGCACGCCCTTCGGGATGCACCTGCGTGCTTCCGGCGAGAATCCCTCGGCGGCGCAGTCGGTCGGCATTCCGGTGCAGCGCACGCGCTTCATCGCCCTCATCCTCAGCGGCATGTTCGCGGGGCTGGGCGGCATCCACATGAGCATGGGCTACCTGTCGCTGTTCCAGCGCGACATGACTTCCGGGCGTGGGTTCATCGCGCTGGCGACCCCGTTGTTGGGCGGCAATACGCCCGTCGGCACAATGATCGCCTCGATGGTGTTCGGCTTCTTCGATGCGCTCTCCAACCGCATCGGGTCGCTGCAAATCCCGTCCATGCTGCCGCTGATGGTTCCCAACGTGGCAACCGTCATGGCGCTGGTGATCTACGCGCTGCAAACGCGCCAGTCGCAGCGGGTGAGAGCCATGCGTACCGCTTCGACGGGCGATTTCAACAGCGCCTACTGGACGGCTGTCCAGCGGTTGAGCCTGCTGCATGTGGTCATGGCGATGCTGGCTGTGATCGGCGTGATTATCGCCATCAGCCTGTTCCTCGCCCCCAACGGCTTCGGTGGCTACGATGTGGCCTATCCGCTGGCGCTGGTGATCGCAGTCGTCTCTGTCGCCCTGATTAGCGCCAACATCCCGTTCCTCACACGGGTGGAGCGCATCTCCGCGCAAATCCGCTTCAGCGGTCTGGTGTCGGTCATCTCGCTGGGCGTGTATCTGGGTCTGTTCTTCTCGCTGCTCATGCAGCCCTCGGTAGCCTTCCCCCTCGGTGTGGTGCTAGGCTTCGGCATCTGGGCGACGATTGGCGGCTGGCGGTTGTTCGGCATGGCGCGGCAAAGCGCCTGAGCCGGTGTGTTTCAGCAGGGGCATGGTCACACATGCCCCTGTTTTGTATCCCCTGTAATCGTAGGATGAAGTGTTGTACGTGTTTCGACTCCCCTCCCCTTTTTCAGGGGTGGGGATTGTTTCAGGCAAAAACGCCTCAATCCGAACTCATAGTTATCTACTCTGGAGTCTCATCGTGACACTTAAAGACAAAATTCTCGGCGGCCTGTACGGGCAAGCATTGGGTGATGCGTGGGGTATGCCCGCCTACTTCCACCCCGATCAAACGTGGAAAGCCTTCGGCTGGATCACCGAATTTCTGCCCGCCCCCGCTGACCATGAAGTGCATACCGGCCTGCCTGCCGCCCGCATCACCGACGACTCGGAGCAGGCGTTCTCGCTGGCGCGGGAATACATCGCCGCAGGCGGGGTGACGCTGCCGGCCACCATCAAGGGCATTGTGGAATGGTATGACCGCACCGGCGGCGACTCGTCCAAGTACGTCGGCCCCAGCACCCGGCGCGGCGTGCAGGCGCTCAAACGCGGCGACGACCCGTATGTGACCGGACGCTTGGGCGACACCAACGGCGCAGCCATGCGCGTGTCCCCCGTTGGCCTGCTGTACCCCAACGACCCGATGGGCGCGGTGGATGCCGCCGCCATTTCCTGCGTCCCCACCCATAACACCAGCGTCGCCATCTCCGGTGCGGGCGCGGTAGCCGCTGCGATTGCCGTCGCCACCCGTGAGGATGCCACGCTGGACGCGATCATCGCGGCGGGTATGCTGGGCGCGGAACTGGGACGGCAGAAGGCGCACTACTGGCTGGGGCCGTCCGTCACCCGCCGCATTGAGATGGCGGTGGCGATTGCCCGCAAAGGCAACGAACCGCTGGCGCGTCTGCGTGAGATGTTCGATGTGGTCGGCACGTCGCTCTCGATTGTAGAGACGGTGGGCGCGGCTTTCGGCGTACTGGTCATGGCGGAAGGCGACCCCAAGCAAACCGCGATCTACGCCGCCAACCTCTCCGGCGATGCGGATACCGTCGGCGCGATTGCCTGCGCCATCGCGGGAACGTATCGCGGCATCGGCGCATTCGACCCCTCGATCATCGAGCAGTTGAACGCCGACCCGATCTTCCAGCAGTACAACGTCCCGGCTCTCGCTGACGGGCTGTTCGCGCTGGCGACGCGCCCATGAACGTTTCGGTTGTCTCGTTAGGCGATCTGGTCGTTGACCTGATCGCGCCCGTCAAGCTGCCCGTCATGCCCTTCCAGCATCAGGAATCGGGCGGGGCGCAGCCGGAACCGGGCGGTTCAGGCAACTTCATGATTCTGGGGGCGCGGCTGGGGATGCACGTTGCCAGCGTCGGCACGGTGGGCGACGACCTGTTCGGGCGCTTCCTGTGTGAGGTGCTGGAACGCGAAGGCGTGGATATTCGCGGAATCGCCCGTATGCCGGATATGCAGTCCACGCTGGTGCTGGATTTGATTGACCGCGACACCGGACAGCATGTGTTCATCGGCAGCAGCAACCGCGCCAATCCCGCGCCCTTCAGCGCGGAGATGGAAGCCATCATCGCCGGGACGGGGGCGCTGTTCTTTCAGGGGTACACGCTGCTGGAAAAGGCCAACGTCCACATTACGCCGCGTGCGATTGCGACAGCGCGTACCAACGGCGTGCCGGTGTATTTCGACATCGGCCCCACCGTCAAGCACGTTCCGCTGGAGGAACTGGATCGCATCATCGGCTTGAGCGATGTGCTGATGATGACCGAGGACGAAGTGCCGCTGGCGGCGCACGGGCAGTCCGGCGAGGCGGCCTACGGCTGGCTGCTGGCGCACGGGCCGCATACGCTGGTCGTCAAACAGGGCGCACAGGGCTGCACCGTCATCCGCAAAGAGGGGCGCTGGTCGGCGGCGGGCTTCGCGGTTCCGGTGGTGGATACCATCGGCGCAGGCGACTGCTTCGACGCGGCCTTCATCTATGCGCGGCTGTGCGGGCAGGATTGGGCGGGCGCGGGGCGATTCGCCAATGCCATCGGCGCGGCCAACGTGCAAAAATTAGGAGCCGGTCAAAATGTGCCGACCTGCGCCGAAGTGCAGGCGGTACTCAATCAAAATGGGGTATGGAATCCACTATCATGCTAAAAACCATTGAGCTTCAAACACCGAATGGCGAATCGCTGACCGATGTGACCGCGCAGGTGCGGCAGGCGGTGACGGAATCCGGCGCACAGTCCGGGCTGTGTGTGTTGTTCGTGCCGCACACCACCGCTGCCATCACCATCAACTCGGCGCTGGACGCGGCCACCGCCACCGACATCATTGACGATCTGAAGCGTCTCGTGCCCAAGCGCGTGGACTTCGCCCACCAGTACGACACCCCGGCGGATGCTGCCGGCCACGTTAAGGCCGCGCTGGTCGGTCACAGCGCCACGCTCATCATCGAGGGCGGCAAGCTGATCCTCGGCGGTTCGCAAAGCGTCCTGTTCTATGAGTTCGACGGCCCCCGCGCTCGTAAAATCTATGTGAAGGTACAGGTGTAACCCATCATGCCCCGCAAAGTCATTATTGATACCGACCCCGGTGTAGACGACACGATGGCGATTTATTTCGCCCTGAAATCGCCCGAACTGGAACTGATCGGCCTGACCACGATCTTCGGCAACGTCACCACCGAACTGGCGACCACCAACGCCCTGCGCCTGATGGAAATCGCCGGACGGACGGATATTCCGGTGGCAAAGGGTTCAGATGACCCGATTGCCGTCCCCTACAGCGGGGCGGTTCCGTTCGTGCATGGTGACGACGGACAGGGCAACGTGCATCTGCCGCCGCCCACCACCCAAGCCGTTGACCAGTCGGCGGCGCAATTCATCGTCGAGCAGATCATGAGCCAGCCGGGGGAAGTCACGCTCATCCCCGTCGGGCCGCTGACCAACATTGCGCTGGCGCTGCGCTTAGAGCCGCGCATCGCCCAGAACGTGAAAGAAGTGGTCGTCATGGGTGGCAACGCGCTGGGGCCGGGCAACGCCTCCCCCGCCGCCGAAGCCAACATCCGCAACGACCCCGAAGCCGCCGATGTGGTGTTCGGCGGGGGCGTGGCAGGTGACGATGGTCGGGCTGGATGTGACCCACCACGTCTTTATGAGCGACGCGCATCTGGCGGAATACGGCAAGATCAACGACCCGCTGACACAGCATATCGCCCGCATCGTGCCGTTCTACCGCAATTTTTTCAACCAGCGTATGAAGTTGGATGGCATTTACATCCACGATTCGTCAGCGGTGGCCTATGTGATTGACCCCAGCCTGTTCACCGTCGAGAAGTGGCCTATCCGCGTGGACTCCAACGAGGGCATCAGCCGGGGCAAGACATGGCCGGCCATTGGCGATACCGACCGTCATCATATGGCGGCATGGCGGGATCGTCCGCGTGTGAATGTGTGCGTAGGCGTGCGTGGTGATGATGTTGTGGCGCTTGAACTAGCGCGGATGAGGAGCTAAACCTGATGCGTTCCCCGATGCACCAACAAATTGATACCCTGCCGGAACTGGTGCGGCAAATCGCCCACCCCTTCGATGTTTCGGCGCGAAACACCTTTGACTTCGAGCTATGCACCTCGGTTAAGCGGGTGTACATGACGGGCTGCGGCGACAGTCATCACGCCTCGGTCGGCGCAGAACTGGCCTTTCACCAGTTAGCCGGCGTTCCGGCGCAGGCGCACACCGCCATGAGCTTCAGCCGCTACACCGCCGGCTATCTGGCGGATACCGGCCCCAAGACCAATCTGGTGATCGCCGTGTCCGTCTCCGGCGGGGTGACGCGCACCATCGAGGCGCTCATGCTGGCGAAGAAGGCCGGCGCGGTGGACATCGCCCTGACGGGCAGCGCCACCTCGCCGCTGGCACAGGCCGCTACCACCGTGTTCCTGACTACTGTCCCGCCGCTGCCGGACGAAATGCGCGGCATGGTCGTCCCCGGCGTGCGCTCATATCTGGCCTCGCAGGTGGCGCTGTACAGCGCGGCCATCCGCATTGGCGAAGTGCGCGGCCACCTGACCACGCAGAAAGCCGACGCGCTCCGCGCCGAACTGCTCGGCCTCGCGGACGTGATGGAAAAGACGATTCAGGTGTGCGAACCGCTGTGCAAGGAACTGGTGGGACGCTGGGCAGATGCCCGTGATTTCGTGTTCGTGGGCAGCGGGCCGCTGTACGGCGCGGCTATGTTCAGCGCCGCTAAGTTGCTGGAAGCCACCGGCGACCCGGCGATGGCGCAGGATGCCGAAGAATGGGCGCACCTGCAATACTTCAGCGCCCACCCATCTACACCGACGATTGTGTTGAGCGCGGGCGGCTTCGATGCCGATCGCATGGCGGAAATGGCGCGGGCAGCGCAGGCCATCGGACGCGATGGCGTGGGCGTGCTGCCACAGGCCGAAGGCGAGATTAGCGCCTTCGTCAATACGGTGCTGCCGGTGCAGGGCGAGGTGCGCGAGTGCTTTGCGCCGCTGGTCTACAGCATCCCCGCCGAGTTGATCGCGGCGGAACGGGCGGCGATACTCGGTACGCCCTATTTCCGCGATTTCGGCGGCGGGCGCACGGTGGAATGGTCGAAGGAAGGCGCGAGCCGCATCCGCGACAGCCACATGCAAACCGACGTGCTGCGATAAGAACCTCACCCCTTTCAAGGGTAGTTTGTTGAGGTGAACCCTCATCCCTCAGCCCCTTCTCTCTCAGGGCGAAGGGGAGCAAACCAGAAGATTCTTTCTGGAAGTCCCTCTCCATGAGGGAGAGGGATTTAGGGTGAGGGTTATAAATTACGAACAAGCGTGGAGGCGACTGAACAATGGTGAACCCGCCCTTCCTGTGCGTGGGTAGCATTTTTATTGACGACATCGTGTACCCGGACGGGCGCACCGATATGGAAATTCTAGGCGGCGGCGGGGTACATGCCGCTGCGGGCATGTGCGTATGGAGCGAACGCCCCGGCCTCGTGGCCTCCATCGGGACGGGCGTACCGCAAGCCGCCGCCGACCGCATTTACCGCGAGTTCGACACGCAGGGCGTACTGCCGCTGGACTTCCCACAGATGCGGGCGTGGCAAATATTCGAGTGGGACGGCAAGCGCACCGAACTGTTCCGCGTGAAGGACATTGACCCGTTCATGCGCGCCCCGCTACCGTCTGACCTGCCTGCCAGCTACCGCCCCGCGCAAGCCGTCCACATCCTGCGCGATGCCAGCGACTTCGAGCTATGGCGGGCGGCCTTCCCGCAGGCCACCATCTTCTGGGAGCCGGAGCAGATGTTTATGGAGCCGCAGAACAGCGCCGCCTTCCGTGCTGCGCTGCCGCAGGCGCACATCGTCTCCCCGAACGTGCTGGAAGCCAGCCTGATCTATGGCTTCGATGATCCGCAACGCCTGCTGGATGCGATGCTGGCGGACGGTGTGAAAATCGTGGCGCTGCGGATGGGCGAACTGGGATCGTGGGTGGCCTCCGCGCAGGAACGGGTGCATATCCCCATCGTGCCTGTCCCCGAAGTGGTGGATGTAACCGGCGCGGGCAACGCTTACTGCGGCGGCTTTCTGGTGGGCTGGCAGCGCACCCACGACCTGACCACCGCCGGTTGCTACGGCGCGGTGGCGGCCTCGTTCGCGCTCGAAACGGTGGGCGTGCTGAACCTGCCCGCGCCGGATGAACGCGACCGCCGCTACGCCTCGATGGGATAACCCCTTTCCCGCTTTTCCCTCGCCTCGTCGGAAGCAACCGATGACCTGCTTCACCCCTCACCTAGCCGTGTTCTGGTGTCAGGTGAGGGGTTTCCCTACCACTCAAATACTCGTAACTACGAATTTATCAAATCGCCCTACCTAATTTTAGGCATGGACATGAGCATTATTTACGGGTCTATCATGAAGGATTCATGCGCAATACATTGACCAAAGCTGGACAAAACATATACGATTAGTCTGTAATAACCGAGGAGAGCTATTCCCATGTTCAATCGTGAAATCGTTGCGGAAAACCTAGTCAAGCAGTATGGTGACTTCGCCGCTGTCAATAACGTATCCTTCAAAGTCAATTCGGGCGAAATCTTCGGCTTTCTGGGGCCGAACGGCGCTGGCAAAAGCACCACCGTCTCGATCATGACCACGCTGGGGCTGCCCACAAGTGGCAAGGCGCTGGTCGGCGGGCTGGATGTGGTCACACAGGCCGGAGAAGTTCGCCGCATCGCCGGTGTGGCGCTGCAAGATATTGGCCTCGACCCGCTGATGAAGTCCACCGAACTGCTCACCATTCAGGGGCAGATGTTCGGCTTCAGCCGCAAGCAGGCGCAGGCACGCGCCGCCGAACTGCTCGATCTGGTCAAGCTGTCGGATTTCACCGACCGCCGCGTGGGCAAGTATTCGGGTGGTATGCGCCGCCGCCTCGATCTGGCAATGGCGCTGGTGCATGAGCCGGCCATCCTGTTCCTCGATGAGCCGACCACCGGACTCGACCCCGCCAGCCGCCGCGACATCTGGCACGAGGTTCGCCGCCTGAATCAGCAGTTGGGCATGACCATTTTCCTGACCACCCAATACCTCGAAGAAGCCGATGAACTGGCGGATCGTATCGCCATCATTGATCGCGGGCAGATCGTGGCTGAAGGCGCTCCGGCGGAACTGAAAGCTTCGTTGGGCGGCGAGTCCATCAACCTCACCTTCCGCACGCAGGAAGATGTGGACAGCGCCAAGAGCGCGTTGGGCGAGATGGCGACCCGTTTGCAGACTGACCGCAAGGTGCTGCGCTTGTATCTGAATCAGGCCGCCGCCGCCGTTCCCGCTGTGATGACCCGCTTGCAACAGCACACGCTGGAGCCGGTGTCGCTCACGCTGACCCAGCCTACGCTGGATGACGTATTCCTTCAGGTGACGGGCCAGCGTTTCGACGTGCAGGCCGAACCGGAACCCGAAGTCGCCTAAGCCTATTTATCACCTGACGATCTGACGAGAACACCGACAAAGGAAACTGATTATGAGCGTTCTTTCCAATATCAACACTGCCTTGAATGTTCGCCACGCTGGCGAACGCGCCGAAAGCGCACCTTTCCTGCTGCAACTCAGCATCATGACCACCCGCGTGCTGCGGACGACCTTCCGCCAACCGGCAGCGGTCATCCCCGGCATCATCATCAGCGCGTTCTTCCTGCTGGTGTATAACTCGTCACTCGGCAACGCCTCCAACTTCCTGCCCGGTCTGGCCGGCAAGAGCTATCTGGCGTTCATCCTGCCCGTCTCGGTGATTAGCTCGGCGCTCAGTGGCGCGGGCATCGCGGGACAGGCCATCGTGCGCGACATCGAAAGCGGCTACTTCGACAAACTGCTGCTCACCCCGATGAGTCGTGGGGCGCTGCTGCTCGGCGCAATGCTGGCCGGCGCGCTGGTGCTGGCGCTACAAACTGCCGTCGTGCTGACCCTCGGCCTGCTGATGGGTTTGCAGCCGGAAACCGGTTTTGGCGGCCTGCTGGCGGTCATGGGTCTGGCGCTGCTGCTCGGCACCGGCTTCAGCGGTTTCACCGTCGGCATCGCGCTACGGACGGGTAGCGCCGCTGCCACACAGGGCGGCTCGTTCCTGTTCTTCCCGCTGACCTTCCTGACCGCCACCTTCGTTCCGGTCAGCCTGCTCTCTGGCTGGATCAAGACCGCCGCCGAGTACAACCCGGTCACGTACCTGCTGGAATCCATGCGCTCGCTGCTGCTGTACGGATGGCAGACGGACGTGCTGCTGCGCGGCTTGGGTTCGTGCCTCGCACTAGGGGTCATCCTATTCGCCTTCGCGCTGTTCAACCTGCGTGCCCGCACCCAGCGCCGCTAAATCACCCGCTTGAACACACCAAACAGGGGCGCGAAGCCCCTGTTTGATTCTCATCCCAAAACTGATTTCACATCTCCATAAATTCTCCACACGCGCTTGCTATTCTTCAGATATCACTAACACACATCGAGCGTGTTGGACTGTAATCTGGAGGCTATTGTAATGAAGACTATCGGAACAAAACTGGGCGCATTCGTGGTATCTCTCGCTGTTCTCGCCAGCGCGGCTGGCATCGCCGGAGCGCAGGCTCCCGCCGACAGCACCACCGGCAGCACCGCCCCCACCACCTCGGCAACCACTCTCGACACCCGCCCCATGCGCGGCTTCGGGTTCGGGCACGGGCAGGAATTGACCATCGTTGCCGAACAACTGGGCATCACTACAGATGAACTGTTCACGGCGCTGCAAGGCGGTAAGACGGTGGCTGATCTGGCTGCCGAAAAGGGCATCGAAGTCAGCACCCTCATTGATGCGGTGATCGCCGCCGAAACTGAAACCCTGACGACAGCCGTTACCGATGGCACGCTGACGCAGGCACAGGCAGACGCGCACCTCGCGCTGCTGAAGGCCAATCTGGAAGTCGGCTTCAGTAAGGTGTGGACGGCGGACGCCTTCGGCCCGAACGGTCAGAACGGTTTTGACGGACGCGGCGGGCGTGGCGGTCACGGTGGGCGTGGTGGTCACGGCGGCATGGGCGACCAGTGGAACGCACCTGCCACCGACCCGGCTGCTACGCCGGAGGCGACAGTCGTCCCCAACTCGTAATCCCCTCACACTCCTCTCCACGAACGGGGGCGCACACCAGCGCCCCCGTTTGATTCGGCGCTGCCCGGAAACCTAATGCAGAAGTTAAAGCCCACGAATTTGAAGAACGCATCGCTTATAATATGCGTAAGCTGTTGAACGGAGGTGAGCGATGGTGACATTGAGCGAACAACTCATTGAGCAGTTCAATAAAATGGATGAAGCCCAGCAACAACGCCTATTGAATTTCGCATTGATTCTGACCAAGACACCTGTCATCAAAGGTGAACCCGGCGCGAGCATTGTGGCGGCGACAGGCGTCTTTGACGCGCAGTCGCTGGATGAAATGGAAGCCGCGATAGCAGAAGGCTGTGAGGAGATTGATTGGCATGGCTGGGAGTAAATTCTTACTGGATACGAACGCCATCATCGCTCTACAGCGCGGGGATGAAGCTTTAAAGAAACTGCTGATCGTCGCCACCGATGTATTCTTGCCTGTGGTGGCGATAGGCGAACTCTATTATGGCGCGTATAAATCGGGACGGGTGGAGGCGAACAGACAGAACGTCACCGCGTACATCGTCAATCGCTTCATCCTAGATGTGGATGCGAATACTGCCGATGTATTCGGGCAGGTCAAACAGGGGTTACGGGCAAAAGGTCGTCCTATCCCTGAAAATGACATCTGGATTGCCGCAATTGCCATCCAGTACGATCTGACGCTGATAACGGATGATGCACATTTTGCCGAAGTGGATAACCTGCGCTCGCAAAGATGGTAAACAGCGAAACAATGGCTGAGTGACAGCATTAGACGGGGGCGCACACCAGCGCCCCCGTTTTCATTTGTCCCCATGAGGCGCTATGCTATCCCCGCATAGATAGCCGGAGGACATCCCGCCGATGACCGATATACCAGATTCGCCCGCGATTGATCTGGAAGGGCGCGGGCTAACCACGCTCGCACCGGAGGCCGTCCCACCCGGCACACGCAGTTTGATCCTGCATCGCAACCATCTGACGGCTGTGCCGCCGATTGTGTGGGAGCGGAGCGAACTGGAAACCCTGTCGCTGGGCGAAAATCCACTTGAGGCGATCCCTGACCGTTTCGACGCGCTGCCCCGCTTGCGCCGCCTGTATCTCCACACCTGCGGGATGCGTGACTTGCCCACCAGTCTCGCTCACCTGCGTGAACTGCGTGTACTGGATGCGGGGCACAATCGGCTGCAAACCGTACCGGCGTTCATCGGTGATCTGTCCGCGCTGGAATTTCTGTATCTGAGCGACAATGACCTGACCACCCTACCGGATGCGCTCGGTCGGCTATCGGCGCTGATCTACCTGAGCGCCACGCATAACGCGCTCCCCCTGCTGCCGGATGCGCTGGGCGATTTGACCGCGCTGGGCGAGTTGCGGTTGTACCATAACCGGCTGACCGCGCTGCCGGATACCCTCGGCAAGCTGATTCACCTGCGCGAACTGCACCTGATGGACAATGCGCTGGTCACGCTGCCGGAAAGTGTGGGGCATCTGTCCGCGCTGCGTCAGCTTGATGTGCAGAACAATCGCCTGACCGCGCTGCCGGACTCGATCGGGCATCTGTCACGGTTGACGCATTTATCGCTCCGTAACAACCACCTCCGCGCCCTGCCGGATACGCTGGATGGGCTGCGCGATCTGCGCTTGCTGGATGTGCGCGGGAATCAGCTGACCGCGCTGCCGGACAGCCTGTGCCACCTGCCCGCGCTGGAAAAGCTCGATCTGCGCTGGAACAAGCTGCGCGTTTTGCCTGCATGGTTGGATGACCTGCGCGAACGCGGTTGCACCGTGTATGAATAGCATCGCCCGCATGGACTCGTGTGGCGCTGGCAGGATTGCACCACTTCCCTTAAGATAGCCGAACGGTTTTTCAAAAGGATAGTTGATGAAATCTCGGCGCTTTTTTTACGGTTGGGTCGTGGTCGCGGTCACGTTCGTGGCGCTGCTGGTGTCTGCCGGGGTGCGCACCGCCCCCAGCGTGGTCATCAAGCCGCTGGAAGCCGAATTTGGCTGGGATCGTGCCAGCATTTCGTTCGCCGTTGCGGTCAGCCTGTTCGCGTTCGGCTTCGGCGGCCCCATCGGTGGCACGCTGGTAGACCGCTTCGGCCCGCGCCGCGTGATGATGGGTGGGCTGGCACTGGTGAGCGTTGGCCTTGTGCCGTTGCTGGCCTTGCAGCAATTGTGGCAACTGCACCTGTTCTGGGGGCTGATCGTGGGCGTGGGGACGGGTACGGTCACAAACGTCCTCGGCGCGACGGTGGCGCTGCGCTGGTTCAACCGCTACCGGGGCATGGTGGTGGGCATCTTCGGGGCAGCCAGCGCCGCCGGACAGTTGATCTTCGTGCCGGCGCTGATCGCGCTGGTGACGGCGGCGGGTTGGCGCAGCGTGTTCGGCGTGCTGACGAGCGCGGCAGTGGCGGCGCTGGTGCTGGTGCTGATCTTCATGCGCAATCGCCCTTCGGATGTGGGCGCGGAACCGCTAGGGGAAGCCAGCACCGCCACCGCACAGACCGACTCGCGCCAGACCAGCCTGCGCGACGCGATTCGCACCCGCGACTTCTGGTTGCTGGCGGGTAGCTTCTTCATCTGCGGCTACACCACCAACGGCATGATCGGTACGCATCTGCTGCCGCACACGCTGGAACACGGCTTTGTGGAGGCCGATATTTCGTGGGCACTGGCGATCATGGGCGTGATGAACATCTTCGGCACGATGGCCTCCGGTTGGCTGAGTGACCGCTACGACAACCGCAAGCTGCTGGCGATGTACTACGGCTTCCGGGGGCTGTCGCTGGCGGCGCTGCCCTTCGTGCTGGAGATGCAAGGGATGCTGATCTTCTCGATCATCTACGGCCTCGACTGGGTAGCCACCGTGCCGCCGACCGTGAATCTGACGGCGCAACGATTCGGGCGCACCTCCCTCGGCACGCTCTACGGCTGGATATTCTGCTCGCACATGATCGGCGCGGGCATCGCCAGCTATGCGGGCGGCCTGTTCCGCGACTTGCTAGGCGACTATCACCTGATTTTCCTGTCGGCGGCGGTGCTAGGGCTGCTGGCAGTGGGGTTGTCGCTGAACATCAGTTCGCCGCGCAAACTCCGCGCCATGAACGCGCCCGCCGCCGCAGGGGATTAACGTCTGCGCCCATGTTACAATCGCGGCTGCTGTTCACGTTCAGGGGGACTACACACCATGCAGCGACGCAAAACACGCGGCGAGGCCGAAGCCGAATTTACCCGCGCCGTCATCAAATTCGAGAAGGAATATCTGGGGCGCGGCCCGCTGGATGCCCGCACCTTCTTCCTGAACGATATGGTGCTGGTGCGGCTGCGCGGCATCCTCACCCCTGCCGAGTATAAGCTGGCGGAACGTCCCGAAGGTAAAACGCTGGTGAAGGAAACGCGCCGCCAGCTGTTCGAGAGTTCGCGCCCGATCATCGAGTCCATCGTGCAGGAAGTCATCGGTTGCAAGCTCATCAGCCTGCACACCGACATGAGTACCCAAACCGGCGAGCGCGTGATCGTGCTGACGGTGGACACCGACCTGACCGACCTGTTCGTGTAACGCCCCGCACACTCCGGCTGAGGGGCTTGGGACTCACCCACCCCTCATACCCTTCCCCCATTTTCTAGGGGGTGAAACGTTCACAAAACATGCTATAGTGCTGCTTAATCCGCCCCATTCGGTGCGAAGATTGACGCAGAACAACGGCAGACCCACCGAAGCGCCCATCGGGCGAGTCGAGATGTAGGCCGACAACCCCATCCAAAGTGCGCTTAACAGGGTACGGTTTCTGTTGGGTGGGGGCTGTCGGCTTTTTATTTACTGTAAAAACGGGGAACAACAAAGTATGACTCCACCTACTCAACAGGCCACCGCCACAGGCAATCGCCCACGCTGGCACATGCTGGAAGCCGCGCAGGTCATGCGCGATCTGAGCGTCCAGCCGGAACACGGGCTGGACGAGGCGCAGGCAGCGGCGCGGCTAAACGAATTCGGCACGAACGAACTGGTCGAGAAAGGGCTGAAGAACCCGCTGGCAATCCTGTGGGAGCAGATGACGAACCCGCTGGTGCTGCTGCTGATCGGCGCGGCGGTCATCTCGGCCTTTCTGGGCAAAGTGGACAGCGTGATTGCGATCATGGCGATCGTCATCATCAACGCGATTCTGGGCGTGGTGCAGGAATACCGCGCTGAACAGGCGATGGCCGCGCTCAAGAAGATGGCTGCGCCGCTGGTGCGCGTCCGGCGCGGCGGCAAAACGCTGGATGTCGCCTCGGCGCAGCTTGTCCCCGGCGATGTGGTGCTGCTGGAAGCCGGCAGCGTCGTCCCCGCCGACTCGCGCATCATCGAGGCCGCCAATTTGCAGGTGCAGGAAGCCTCGCTCACCGGCGAATCGCAGCCCGTCGAGAAATCGGTGGCGGCGCTGCACGAAGCCAATGCCCCGTTGGGCGATCGTTCCAACATGTTGTACATGGGAACGTCCGTCACTTACGGGCGCGGCGTGGCAGTGGTGGCGGAAACGGGGATGCGCACCGAACTGGGGCATATCGCCGAACTGATTCAGAGCGTGGGCAGCGAGAAAACGCCGCTTCAGCGCCGCATGGACGAACTGGGCAAAGTGCTGCTCGTCCTCGCGCTGGTGGTGATGGCGCTGGCCTTTGTGGTCGGCCTGACGACGGGCGATGACCTGCAAGAAGTGCTGCTGAACGCGGTGGCGATTGCCGTCGCCGTCGTCCCTGAAGGGCTGCCCGCTGTCGTGACGATTGCGCTGGCGCTGGGCGCACAACGCATGTTGCGCCGCCGTGCGCTCATCCGCAAGCTACCGGCTGTCGAAACGCTCGGCTCGGTCACGACCATTTGCTCGGACAAGACCGGCACGCTGACCGAGAACAAGATGACCGTCACGGTTGTGGATGTGGCAGGCAAAACCACCAGCATGACCGATGTGCTGCAAGTGGGCAAACAGTCGCAGGCGACCGGGAACGGCGCGAATAACCTGAACAGCCGTCAGCCCGACCCGCTGGAAACCGCGCGGGCGCTGTTGCTGGCTGGCAACAGCCTGTGCAATGACGCGGCGCTGGAAACCGACGAAACCCACGCTTCCGGCTTCCGGGCGGTGGGCGACCCGACGGAAGGCGCGCTGGTGGTGGCCGCCGCCCGCTTCGGCATCCTGAAGCCGCATCTGGATGCGGTGTTCCCCCGTGTGGGCGAAGTACCGTTCTCGTCTGAACGCAAGCGCATGACCACCGTGCATCAACTGAACGAGGCGCAGAAGCCGGATGAAGGCATCGAAATCTACCTGAAAGACCTGCTGCGCCGCCTGAATCGGCAGTATCTGGCGATCACCAAAGGCGCGGTAGACAGCCTGCTGGAGATTTGTGATCGGGCATGGATGGACGGCGAGATCGTCCCGCTGGATGCCGCCATGCGCGCCCGCATCGAGCAGACCAACAACAACCTCGCACAGCAGGGGTTGCGCGTGTTGGGCATGTCGTTCACGCGGATGGCGGCGCTGCCGGACAAATGGACACCGGAAGCCGTCGAGAAGGATATGGTATTCGTGGGCATGACGGGCATCATTGACCCGCCCCGCGCCGAAGTGAAAGAGGCGGTCATGCTGTGCCGCGCTGCCGGCATCCGTCCGGTGATGATTACCGGCGACCACCCGCTGACCGCGCTCAACATCGCCCGTGATCTGAAAATTGCTGGCGAGAACGATACCGTCATGACCGGGCACGATCTGAGCTTGCTTTCGCAGGCGCAGTTGGAAGAAGTAGTGGAAAAAGTCTCGGTCTATGCCCGTGTGTCGCCGGAGCATAAGCTGAACATCGTGCAGGCGCTCCAGAGCAAGGGGCATGTGGTGGCGATGACCGGCGACGGCGTGAACGACGCCCCCGCCCTCAAGCGCAGCGACATCGGCGTGGCGATGGGCATCACCGGCACGGCGGTTTCCAAAGAAGCGTCCGACATGGTGATCGTGGACGACAACTTCGCCACCATCGTCAGCGCCGTCGAGGAAGGCCGCACGATCTACGACAACGTGCGCCGCTTCGTGAAGTACCTGCTCGCCAGCAATACCGGCGAACTGTTCGTCCTGCTGGCAACGCAGATGGTGGCCTTCATGACCATCCCGCTGACCACGCTGCAAATCCTGTGGATGAACCTGATTACCGATGGCATTCCGGCGCTGGCGCTGGGCGTGGAACAATCCGAGAAGGGCGGGATGCACCGTGCGCCGTATGCCCCCAACGAGAGCATCTTCGGGCGCGGGCTGGCGCGGCATATCGTGATCGTCGGGCTGCTGCTAGGCGGCACCGGCCTGCTGCTGGCACTGTGGTCGTTCGGCAACTATCGCACCGAAGCCGAACCGATGGCGGCGCAACTGGGGATCACCTTCGAACAGATCGTCGAAGCGCAGCGGGTGGAGTTCGACCCGAACGATGCCGCCGGAGTGCAGGCCAAAGCCGGTGAACTGGGGATCACCCCTGACCAACTGACGCAGGCTTACGCGCTGGAAGCCGGCATGAACTACAACCCGTACACATGGAACACCATGATCTTCATCTATCTGACCATCGCGCAGATGGGACACGCGCTAGGGCTGCGTTCGCACCGCGAATCGACCTTCAGCGTGGGCTTCTTCGGCAACCGCTTCCTCGTGCTGGCGGTGGTGGCGACGCTGGTGCTGCAACTGATCGCGGTCTATGCGCCGTTCTTCAACCAGATTTTCAACACCACGCCGCTGACGCTGGAACAACTGGGAATCAGCCTGTTGCTGAGTATGGTGGTGTTCGCGGGGGTGGAGATCGAAAAGCTGCTCATCCGGCGCGGGGTGCTGTCATAATCCCGCATCTGAAACACGATCGAGATGTTCAAGGAGGCTCATCGCAGCAGGAAGTGATTGATCGCTAGGTGGTTTCGTCTGTGTTCACACTTTTATCGTAATGCGGATTGAATGAGGAGTATCGTCATGCAAAGCACACTCAAAACCACACTGCTTTTCGCCCTGCTCACCGGGCTGGTGGTCGCCATCGGCGGCGCGTTGGGCGGCACGGGCGGAATGCTGATCGCGTTCATCATGGCAGCCCTGATGAACATGGGCGCATGGTGGTTCAGCGATAGTATCGCGCTGCGCTTCAGCGGCGCAAAGGAAGTCAGCGAGACTGAAGCGCCCGACCTGCATCATCTGGTGGCTGATCTGGCGCGGCGGGCGGGTATCCCCAAACCGCGTGTCTACCTGATTGATAGCCCGATGCCGAACGCCTTCGCCACCGGACGCAGCCCCGAAAAGGGCGCAGTGGCGGTCACGGGTGGCCTGTTGACCCTGCTCACCCGCGACGAACTGGCGGGCGTGGTGGCGCACGAACTGGCGCACATCCAGAACCGCGACACGCTGGTTTCCAGCGTCGCCGCCACCCTCGCCGGCGTGGTGGGGATGCTGGCGGATATGGCGATGTGGGGTATGTTGTTCGGCGGCTTCGGCGGGGATGACGAGGATGAAGGCGGGGCGGGCATCGTTGGCGGCCTGTTGACGATCATCCTCGCGCCGCTGATCGCGCTGCTGATCCAGCTGGGCATCTCCCGCGCCCGCGAATTTGGCGCGGACGAAGGCGGTGCGCTCATCGTGGGCGACCCCGAACCGCTGGCGCAGGCGCTGGAAAAGCTGGAAAGCTGGTCGCAGCAGCGGGCGGCGCTCCCGCCCCAGATGCAGCCGCAAACGGCGGTCAACCCCGGCACGGCGCATCTGTACATCGTGAATCCGCTGACGGGCGGCGGGCTGCTCGGCCTGTTCCGCACCCATCCCCCCACCGCCGAGCGCGTGGCGCGGCTGCGGGCGCTGACCCCGGCGCTGCGCTGGCAGTCGGGGCGGCAGCAGCGGGTAAGCGGGTGAGGTGGAGGTGATACTATGCCTATCCAATGGATTGAAGCGTTGAACGATCAGGAAGACATCCCGCGCCCGCGCAAATCCGGGCGGGCGCTGGCAGAACAAGCGTGGCTGGATGCTCATCCGGTGATGCGATTTCGGAAACGAGGGACTAAAGACTATCATCAAGAAGATGACCATGAACGCCCGCAAGCACCGCGCTATGACCGCAGCAAGCGCCTGTAGCCGATGCGCTGACCGAGTATAAGGAGTATGCACCATGAAATGCCCGATTGATGGCAGCGAACTACAGATGACCGAACGACAGGGGATTGAGATTGATTACTGCCCACAGTGCCGGGGCATCTGGTTAGATCGCGGTGAACTGGACAAAATTATCGAGCGATCCGCCGCCCAAGCGCCCGTCAGCAGCAAACGCGGCGACGACTACCGCTTGGAAGGCAGCTACCCCTATGACGACGAGGACGCCAAACACAAAAAGCGCCGTTCGCTGCTGGGTGATCTGTTCGATTTCTAGCCCGCGCCCCCCGGCCTTACGAGGGTAGGTTTTTGAAGAACCTCACCCCCGTCCCCTCTCCAACACGCGGAGTACCGCTTTGGAGAGGGGTGAAAGAGTCTGCTGCTTGCTCCCCCTCGCTGTTACTACGGAGAGGGGGCTGGGGGGGTGAGGTTTTAGGTTGAGGGGTGTCCGGCAAAAAACACCCCCTGAAATGGGCAGGGGGCGGGGACTCGTTCTGCCTGAACTTGATGCCTATCGAGCATCTTTCTATACACCCATGAACCGGAGGCAATCATGCGCCTGCGCCAGTTGATGACCCCGCCGCTGCTCACCGCTTCTGCCGACCAACCGGTAGGGCAGGTTATCCACGCCATGAACGAACTGCGCGTCCGCAGCGTGCCGGTGCTGGACGCGCAAGGCCGCGTGATGGGGATGCTCTGTCAGCGCGATCTGTACGAACGCCCCACGCTGGATGCCAGCGGACACCCCTGCGCCGCCCCGCCGGAAAGCACCCTTGCGCGGCTGCCCGTGAGCGCCATCATGCGCCGGAGCGTGCCCTGTGCCCGCGAGGAGGACGCACTGAGCGAGGCGGCGTGGTGGATGGTGGACTACGGGCTGGACGTGCTGCCAGTCACGCGGGAGGGCGTGCTGGTGGGGGTGGTCAGCCGCGCCGATCTCATCCGGCTACTGGCACCGACGGTCTGACCGCCGCAAAGTGTGCCACGAGCAGCCCCCCCGAAAAACACCCCCAAAATGAGCGTTCTGCGAAACTCGAATTAGTGCGCCTATTACGTTATTTTTTAGGTTTACTTTGTGTTTGCGATTCGTGCAATAAAAGAAATTATTGAGGGAAGAATGTGTTTTGTAATTCTGCGAAACTCCCCCCCCTTT
>CAIPFY010000154.1 GCA_903864435.1 uncultured Chloroflexota bacterium | reverse complement strand
GAGCATGATGCGGCTGTGGCTGGCGAAAGCCGGTATCTTTGTGGGGACACGCTGGCAGGTGGATGAGATACGCTTGCAGGCGGTACTCGGCATTCGTCCCGAACAGTTTGAAGTGCTGGCGGAATTGACCGCCGAGCAGCGGGCATTTGTGCGTGCGCTTGCGAATACGGGTGTGATGACCCCACAGCCTGCAAACGAGATTGCTCATTTGGCGGCGGCGACGTATGGCGTGAAATTCCCTGAAAAGAGTCTGCCGAAGCTGGTGCTGGATGCGCTGGTGAACGCGGGGTATATCGAAGTGGAGAAAACCACCAGCGGACGGGGCGCGAAACCGTTCCTCGTCACCCCCACCTCGCGGTTGGTTGCCGACATCATCGAACCGCTGCTTGACCAACTGGCAACGCAGACTGATCCTAAATTGCGGCGATTGCTCAAGAAACCGCTGAAGGATATTCTGGATGAGGTGCGCTCGGATGACCGCTATGTGGCGGGGTTGGCGTTAGAAGCACTGGCTTTCAAGCTGATGCGCTTGGTGGATATGGAATATCTGGCGACTCGGTTGCGGGGGACGGCTACAGGCGGCGCGGAAGTTGATCTCGTCTTTCAATCTACGCGATTGGTGTATTCCCGCTGGCAGATTCAGTGCAAAAATACCGCACGGGTGGCGCTGGATGATGTGGCTAAAGAAGTGGGGCTAACGAGTTTTTTGAAAAGCAACGCGATTGTCATGGTTTCGACGGGAGATATCGGAAACGAAGCGCGGCGCTACGCCAACAGCATCATGTCCACAACCAACCTCGCCATTGTGATGCTGGACGGAAATGATCTGAAGCGTATTATGGCACATCCTGCCAGTATTGTAGATGCGTTTGAGCGTGAAGCGCAGTCTGCGATGCGGTTGAAAAAATTGGAAATTGAGTAACCACAATGCCTAATCCATACAGCACCTATCATCACACGGCATTCGGTGAACTCACGCTTGGAAACTCGCTGGATGTGTTAGCCGATTGTGCGGATTCTTCGGTTGATCTCATCATGACGAGTCCGCCGTTTGGCCTCGTCCGCAAAAAGGACTACGGCAACGTTCATGCGGATGATTACTGCGAATGGTTCCAACCGTTTGCTGAACAGTTTCATCGGGTGTTGAAGGATACGGGCAGCCTTGTGATTGACATCGGCGGCGCATGGAACGAAGGGCTGCCCACGCGCCATCTGTATCATTTCAAGTTACTGATTATGCTGTGTGAAGCGTATGGCTTCCATCTGGCACAGGAGTTTTACTGGTGGAATCCCTCCAAGCTGCCTTCGCCCGCCGAATGGGTGACAGTGCGGCGAATCCGCGTGAAGGATGCGGTCAATACGGTGTGGTGGTTGTCAAAAACACCGTGGCCTAAAGCCAGTAATCGCCGCGTGCTTCAACCGTACAGCCCCAGCATGAAGCAACTGCTCTCCAACGGGTATAAGGCCAAGCGGCGGCCTTCCGGTCACGACATTAGCGACAAATTTAGTCAGAATAATGGGGCGGCAATTCCGCCTAATTTGATCGCTATTCCCAATACCGAAAGCAATAGTTACTATATTCGCTACTGTCAGGAACACGATCTGCCGGTTCATCCGGCGCGATTCCCAGCAGATCTGCCCGAATACTTCGTGCGGATGCTCACTGACAAAGGTGATCGGGTAATTGACCCGTTCGGCGGCAGCGGTATCACAGGCGAAGTGTGCGAACGCTTGGAGCGCCACTGGCAGTGTATCGAGTTATCCGAGGATTACCTGAAAGGCGCGGTGGGGCGCTTTGAGCGCGGGGTGCAGAAAAAACCTGTCATCCCCATCGAGAATGATTCAAACTATTACCGGATTCCCCGCCCCGGCATTTTGTGGAACGGAGAGCATGGTGAAAATCTGGCGCAAGATGGTGGCAAGACACGGCAAAGTCGAGTTGTTGATGTGCAACCGCAGGAACCGGAATCATCGTCCGATCTTGGGAAAACATCTGGTTGAGAGGGCGATTGATGCGGTGTTAGAGCCGCTACCGGAGTCCCCTCAGATTGTCCGATTTGAAATATCGCTAGAAGTTGACTCTGGCAATATCATTTATGAGCAATTTTCTGATCTTGAAGAAGCGTTCGATTTCTTGCAGCGATATACGCGCCAACCCCAAGCCATCTTGAAGCGGATTACACCCCGCCCCCGCACAGATAAACCTACAGAAGGAGAGGGCTGATTTCGCGCATCCCCTATTAGTTGGAATCCGGCATTAGCGTTATTCTTCAAGAAATAATCATGGGAGATAAAACCATGAAGATTCTGCTGGATACGGATATTGGTTCGGCGCTGGATGACGCGATGTGTCTGGCGTATCTGCTGGCACAACCGCAGGCCGAACTGGTGGGCATCACCACCGTCAGCGGGCAGGCGAATGTGAATCGCTTCTTTGAGCACTACTTCTCGGTGTTCTAGGCGGTTGTGCGAGGCGAAATGACAGTAGACGAGTTTGTGCAGAGCCAGATTGCCCCGCAGCACCACGCGCTGGTGGCGGCGCTGCGGGCGCTG
>CAIPFY010000153.1 GCA_903864435.1 uncultured Chloroflexota bacterium | reverse complement strand
TCTGGCGTCGTCCGATTTGCAGAGAGCTTGCGGTAGAACTTCAAGTTCAACGGTAGCTGATTGGTGGCATCCAGCGGAATGAACGTCACCGGGACACCACTGGCGATCACCTGTGCCAGCGCCAGCGGGTCTACATAAGTGTTCCATTCGGCGGTGGTATTGCCGCCACTATTCACATTTCCCGGCACATCGAACGCGCCGCCCATCACGTAAATCATGCTGATGTGTTCGATCACAGCCGGATCGGCCTGAAGCAGTTCGGCAAGGTTGGTCTGCGGCCCCAGCGCCAGTACCGTGACCTTCTCTGTCGCGCTGCTCAGGGTTTGCTGGAGCAGTTCGACGGCGGTCAGGCCAACTGGCGGATTCGGGTTGGCTTCCAGCGTATGCCCGTACATCACATTAACCGCGTCGCGCCAGTCCTGCGGGAAGGTGTTCGTTCCTTTCAGTGGCGTTTCGCGCCCGCAAGCCACCGGAATATCGGGGTTTCCAGCCAGCGCCAGCAGATTCATGGTGTTTTGTACGCCGGGGTCGCAGGTGGCTTCGCCCGTCCCGCTGACCGTCACCGCCAACACCTGTATATCGGTGCGCTGGAGCAAATACAAAATGCCCATCCAATCATCCATTGCCATGTCAGTATCAATGATGATGGGCTTTGGCGCAGCGACTTCCTGTGCAGATACCGGCAGCACGCCTAGCGCCGCCAGCCCGACGAGAACACACAACCCTAGTTTTGTGCGGTTCATCAGAAATCTCCCTATTCACAACACAACAGCCGACAGAATAGCCCTTCTGGGAGCAATCTGCCGGCTGCTAGAACGAATCAAAAATGTATTCAGCCGCTACGATGCAACGATCATTACAATGAGTATGAACTAAAATCACTGTCGTGCGGTCATGGTTCGGAGGTGATGTGTATCACCCTTTTCAAACCGGGTCATCCCGTCGAATTTTGAACGACCATAACGGTTTTTTGGAGGGGACGCTTAACGCCTCGCCCGCCCTGATGTGCTACAATCGGCACTTATGGAAACGATTAGCGGCACCATCGAACGTATCACCTTTTACAACGAGGACAGTGGTTACACCGTCCTTAAATTGTCGCCGGACAAGAAACAGGCTCCGGGCACGACGGCGCGTGACGGCACTGTGACCATTGTCGGCACGATGCCTGCACTGGGCGTGGGCGAGTCCGTCAACTTTTCCGGCGACTGGTTCAACGACCCCAAGTACGGTCTGCAATTCCGCGCCGAAATGGTTGAGCCGGTTGTCCCCACCAGCGAAATCGGCATCATCAACTATTTGAGCAGCGGCATCGTGAAGGGCATCGGCCCCATCACCGCCGAGCGCATCGTCAAGCATTTCGGGCTGGAAACGCTGGACATCCTTGACCGCGAACCGTACCGCATCGAGGAAGTTCCCGGTCTCAAGACCAGCCTCGCCCGTTCGCTTCAGCAGGCGTGGAGCGAAAATCAAGCGCAACGGCAGACGCTCATTTTTCTGCAAGGCTACGGCCTGAGCAGCCGGATGGCGAAGAAAATTACCGATGTGTATGGCAGCGATACAGTGCGCCAGATCAAAGAAGACCCGTACCGGCTGGCGAACGAGGTGTTCGGCATCGGCTTCATCAAGGCGGACGCGATTGCGGTCAAACTGGGGTTGCCGCCGGATTCGCCGCAACGCCTACGGGCGGGCTTGAGCTTCGCGCTCAATCGGCTGGCGCTGGACGGGCATACCTACGCGCCGCGCACCGTCCTCGTCAACACCGCCGTCGAATTGCTCAAGGTGGACAAAGCCGACGAGATTGACGGGCTGCTCAATCATGCCATTTTCGCGGAAGATTTGTTCACCGAATCAATTCGCGCCCCCGATGGCAGCACCGTGCAAGCCATCTACTTGCCCGCCTTCTACCACGCCGAACGGGGCGCGACCGAACATCTGCGACTACTGGCAAAAAGCCCTTCCGTGATGGCGGGAACATGGCGCAAAACGGATTGGCCGGCCTTCCTGAGCGAAGTCGCACAGCAGAACAACGTGGCGCTCACGCCGCAGCAGCAGGGTGCGGTGCAAGCCGCCCTGACCAGCAAAGTGAGCGTGCTGACGGGCGGCCCCGGCACCGGCAAGACCACCACGCTCCAGATGGTGATTCACGCGCTGGAGGCGAAAGACCGCACCGTGCGGCTGGCTTCCCCCACCGGACGCGCCGCCAAGCGCCTGTCGGAAGCCACCGACCGCGACGCCTCGACCATCCACCGCATGTTGGGCTACTCGGCAGGCGGCGAGTTCGAGCATGACGAGGATGACCCGCTGGACGCGGATATGGTGATCGTGGACGAAGCCTCCATGATTGACCTGATGCTGTTCTTTCACCTGCTAAAAGCCATTCGCACCACCTCGCACCTGTTGCTGGTGGGCGATGTAGATCAGCTGCCGAGCGTGGGCGCGGGCAACGTGCTGCGCGATGTCATTGACAGCGGCGCGGCACATGTCACGCGGCTGGATACCATCTTCCGCCAGCGCGAGGACAGCGTGATTATCGTCAACGCGCACCGCATCAATCACGGACAGATGCCAGAACTGAACAACCGCAGCACCGATTTCTTTTTCTTCCGCGCCGAGGATGCGAACGAGGCCGGGGCGCTGGTGGTGGATATTGTCGCCAACCGCCTGCCCACCAAGTTCGGCGTGAACCCGCTGGAGGATGTGCAGGTGATCGCGCCCATGTATCGCGGGCCGGTGGGCGTGGACGCGCTGAATACCGCGCTGCAAGTGGCGCTCAACCCGCCCGGACGCATGGCGGAGCGCAAAATCGGCGGGCGGCTGTTCCGCGTGGGCGACAAAGTGATGCAGGTGAAGAACAACTACGACAAAGATGTGTTCAACGGGGACATCGGGCGCATCCGGGCGATGGATTTCGAGGAGCGCACGCTGGAAGTGCTGCTGGAAGAACGCATCATCGAGTACGATTTCGATGAGGTTGACCAGCTCACGCACGCTTTCGCCATCAGCACCCACCGCAGTCAGGGCGGGGAATACCCGTTCGTGGTGCTGGCGCTGCACACCGCGCATTACATGATGCTCCAGCGCAACCTGCTGTACACCGCCATCACCCGCGCACGGCGCACCGTCGTGCTGGTGGGGATGCAGAGCGCGGTGCGAATCGCGGTGCAAAATAATCCGGTGGTGGAACGCTACTCCGGTTTGCTGCCGCGCCTGCGCAGCGTCGGCGGCAATTGACAGAACACAAGTCAACATGCTACCGTTAATCTCGTACTGGTTTGATGAAGGTGCGCCCGCTACCCGGATGTAGGGGCGCAGCAACGGGGGAAGCCGGTGGAAGTCCGGCGCTGTCCCGCAACGGTAATCTCGTCTTCGAGAAAGCCCGATGACCCACCTTCGTCATTACTCGCAGTCTACCTTCGTGGAAAAAGGGGGCGAGCATGATGAGTCATTCATGCACCCCGCTATCCGGCGGGTTTTTTTATTCTCAGGCGCGAAACAGGCTGCTCTCGGTCTGTTTTTCGTCGTGCGGAATGCCTTGCCGGAGCGGGGTTTCGTTTGTCATACACCATTCTCCCTGCCCTGTGTCGAGGCCAGTCATGAGCCATCTTTCAGACCGAGGAGAAGAATGATGAAGTTTTGGATCATATTGTTCACCGCGCTGCTGCTGACCCTCGCTGTTCCTGCCGCCGCGCAGGACGGCAACCTACAAGAGTCCTGTGTGACGACCTACGATCCGCAGGCCGACTATTTCCCCGACAAAGTGACGGTGCAAGCCGCTGAAGGGTTCATCGTCGAATACTTCGGCAACTACAAACAGGTGACGGTTCAAATCCCCTGGATGGGCGCTGAAAAACCGCTGGTCTATACGCTGGTGCAGTGCGGCACGCCTGCGCCGGATGTGCCTTCCGACGGCGTGATCGAGGTGCCAGCACGCCGCGCTGTGGCGATGTCCACCAGTTTCCTGCCCGCGTTCACCGATCAAGAACTGATGGATGTGCTGGTGGCGGTGGATACCGTCCTGTACACCCGCAATCCGGCGGTCATCACTGGCGTGGCGGCGGGAACGATTGCTGAAGTCGGCGGCGGGTACAGCGGTCAGGAAGTCAACGTCGAACGCTTGATTGACCTTCAGCCGGACTTGGTTCTCACCCAACGATTCAGCGCGGACGATACCGACTTCGCGGTGCTGCAACAGGCTGGTTTGCCGATGGTGGTGGCCAGCGATTTTATGGATACCTCACCGTTAGGGGTGGCGGAATGGGGCAAGTTCATCAGCCTGTTCTTTAACACCGAAGCCGCCGCCAACGCCCGCTTCGAGGCCACACAAACCCACTACGCCGAGATAAAGGCGCTGACCGCAGGTGCGACAGCGCGTCCGACTGTGTTCGCCGGAACCCCCTACGATGGGACGTGGTACATGCCCGGTGGGCGTAGTTATCTGGCGCAACTGTTGGCGGACGCAGGCGCGGATTACCTGTGGGCGGACGATACCAGCACAGGCAGCCTGTTCCTTGATGTGGAAACCGTGTTTGACCGTGCCAGCGCCGCCGATTACTGGATGAACGTGAACCAGTTCTGGGGCAGTCTGAAAGATGCCGAAGCCGAGGACAGCCGTTATACCGGATTCGCCGCATTCCAGAACGGGCAGGTGTATAGCAACAACGCCCGCTTGAACGAAAATGGCGGCAGCGACTACTACGAATCCGGCTATGCCAACCCGGATGTCATCCTTGCTGATCTGGTGGCGATTCTGCATCCCGACCTGCTGCCAGATTACACGCTGTTCTACTACCAGCAGATACCCGCATCGCAACCCTAGTCCGAACACCGGAGCGAACCTGATGGAAACCGCACAAACGCCTTACCTGACCTCCACCGCCCCGGCCTATGTCGGGCGCTGGCCCCGCGTGGGGCTGCGGCGCGGGGCGCTGCTGGCGCTGGCGGGGCTGGCGCTGACCGCGTTCGTCCTTAGCCTGACGGTGGGTTCCGTCACGATTCCGTTGCGCGAAGTGCTGACCGCGCTCATGGGTGGCGAAACCACCCGCGCCACATGGGCAACCATCATCACCGACTTTCGCCTGCCCAAAGCCCTCACCGCCCTGTTTGCAGGCGCGGCGCTAGGGGTGGGCGGGCTGCAAATGCAAACGCTGTTCCGCAACCCGCTGGCCGACCCGTATGTACTGGGGGTGAGTTCCGGCGCCAGCCTCGGCGTGGCGCTGGTGGTGCTGGCTTTAGGCACCACCGGCGGCGTGCTGCTGGCAGGGCTGGGGCTACCCGGCGATCTGGGGATTACCGCAGCGGCGGTGATCGGATCGGCGCTGGCGCTGGCGCTGGTGCTGGCGCTGGCCGCCCGCGTTCGCAGCGTGATGACGCTCCTGATTCTGGGCATCATGTTCAGCTCGCTCACCGGGGCGCTGGTGAGCCTGCTGCTGTACTTCAGCATCGCACAGCGCATTCAGGTGTACCTGAACTGGACGATGGGCAGCTTCGGCGGGGTGACGTGGGCGCAAATGGCGATCTTCGCGCCGGTGGTGACGGCGGGGTTGGCGCTGGCGCTGGCGCTGGTGAAGCCGCTGAACGCGCTCCTGCTCGGCGAAGCCTACGCCCGCAGTATGGGGCTGAACCTGCGCCGCGCTCGTCTGGGAATCATCAGCAGTACGGCGCTGCTGGCGGGCGCGGTCACGGCCTTTTGCGGCCCAATCGGGTTTCTGGGGCTGGCAGTGGCGCATCTGTGCCGCGCTCTCCTCGGCACATCCGACCACCGTTCGCTCATACCGGCCTGCGCCTTGCTCGGCGGCACGCTGGCGCTGGTGGCCGATCTGATCGCACAGCTTCCCGGTAGCCAGCACATCCTCCCGCTGAATGCGGTCACGGCGCTGCTAGGCGCTCCGGTGGTCATCAGCGTAATTTTGCGGCGGCGGGTGCGATGAACGCGCCGTTCAACCTGTCACATCCGGTTTTGCAGGCGGACGGCCTCGCAGTCGGTTATGCGCCGCCGCGCAAGACGCCGCGTATCGTCCTCAACGAGGTGCAAATCGCGCTGCGGGGGGGCGAACTGGTCTGCCTGATCGGGCCGAACGGCGCGGGCAAATCCACGCTCATGCGCACGCTGGCGGGGATGCAGTCGCCGCTGGCCGGACGGGTGCGGCTGATGGACGCAGATGTGACCACGCTCACGCCCGCCGAACGCGCCCGTCATCTGGCGGTGGTGCTGACCGAACGGCTGGATGTGGGCATCCTGTCGGCCTATGAACTGGTGGCACTGGGGCGCTACCCCTATACCGACTGGTTGGGCGGGCTGACCGAAACCGACCACGCGGCGATTCAGCGGGCGCTGGCCGCCGTCGGCGCGGTGGAATTGGCCGGACGCGATGTGAACGAACTCAGCGACGGCGAACGCCAGAAAGTGCTGATCGCCCGTGCGCTGGCACAGGAACCGGCGCTGCTATTGCTGGACGAGCCGACTGCTTTCCTCGATCTGCCGCGCCGCGCCGAAGTCATGACCATGCTGCGCGGGCTGACGCGCACGACAGGTTGCGCCATTCTGCTGTCCACCCATGATCTCGATCTCGCGCTGCGGACGGCGGATCGCATCTGGTTGCTGCCGGCGGGTGGCCCGCTGCATCAGGGTGCGCCGGAAGACCTTGTTCTCAGCGGCGCGTTCGAGGCGGCTTTTCGCGCCGAAGGCATCCAGTTTGACGCCTATACCGGCGCGTTCCGGGGCAGCGTACAGCCTGCCGGAATTGCGGCGGTGGAAGGCGACGGACTGCCCGCCCTGTGGACAACCCGCGCCCTAGAACGCGAAGGCTTCTGCGTGGTCAATGGCGGACAATCCGCACCCCTGACGGTGCGCGTGACCGACAGCGGCGGCGCACCACGCTGGCAGGTTCGCCGGGGCGATTTCCAGCGCGAGTGCGACTCGCTGTACGCGCTCACGCAAACCCTGCGCGAACTCCCCACGATCTGATCGCTGCGCTATACTCCCGCCTTGTATCGTTCGTCGTGGAAAAGGACAGTCGTATGACCACACCACTCGACCGGGCGCAGGGCTGCTTAC
>CAIPFY010000152.1 GCA_903864435.1 uncultured Chloroflexota bacterium | reverse complement strand
GGGGCGCTACACTCACAGATGTCACCTCTTGATAGAACGCTCAATCGGCTATGAATTCTGCGATTTAGGCCAATGTGTGAAATTTCACACTGTACTGATTATATCGCAAATTCAATAAGCGTAGTTTAATCTATCCGTAGTTTTTTTTAATAACCCGACTGCACTGTTTTGGGAGGATAAAGTAAGGCAGAGGAACGCGGAGCCAACACCCGTTTGCCCTGTGCGCATACGCTCCCCTGCGGTCTGCGGCGGGCGCGACCCCGCCGCTCTGGATGACGTTGTATAAACCCCTCACATCGCTTCGCAGCAGAGGGGGTGCGCCCCGGCGAATAGGCTGCCGGGACGCGGGTAAGGGTGGGTGAGGGATTGTGGCGTACCCACTTTTAGACCTCCTGTGCTTCTGGCGGACGATGTTCTGCATTCACTACCGATAAACCTGTGTTCTGCCGTTATTCCCGTGTACGCTGACTTCCGTTAAATCTGTCCCAAAGTCGTTAGAACTCTTGCCGATTCTGTTTGAACTGCTTGTCGGTGAGTCGGGTTGCTCACCGTGAAATGAACCCGCTTATTTGATGAGGGTTAGCGTCGGTTGCCCGTTGGAACCGTTCGCTCGCTCGATCTCGGCGATGGTTTCCTGCGCCGTGTAGACCAGCTCTTGCAGCCAGCCCACCAGTTCCCGATTGTCCAGAGGGGTTAGCTTGTGGTGTACCCCTTCGCTGGCCGCGCTGTGGAGGTCATCGAAGGCCTCATACACAGCGGCTAACCCGGCATCGGTAAACAACCCCTCACGACTTTTGAACGATGTGTGTCTCATGATGTTCAACCTCGTGCCGTCAATATTCAAAATAAAAAGGGCGTGAGTTTGCTTTTCAGCCTCACGCCCTTTTTAGGGAACCTGTACAAGGTTAGGATCGCGCTTATGGCGCAAGACCCCGTTCGTGAGACCGACCTTTATTTGTGGCACTGAACTTACCGGCGACCCATAGATGACCTCCTTGCAGGGCGATAGGCAGAACGATTTTGCCTATTGCTCTTGGAAGTGGTTCACGCAAGGCGAGACCCGCCACTGGCAGGACTCCCTTTGCTAAATAGGTCGCGTAAGAACGAAACATCTCAGGCACCTCGCTCCACCAGTGTGTTTTGGAGCATAGCGGTGATGCTTTCCCCGGTGATAAACACCCGGCGCATCCCATCGGGCTTACTAACCTTGAGGTGTCCCTTGCGGATGAGCCGTTTGAGCGTGCTGAGGCTAACGCCCAGTGCCTCCGCAGCTTCTTGCCGGGAATACACTGAACCAGTCTCGACGCGCAACTTCGTGGTCATCATAAACACCCCTTTCACAACATGGTAAGCATAACACGACTTTTGAAAGGCCGTCAAGAGGTTTGTAGGATCAGTTTGCGTTGTTAATAGACTTTAACAGTTATTGAGGGGTCAGAGGGGGCGGGAGTAGATGAAGAATCCCCTATCCCCTGGCCCCTTGCCCCATGTATGGGGATAAGGGGACAGGGGACTCTTGCTCCCCTACGGCGGGGTGGGCAGGGCTTGCAGGTAGGCTACCAGCGCGTCAATATCCTGCGGCAGCACCTTCAGCGCCAGTTGGTGCGCCCCCGGCAGTCGGAACACATCGGTCAGCGTCCGCGCCGCGCCGTCGTGCAGGTACGGGGCGCTCAACCACAGGTAGCGCAGGGAAGGCGTGTCGAATTCGCCGCCCGTGCCCACATCGTAGCGTTTCAAATCCGTTCCCACCGCCCCCACATGGCACGACTCGCAGCCCTGTTCCGTGAACACTGCCGCGCCGCGTTCGGCCTGCGCCGCATCAGCGGGTGGTGGGGCGGGTGGCCCTTGCAGCGCCGAGAGATAGCTCACCAGCACATCCAGATCGAGCGAACGGCGCGAATGCGGGTCGCCCAGTGCCGCCGACACCGGCCCATCGGTAATCAAGCCGCTGCCGGCCTGCAAACTGCGGATTTTCAGTTCGACATCCGCCACTTCGTCCCATGTGCCAGCAGCGTTATAGGGCGGGGTTTCCAGCAGGCCGTACAGCGGCGGTGTGCTGCGTGCCCCGTCCGGGAAGCCGTGCCACACGCGCCCATCCGATAGGCCGTCGAAGTGGCAGTTGGCGCAGCTCACCCAGCGGTCGGCGCTCAGGCGCGGGTCGGCGGCGCTGTAGAACAACTGCGAACCGATGATGATGTCCACCGGAATATTGAAATCGCTGATCGGAATTTCGTTGATGACGGTCAGGTTGCGCGTTTCGATCACGGTCAACGTGCCTTCGAGCGCGTTATAGACGAACACCAGCGAGTTATCGTGGTTGAGCAGGATGCCACGCGGGTTTGCGCCCACCGGAATGTGAGCGCGGGCGAGTCCGGTTTTCAGGTCAATCACCGAGACATCGTTGCTGCCCGCGTTCGCCACGAACAGCCATTCGCGGAAGCGATCCAGCGCCACCGCGAACGGCATATTCACCGGCTGATCGGCGGTATCCAGCGTCAGGCGGTTGCCGCGCTGGAGGGCAAGGTCGCGTAGGCTGACGACGTTGACCACCGGAAACACCAGCGTGTCATAGGTCGGGTGCGGTTCATCGGCGTTGCTGCGGGTTTGCGGCAGATAGGCCAGCCCGCGTGTAATGTCCAGTTCGACGGCCTGCGAGATGCCGCTGTCGCGCCCGTTGTGGGCGACTGCGATCACCCTGTTCTGCGGGAGATAGATCAGGCTGAGGTCGCCACTCCAGAAGTGGGTGACGTACAGAAAATCACCCCACAGCGCCAGCCCGGAGGGGAAGGGTTCGACGGGAATGCGGCGCAGTACCGTTCCGGCGTTCACATCTACTTCGACCACTTCGGCGCTGCCTTGCAGACTGACATAGGCGTGTTGGTTCGCGCCCATAATCACCCCGTAAGGCTGCGCACCGCCTAGCGGGATGGCGGTCACGGTTTGCGCCTGCAAATCCACCAGCGAGAGGGTGTCGTCGCCGCGATTGGCAGTGACGACACGCAGGCCGTCATCCAGAATGGCAACCGAGCGCGGGTCTTTGCCCACCGGAATCTCGGCGACCAGTTCGCCCGTCCCCGGCAGCACCACCGACAGGGTGCTGTTGAGCATGTTGGCGACCACCAGCGTGCGGTTATCCGGCGCGAGTGCCAGCATGTTGCTGGAGATGGATGTACTCTGGCGCGGGTCGGGCAGGGCGTATAGCGGCAGCGGCGTGGGTTCGGTTTGCGCGGAGACGGGCGCGGGCAGCAGCGCCCCTAGCCCGACAGCGAAACAGATAGCGCCGAACAGTAGCAGCGCGGAAGGCCGGAAGATTCGGTTGGCGTGCATTCCATATCCTCTCATGCGGGTGTGGGCGTCAGCCGAAAGTCATCATGCGGTCATGCGTGACGGTGAACGTGCGGCTGCGCATCTGAAGCTGGCCGCTGGCATCATAGCCGCTAATCACGAAGGTCAGCGCCACCCGGTCGGAAGCCGAAGCGCCGTCACCCTGTCCGTTCACCTCGAAATTGGTGAAGCCTTTGCTGAGATTAGTCGGGTTGTACTGGAAACTAAAAGATTGTCCACTGGGGCGCAGCGGCCCTTGCGCGAGGACAAACCCCGGTGCGGCGACGGTATGGTACACCTGTACATTCGTCCAGCCGTCGGGGATGGGGAAGTTAAAGTTGTAGGGGATGCCCGCTGGAATGCTGACATCCGAACGGGTGTCGTTCCAGTCCAACGTGGCTGAGTCCGGCGGTAGCACGTAGACCGAGAACGCGCCGTCAGGGGTTCCCAGAATGCCGCCTGTCGGGGGCGGCGGCTCAATCTCGCCCGCCGAGGTGCGCCCTTCGTGCCGCACCTGTATCTGCACCGTCCATACACCGGCTTCGTCCGCCGCAAAATCCTGCGCCGGATCGTAGAAATAACCTGTCACGGAGGCCGTGCTTTCAAATTCGCGTACCGCGCCGGAAGGGGCGGTGATGCGTACCTGCACCTTCGAGGGCAGTGTGGGCGCGACCTGTCCGGCAACCGCCAGCGTATCGCCTAGCATTAGCACGCTGCCGGGGACGACGCCGGTGGGCTGGAAGAAGGCGTTCACATCGCTATCGAGCAAGGTGAGCAGCGCACCCCCGTTGGGGCCGCCTGCTTCGCCGCGATAGGGCGGGTACACGCGGGGGCCAAGTACATCGGCTTTGTCGTCAATGATGACCGCCAGCGCCGCGTAGCCTGCTGCTTCGCGCACGGTCGCTGCCTCGTTGCGGATGATCGCGCCGCCGAACAGGAAGATCGTATCACCGGGGCGCAAGCCTGTGATGCCCGCGCCAGCCTGTCCGTTGAGGGGGTCGTCCATATCCCAATCCAGCGATAAGCCGCCATCCAGCCCGCCCTGCACGAACTGGCGCACCGCCACGCTGGACGTGACCGCGCTGAAGTAGGTGTAGGCTTGGTTGGCGGCGCGTTCCGGCGACAGGCTTGCGCCGTAGGGATCGTCCGCTGGCGTGAGCATGGCGGCGGGGATTTCCTGCTCGGTGATTAAACTGTTCAGGGCGGGGTAGGCGGGTAGGGCGTTTTGCAGCCATGCCGAATAGGTGCCGTCCGCGTCATAAACACGCAGGGTGGGGCGCATCTGGCTGCTGGCGCTGTCCGCCGCCCAGACCACATCACCACTGTGATAGGGATAGTTCAGCACCGCGCCATCCGGGGCGTACTGACGCAGGTTAAACCACGCGGGGCGTTGTGGCACATCTGCGCCGGCCACGCCGCGCTGTCCGCGTGCCAGCAGCGCACTGTTGCCAGAAACGACACCCGCGCTGCGTAAGCTGCCTGCCCACAGACGGCCTTCGCTGTCGGTATACCGCGCTTCGTAGTCGAGGATGTATTCGCCGGGAGAAGGGAAGCGGTACACGTCCGCGTCACCTGCGAAATAGCCCTGTGCGTTGGCTGTGCCTTCGATCACGCGCTCCGAGGGGGCGCTGCCATCCAGCGGGAAGTGGCGCACGCGCACCGTGATCTGCGCGGGGACGGCAGGCAGGACGCGCAGGCCGGTATGTACCGCGTCGGTCACTTCAAACGGCGCGCCGGACAGCGCACCGGGCTGCATTTCCAGCGGTTCAGCGATCAGCACGTCATAGGTGCCGCCGCCTTCGTACTGGTTGCCGAACACATCTTCGAGCGTGCCGGTCAGGTTGAACTGATACGCGCCGTACTGCTGGAAGATGTAGCTGGTGAAACCGGGGTTGAGCGTGGTCAGGCGGTAGGCATCTACCGGCGTGGTCGTGCCGAACAGCCCGCGCTCATCCAACGCGGCGGTGGAAAGCTGGTTCTGGATAAAGGCTACGCGCCCCAGATCGTCCACCTGCCCATCCGGGCGGGTGATGCGGGCGCTCAGGCTGCCGCCGGGGAAGAAGAACGGGATTAGCGGGGCGCTGAGATGGTCGTAGGCATTGGGCATCTGGTTGAGCAGGTACGGCTCAATCGGGTAAGCGATGGGTTCTCCAGCGCGGGCGGGCGGCAAGATGTAGGTGGGCGCATTGAAGCGCACGCGGTTGGAGAGGGCGTAGCGGCTGCGGTCTTCGCTGGCGATCAGGCCGCGACTGCCGTCCCCGCTAGGCGAGTCTTGAAACAGCGTCCATAGCAGCCGACCCGATTGGATGCCGCCTATGTTGAGCGCCAGCGGGAGGCGGGTGGTTTCCGGCGTGGGGGCGTTACCCGTCCCCAACGGGCTGTTGGTCGCCCATGCGAACAGGTCGCCATCGCCCACCTGCCCGAAGCCGCGAAGCACCGGCACGTAGATGCCTGCCGGTAGGTCGGCGGGGAGGGTGAAGTCGAAATCCAGCGGGAAGATCAGTTGATCGCCGCGCCGCACAATCTGGTAAGCGGGGGTGTGGGCGCTGCCCAGTGCCGCCGCGCCGCGCAGATTGTCCACCGCGAGGCCGGAAGGCGTGAGAATGTTCGACCAACCGTTGTTACTATCGAGGTCGGCAGCGCCCGGTTGCCCGTCGCCATTCACCACCTGCACCAGATCAACCTGACCGATCATGCTCAGCCCCGCCATGCCAGCGGCGAGGTCAGGCACGTTCAACGTGACATCCAGCGACAGGTGCAGGTGATCGCCCGCGTTGAGCGATAGGCTATTCACCCGACCGAGTGCTGTCCAACGGGCGGAACCGCCAGCGAGACTGCCCGCCACTGTAAAGCGTTGGGCATCGGCGGGCAACGGGTCATCGGGGCGCACAATCCCATCGGATTCGGTCAGGATAGGAATGGGCTGTTTGGCATCAATGCGGCTGATTTCTGTCCCGTCGGCGGCGAGGAAGCGCACGGCCTCCAGCACAGCGCGTTCGATGATTGGGTCGGTGGTGTTAATCTGCTTACGGGCGATCCGCAGTTCCAGATCGTCCCCTAGTCCGGTGGTGATAGCCACCGCGTCCAGCGGGGCAGGGTTGGGCGTGGTGCGCGAAAGCAGTGCCGGTTCGGGCAGGTGCGGATCGAAGATCATGCTGTAGGTGTTGTCGTCAAACGAGAAGATCAGGTCAAGGCGGGCATAATCGGCGGGCAGCGCCGCGCCGGGGATGGCGGCATACAGCGAGTCCGCGTTCAGGAGCGCCCACAGGCCGGACGCGCCGCCCTGCGCCGATGGATACGCCGACCAATCGCTCTGGTTGCCGTCCGGTAGAATCCGGGTGATGGCGACTGCGTTGGGAGCCGGAACCGGTGGGCTGTAGACAATCGTGCCGGGGCCACCGGGCAGCGAACCCGCTTGGTCACGCAGCGCGTTGGGGATGTTCTGGGCAGGGCTGATCCAGAACGGCGTGCTGACCGCGCCGTACAGGGTGGCGCTAAAATTTCCGGTCAGGCCGGCCTGCGTGTAGAAGGTGTCGCCCGTATACAGATTGCGAATCGCCACCTGTGCGCCGGCAAACACCGAACCCGCCGCCCCTGTAATCGTCACCAGCCCGTTCGCATCCGGTTGAGAGATGGCAATGAGCGAGGCTAAGGGCGGGTCGCCCACTTCCAACCGGGGGGCGTTTTGCGCCTGTACGACGGTGAGCGCCGCGCCGAGGATCGCCAGTAGCATCAAGAATTTCAATATCCGCAGCAAGGCATATCTCCTCTAGGGGGCGCGCACGGGTTATAGAGGAGTATAAAGATGCACCTTTCGCTTGTCAATTTTCCCTACTTTCAGGGAATCGTTAGAATAGATGCAATAGGCAGCGTAGAAGGCCGTTTATGACCGACAGTAGACGATCGTTTCATGTATCCCAAATCAGTGCGCTCATCGAGCAGCGGGTAGGGCTTGCACAGGGGGCGCTCAGTGGGATTCAACTCGAACGGGTGGTGGATTCGCTGGCGGCGGGCGATTTGCCGCGCTTGCTGCAATCCCTGACGGACGCGGCGGATACCGATTTGGTGTGGCAGCATTTGCTGGACGAACTGGTGATCGGCGAAACCTATTTCTTCCGCAGCCGCGCCCACTTCGATTTGCTGCGAAGTGTGATTGTGCCGCAGCTGGTTGAGGCGCGGCGTGGACGCGGCGAACGGGTGTTGACCGTGTGGAGCGCCGGGTGCGCCAGCGGTGAAGAAGCCTATTCACTGGCGATTACCTTGCACGAGGCGCTGGTACAGCATGACGGTTGGACGTTGCGCCTGATCGGAACGGATATTAACGGACGCGCCTTGCGTACCGCCGAACGCGGCCTGTATCGCCCATGGTCATTCCGGCAGGGCGAACAGACATGGCGCGAGAAGTATTTCATCCCGTCCGAGGGCGGTTTCCAACTGCGCCCCGCCATCCGGCAGATGGCACAGTTCCGGCAGATGAACGTGCTTTCGGGTTCGCCGCTGCCGCAGTGTGATGTGGTGTTCTGTCGCAACGTGCTGCTGTACTTTGCTGAACGTCCTGCCCGCGCTGCTGAAGATCGCCTGTACGAGGCGCTGGCACCCGGCGGATGGCTGCTGCTGGGACAGGCCGAGACGATCCGGCACGAGCGCGACCGCTGGACAACGCACCTGTTCCCCGGCGCAGTGCTGTATCAGAAGCCGATGGGACGGACGCAATCGGCTGTGTATCACCACCCGCCGCGCCCGACTGTCACCCGTGAAATGGCGGTTGCCCTGCCCGCCAGTAGCTACCGCACCGCCGTCAGCGCCGTGCGCGAGAAACGCTATGAGGAGGCGGGGCGGCTGCTGGCGGCGCTGCTGCAAGCGCAGCCGGAAGAACCGTCAGCCCGTACCTTGCTGGCCTGTTTGTTCGCCAATCGCGGCGCAGTTCCCGAAGCACTGGCTCAGCTGGAACGGGCGCTAAAAGCCAACGCTGCCTATGCCGACGCCCATTACCTGAAGGGGGTGCTGCTGCTGGAAAATGGCGACGAAAGCGGCGCTAGAGCTTCTCTGCGGTCGGCGTTATATTGCCGCCGGGGGCACCCGTTGGCGGCGATGATTCTCGGTCACTTGCTCATCAACGTTGGCGAACGGACGCGGGCGCGGCGGGTGTGGCAGGAGGCGCTGGACGCATTGGCTTCCACACCTGATGACCAGCCGTGCAGCGATTTGAGCGATCTGACTAACGCCAGTGCGCGTGCTTTCCTGAAGGAACAACTGGAAACCTAATACCCCATTCGCACCTAGTGAATGGCAAATCGTTAGGCGGTGGCAAGGGCTTCTGTACGATAACCTTTTCATTGGCATGGCTTGTCATTGTGCGTTTAATCTCAGCTTGTTACATTTTTCGGACAAAATTGGCGGATTTTCTTAATGCTTTTCATTTTGTAAAGTGTTACGATTAATTATATAATGTGAGCATGAGGACGGTATCATCGCATCAAATTGTTCAATGCGTTTGTGCTGAGTCTAGGGGTTTTTGATGTCGCTTCGCCGCAAAGTCATCTTTACTGTGGTGCTATTGTTCATTGCACTGTTCCTTATTCTATTTCTGGTGTCGCAAAGCATCCTGAGTAGCGGGTATGTGCATCTGGAGATGGAAGCGGTTCAGGATAATTTGGATCGGGCGAAAGCAATTGTTGCAGTAGATCAAGATCGCTTAGAAGCGAACGTGATATCATGGGGCGCGTGGGATGCCACCTACCTGTATATGCAGGGGAAGTCGCCGGATTATATTGAGGCGAACCTTTATCCCGTCGCCATTACCGAGATTGGCCTCGATTTCGCCATCCTGATTGACCTCCAAAACACGATCAAATTTGCTAGAGTGGTTGACCCCCAAACCGATCAAGTCGTGGAAATGCCAGCGGGGTTCGCTGCTGCGCTGCTGGCGGTCACTTCTAGGTTGCTGTCTACCCCGGATGAGTTGAGCATCCGTTCCGGTTTTGTGGTGTACGGCGAGACTGGAATAGCTGTCCTTGCCCTTCAACCGGTTGTGCCGAGCAACCGCGACCAACCGGCGGTAGGGTTGATGGTGATGGGGCGCTTGATAGATGAGTCTGATCGGCAAGCCTATTCCGAAGCCCTTCGCTTGCCCGTCAACCTGACCCGCTTCGATGCGGTTGGATTGTCCAGCTTATCCCTCGAATCGGCGAAACAGATCGCCGCCGGTCAGCCCGATGTGATTCAATCAGCTGAATTGAACTATGCCAGCGCCCCGCTGCCCGGTGTGGAGGGTCAGCCGGTGGCGATGCTGGAATTTGCAGTGCCGCATCGCATTTCTGAACATGGTCGGTCGGTAATGGCCTTGTTTGTGGTGGCATTTTTGGTTGTGGCCGGGGTGGTCAGCGTGGGCGTGATGATCCTGCTGGAAGTCGCGGTGGTTCACCCGATTGGAAAGCTCCTCGCGGATGTGCAGAAAATTCAGCAGAGCAGCGATTTGAAGGAACGGGTGACTGTCGCCAACCGCGATGAATTGGGACTGCTGGCGCAAAATGTGAATCACATGCTGGATTCGCTGGAGCAGGAACATCTGCGCGTCGTCGAGATGAATGCCCGTTTGGTACGGTTGAACGAACTGGAGGAACTACGCGCCCGCGAAGGGCGTTTCCTCGAACATGCCTCGCACGAGTTTCGCACCCCGCTGACGGCGCTGAATACCCGCGTGTATCTGCTGAAGAAAACGCCCGAACGCCTGCCCGATCATGTGAAGGCGCTGGAACGCACGATGGAGCAGATGACAACGCTGGTGGAAGAAGTGTTTGATGTGGCGCGAATTAGCAACTACAACTTGCCTACCAAACTGTACCCGATTTGTTTGCAGGATATGTTGCGCCAGTTGAAAGCGGTGCATGAACAGTCTCCCGATCAGCCTGTCGTGCTGGCGGCGCTGATGGAACAACCGGTGTATGTGCAAGCAGACCCTACGCGGCTGGTGCAGGCGTTCAACAAACTGATTTCCTTCCTTCAGAACTGGAGCGAAGGCGATAAAACTTGCACGATCAGCCTGAAGCCGATGGATTCTCAGCATGTGGTCATTTCGGTGAGCAGCGGCAAACTGCGGATTCGCAACTTGAGCAACGAAGATGTGTTGAAGCCGTTCGCGTATGCCAGCGAAAGCGGCATCTCCAATACCGGCCTGAATGTGGTGCTGGCGCAGGCCATCCTTCTCAAGCATGGCGGTTCGCTGCATCTGGAGATGCGCGAAGGCTGTACCGAATTTGTGGTGGGGCTGCCGCTGGTTGCCGATACGCCTCTCGAATTGCGGGAACGGGTGCAGTTCTAGCCGCCTCGCCTATTCGGGGCGCAGGTTCAAATCGTCAATCAGGTCGTCCAGCGCGCCCATCAGGTAGTGCATGTCGCGGTCATTCACCAGCGTGTAATCCGCCAGCGCAATCGGCCCGCCTTTTTCCAACCGTTCGATCTCCTGATAGTCGCGTTCCTGCGCCTGTTCCAGCGTCAGCGGGCGTTCGGGGCGGGTGGTCAACCGCTGGTAACGCAGCGCACGCGGGCAGAAGATCGCCACCACGATTAGCTCATCCAGTTCGGCACGCAGCAACTTGTACTCGCTAAAGCTGTACAGGCCGTCAATGATGATGGAGGGGCGGGTGGTGAGCGCCTTCTGAAGATGGGGTAGGGCGCGTTTGGCGATGGCTGCCATGCCGTCCTGTGCGCGGAATTCCTCGCGCACCACGCGCTCATTTTCGGGCGTGATGGGCTGCCCGCGCCGCAGCACTTCATCTACCACAATTTGACCGAAACGAAACTGGTAGAAGCCGCGTGCTTCGACGTGTTTGGCGCATACCGTTTTGCCCGCACCGGGCATCCCGACCAGTGCCAGTGCGCGGGACGGAGAGGTTTTCATAGGCGAATCCTTGTTACCCATTTGCGGCTGGAATAGGTGTGATTATAGTGGATGGGCGGGCGGCATGGTAGCGGCTTATCCCGCGCAGGCGCAAATCTCGCTCACGACTCATCCCGAACGAGCGTATCCGGCATGCGTTCGGGAGACGGAAGCGATAGCCGTTCATACATCTGCTGGAGAGTCGCGCTCAGGTTGAATGTGCTGCCGCGCTGGAATGCCGCTTCGATCTGCTGCGGGGTGAGCATCTGGTCGAGCTTCTCACGGACAACGGCGAGCTTGGGCGGCTCTTGAACCGCGTCAGGGTACTGCTCCAGCATCCCTAGTAGTTCGGCGGCGCTGACGGGATACGATTGAAATACCAGATATTTCGCCGTTTGAATCATCAGTAGCCCGGTGATGGGCGGCACATCAGCCTCTTTTGCGATTCCGAGCGCCTCCAGCAGCGCCAGCCGCGCCTCGTCCATCCGGTTCAGGTAGCAAAGGTTCGCGGCGCGATCCCCCTGAATCTGAGCCACATTGAGATTGTTCCCGATCGGGCGGGAATAGTCTAAGGCTTTTGAATAGTAGATATGGGACTGTTCGTACTGCTGCTGCAAGCTGCTGATTTCACCGAGGTTGCTGAGGTTCATCGCCGTGCCAACCTCGTCCTTAATCTTTTGGCGAATGCTTAAACTCTCGATTTGATACTGGTAGGCAACATCCAGTTCGGTCGGTGTGATATAGGTGATCCCCAGATTGTTCAGAACATCCCCGATCCCTTTGAGATAGACAATGGATTTGTACACATCCAGACTTTCGCGGTAATAAGCGCGGGCGCTTTCATCATCGCCGAGCATACTGGCAATCATGCCCAGATTGACGAGGCAGAAGCCGAGCCGTTTGGTCAGGTTCAGGCGGCGCAAAATCTGGATTTGCGTTTCCATGTACTCTTTTGCCAGCGCCAAATTGCCCCGAATGCCACACACCACGCCCAGATTGTTATAGGCCGTTGCGATTCCGGCTGGGTGCGCGTGTTGTTCTGCATCCGTGAGTGCTTCGCGGGCGAGTTCTTCCGCTTTCGCCAGATCGCCCTGTTTCCAGCAGATGGCGCTGTAGGCGTTGAGAATCTCGATCAGCACAAGCGGGGCATTCAGGCTGTGCGCCATGTCCAGACTTTGCGAATAATACTCGGCAGCCGTATCCAGATCATCTACTTCTTTGGCGATGTCGCCCACCAGCTTGAGCAGCAGCAACCGTTCGTTGGATTGCCCCTCCGGGATGCCCCCCAGCGCATTCAACGCCATTGCGGATGCGCTGTCCCTGCGCGTATTCCTCTCCAAGCACTGTTCGCCAAACACGAGGATATGCGGAATCGCACGCGCAACCGCGCCAGCGGCCAGCCAGTGTTCGGCGATGGTGACGGCGTACAACGAGTCCTTCCCGTAGAGATGTTCCAGCGCCTGCGCGATGGCGGCGCGGAACGGGACGTGTTGCGCCGGGGGCATATCGTCCCGGAGTTGCTGGCGAATCTGCGGATTGCTGAACGTCCAGCCATTCTCGCTGTAGCTGATGACGGCGGCGTTGCCGCATACGCTGACCCAGTGTTGCAGCGTATACCCTTCCAGATAGGACGCGGCGAGGATTTCGAGTACACCCAGATTGAGGTGATAGCCTTCCAGCGCGGCGAGATGCAGCAGGTTGCGCCCCCAGTCTGGAACTTGACTCAAGCGCCGCCGCTGTAAGCCCTGCATCCCCCCCGCCAGCAGCGTTTCCGGCACGAGGGCGCTGTTCTTTGCGCCGGATTCTTCGATTAGCGCCCGGATGCTTTCGATCAGGAACAGCGCGTTTCCGTGCGATTCGCGCTGGACGAACGAAATGATCTCCTGCATTTGCGTCATATCGCCCAGCATGGATTTGCACAAACTGGCGATGTCGGCTTCATTCAGCGGGGTCAGTTCGATGGTATTGGCATGGACGAATTGATCGGGCAAATCGGGGAAGTCGTCCGACTGGTAGGTGCAGATCAAGATGATAGGCAGTTCATCCAGATAGGCGGATAGGCTCTGGATGGGTTCAAGGTATTCACTGCCGGATTGAATGTCATCCAGCACCACAAAAAGCGGTTTTTGCTGGCGACGGAACAGGTCAACAATCGTCATGTTGGTACGCTGGCGGGTGGAACGGGCATCCAAACCGGGCAAGCGGGTGACGGGTCTGCCCAACCGCTGCGCGACATCCGGCACCATCTCCGAAATGACGCTCAGTTCAAGATCGCTGACTTCAGTGAACATCACGAGTTTTCGCAGGATGTAATGCCAGATGGCATACGGCAAATTGTTTTCATGGTGCCGCGTGCCGGTGAGGACTTGCATCCCTTTCACCAGCGCACGCGGGCGAATCTCGTTGACCAGACGCGACTTGCCAGCTCCGCTTTCGCCGCCAATCAGCCACAGCGAACCTTTGCCCTCCATCGCTCGGTCTATCGCCGCTTCCAGCCGTTGCGTTTCCTCGCTGCGTCCGGTGAATTTGGCGGCACGCAGGCTGCTCTCATGTACCACAAGACTATCCGGCGGCGGGGTATCCTCTAGCACGGCGGCAAGATCGCCGATGGCTTCACGGGCGGAAAGGGGGCGTAGTCCCGGGTCTTTTTCGAGCAGACGGGCCAGCAGCATCAGCAGCCATGCCTTATCCATTGCCGGCCCCAAATCCGGTTCTGTATTGATGATCTGGATCGCCAGCGAAGTTACTTCGGGATGATCGAAGGGCAGCTTGCCGATGAACATTTCGTAGGCGATCACCCCGACCGAGTATAAGTCCGCCGCGTAAGTCGTCGCCTGTCCCATCAGAATTTCGGGAGCCATATACTGAACCGTGCCGACGGTTTGCCGGATGCGGACATCTTCGACCGCCAGCCCGAAATCGAGGATTTTGACCACCCCCTGCCGATCCACCAGCACATTCGTGGGTTTGAGATCACGGTGGAGGATGTTGCGGTGGTGCAGGTATTCCACGCCTTCCAACAACTGGATCAGGAGCTTCACTTTTTGAGCATCACTCTTGTTTTTGCTCGCCGTGATAATGTCTTGGGCATCGCGCAGCAGCGTCATGGTGAAGAACGGGGACTGCTGTTCGTCGAAGCCAAAATCAACCACATCCACCACATGCGGATCACGCAGCGTGGCGACCAACTGAAATTCGCGGGCGAAATCCAGATTCCGCTTGAAGCTAGGCGATGGGAGCTGGCCTTGTTCCATTTTCAGCACATACTTGAGCGCCACGTCTTCTTGATCCCACAAGTCATAGGCTGCATAGACCTGACCGGTGGCTCCTGTGCCGATAATCTCATCAATTCTGTACCGGTTATTCATAATGGCTTGCATGATAGGCCGATAACGTCCCCATAGATAAGCGAGTGGAGCTTAAGGCTTATCATAATCTGTTTTGGGCGTTGCGGGGTAGTGGGTCAAGGCGGTGCTTATCCGGCGCGGGCGTAGATGACCACCTGCCACAGGCCGGCGAACTGGCGCGAATGCAGCTTCAGCCCCGCTTGGGCCGCGATTGCATCCACCTGTGCCGAAGGGTGGACGAACACCCGGAACGGATTGCGCCGCAGCCAGAAATTCAGGTTGAGCAGATGGATTCCGAGGCGCGACCACCAGCGATCACGCGGGTAGACCAGCGCGTACAGGTGACGCGCACGCGCCGCCGAACGGCTGACCAGCGCGGGCATATCCGGGTAGCAGCAGATCACCCTGTCCAGCGTGACGTAATCGGCGCTGTCCAGCGTGTCCGCCACATCCACGAAGTTGCCATGAATATACGTCACACGCTCCGCATGTCCCCGGCGGGCGGCTTCTTCCTGCGAGGCGGCTAAGTAGGCCGACGACGCATCCACCTGTGTCGCGGCGTTCAGCCCCGCCGCGAACAACTCATGCTGAATCGCGCCCACGCCGCCGCCCACATCCAGCAGGTTGCGCCCTTCGACCCCCGCCCTGTGGAGCGCCGCCAGCAGCATGTGCGTTTGCCGGGATGCCCCTTTGCGGCGGTAGTCGTCCAGATCGTTGTGCGCTAATTCCCGGCTGAAAACGTCTTCTACGCCTTCACAATGGCGGCAGCAGGACATGTGAACAAGCCTTTCTATGAGCGTGGTTTCTCAGTGGATGAGATTCTTCTAGTCTAGCGCGAAATCATGCGCCGGTTCAACCGGGGAAATGTTATACTTCTGCTAAATTCAATGAGGTGCCGGGTAATTCTATGCCTGTTGACCATAACCCTTATCGCCCGTTGCCCGAAGATGATGTCACTCTCGCGCCATTCACCCGCTTGCAGGGTGCGTTCGAGCATTTCTACCAGCAGCTTGCCAGCCCGAACGCGCCGCGTCGGGCGCTGCTGCTGGGACGGCGTGACAGCGGTAAGAGTACGCTGCTGCGGCATTTTCATGAGATTTTCGATCCGTCTTACATCGGCGCTTATCTCCCGCTGCGGCTGTTGACTCTGGCGAGCGAAGATAGCTGGCTGCGGACGATGGCGGCTTCGGCTTCGGCGGCACTGGTGCAGGCCGGGTTGCAACCGCCCGAAACGCAAGCGCCGGAAGATGTGGACGGCGCTGCGCTGCGGGCGTGGTTCAAAGATACCTTCCTGCGCGATCTGTTCGCGGCGCTGTGGGGGAAGCGGCTGGTGTTTCTGCTGGATGATGCTGGCACGCTGCTGACCGCGCTGAAGCAGGAACGGTTGCCGTATGACCATTTGAGTTTCCTGAACGGCCTGCTGACTGAATATGCGCCGTTGGGGATTGTGCTGGCGGTGGACAGCCGTTACGAGGCCAGCCTCGCCTCACTTGCGCCCCTCATCAGCCTGACCGATGTGTACCGCCTGATGAATCTGGATGCGGACGCTTCGGCGGCGCTGCTGCGCGTTCCGGTGGACGGGGTGTATCACCTGAATGACGAGGGCGTGGCGGCGGCGTACAAAGCCACAGCGGGTCGCCCGCGCTTGCTGCAACGCTACGGTTTCCTGCTCTATAAACAGTGGGAGTCGGTTCCGGCGGTGACGCGCCTGACGGCAGATGATGTGAAGGTGGTCACGTCGTCGGTTTATGCACAGAGTGAGGACGATTTTCAGACCTTGTGGGATGACCTGTCGCGCAATGAACGCCTTGTGCTGACGGCGCTCACGCATCTGGCGTATGCCGATCCCCTCAAGCCGCCCGCGCCCGCCGATGTCGAAACATGGCTGATCGAGTCCGACTATCCGCTGGATCGAACGTCTATACACTCGGCGCTGCGCGGGCTGGAATATGACGAAATCATCGCCCATGAGCGCGGCGGCATTGTCCTGAACGGCGGGCTGCTGCAAACGTGGCTGCTGGAGCATGTGCGCCTGAACGATTCGGCGGCCACCCGCACTTTGCCGCGTGCATCCCGTTGGGGCTGGGCGCTGCTGGCGGCGGTGCTGCTGCTGGTGCTGCTGGCGGCAGGACTGGCGCTACTCGGCGGTCAACAACGCGCCGCGCCCCCCGCCGTGACTGCCGCGCCCACCGTGACGCTGGTCGGCGGCGGGTAAGCGCCCCGTCCCTAAGTTGCAGCGATCCCCCACTGTCTCTATCATAGGGAGTGTGAAAGATTTATCGCAACAGACGGTCATGGATGGATAAGGAACACGCACTATGAATATCGGGGTACTGGGAACGGGCGGGGTGGGGCAGACGATTGCCGCTAAGTTGGCAGATGGCGGCCATGCGGTGATGATCGGTACGCGGGATGTGGCGGCGACGCTGGCGCGGACGCAGCCGGACGGCGCTGGCGACCCGCCCTTCAGCGCGTGGTTGCAGGCGCATCCGACCATCCGGCTCGGCACATTCGCGGAAGCCGGAGCGCATGGCGACGTGCTGTTCCATGCCACCGCCGGATATGCCGCGCTCGACAGTTTGAAGGCCATCGGGGAAGCCCATCTCAACGGCAAAATCCTGATTGACATCACGAACCCGCTGGATTTCTCGAAAGGGATGCCGCCGTCACTGTTCATCTCCAACACCGATTCGCTGGCTGAACAGATGTAAAGGATGTTCCCCGGCCTGAAGGTGGTCAAGTCGTTGAACACGATGACGGCGGCGCTGATGGTCAATCCGCAGGCGCTGGCAGGGGGCGATCATCATGTGTTCGTCAGCGGGAACGATGCCGGGGCGAAGGCTGCGGTTAGCGGTTATTTGAAGGACTGGTTCGGCTGGCAGCACATCATTGATCTGGGCGACATCACCACCGCACGCGGAACCGAGATGCTGCTGCCCGTCTGGGTGCGCCTGTGGGGGGCGCTGCAAACGCCCATGTTCAACTTCAAGATTGTGCAGTAGTGCAGTAGCGCGGGCAAGCTGTTCTGTACAGTTTGCCCGCGCCGGATTCTAGCGCGTTATTCGTGCAACGTGAGCAGGTAGGCGATGATGTCGTTCACCTGCTGCTCGTCGAAAATCTGGCTGTAGATTTGCGGCATGAGCAGGTCGGGGAAGCCGGGGACGACGTAATCGCTAGGATGCTGGATGGACGTGCGGAGGTAGGCGATCACCTCGTCCATCGTCTTGACCGGGGCGGGTGTTCCGGTGGGCATAGTCGTCGCTGTGTCGCCGCCGTGCTGGTGCTGCGAGGGGTCATGGGTGGGGTTGGCGACATTCACCAGTCCGGGGCCGATCAGCGTTTCGCTGCTGTCTACGCGGTGACAGGTGGCACAGGCGAATCCGGTTTGCGGCTGAACGGTGGTGAACAATGCCTGACCGCTGTCGGGATTGCCCAACTCCAGCGCCAGTTCCATGTGCGCTTCAGTGCTGTGCGGGTCGTGCGCCGTGTCGTCGGCGTGGTCATGCGCGGCGTCGGGCGGGACAAAGCCGCAGCTTTCCGCGAACGCCTGATAGGTCAGGCCGATGTTGTAGACCATGAGGAGCGCCGCATCCGGGTCGGCCTCATAGACTTTCTCGAAGGCGACCAGCGCATTGGCATACGCCTGCTGTTGAAGCACGAAGGTTGCCGCATCGCAAGCGGAGTCGCTATGTGAACCCATGTCCATTTGCCCCATGCCTGCGCCGTCTGCGGGTGCGGCGGTGGGGTCGGTGTGCTGGGCGAGGGCAGGTGTGGCGGTCAGCGCCAAGCTCAAGGCCAGCAGCAGCGAGACGACTGCGAGAGCGCCAAGTCGGAATTTCATAAGCGTAGTCCTCCACAACGATGAATTAGGAATTGAGGCACAGACTCGATAGAGCATACTGTGCAGATCGGCATGGGGACACCGCCATTTGGCGGGTTTTTGTGCGGGGTAGGCTGCGTGTGATCGCTGAAATACGCCCCGTGTATCGAGTGCGTAAATCTTTATGCGCGTTATAATAACCTCACGTCCAAATCATGTTCAGCCCCGGACAATAGTTTTTCATGGCGAAAATTTTCATCTCCTACAGCCGCGTTGATCTGGCGTTTGTCGAACAGCTTTATAAGCGGTTGCAGCAGATGCGCCCCACCGCCACCATCTGGTATGACAAAGCGCCGCATGGCCTGCTGGGGGGCGATAATTGGTGGAACACGATTCTGGATGCGATTGCC
>CAIPFY010000151.1 GCA_903864435.1 uncultured Chloroflexota bacterium | reverse complement strand
TGACCCGAACACACACATTGAAACTGCCGTTGAAAATGGCATCACAATTCACCGGTTGTTTTACGATCTGAAAGGTCAGGGAGATTATTTCGAGAATCTATATGATGATCCCCGGATTGGCAATGCGCTTCGTAGCCTACTCGAAACACGAACTTTTGATGTGATGCATGTGGTCAGTGGATACCTTCTGGGTGGGCAGGTCATTCACACCGCCAAAGCGTTCAATATTCCGGTTGTTCTCACTCTGACCGAATTCTGGTTCATGTGCTTCCGGTTGAACCTGCTAACCGCAGTGGGGGATGTATGCACAGGGCCGGAAAGCGATGAGAAATGTATGCGCTGCGTCATGGAAGACCAGCGCCGATTCCGACTTCCTGCCGAACGGGCACCATCCTTCATGGATGCTTTTTGGTCAGTTGCGCAACATACGCCTTTTGCCAAATCGCGCACAAAAGACCTTCAACGTCGGCGCGAAACGCTTATGAAAGCCTTAGCAGCAGCTGATGTAGTGGTTTGCCCATCGCAATTCCTGATGAACTTGTTTCGCACCTTCGGCTTTAACATGAGCAAATCCATTTATGTGTTGTATGGTCTCAAACACCCTCCAACCGGTAAACAGCCCTCCCCCCGCCCGCCCGATGGGACGCTCCGATTGGGATATGTTGGACAAATCAAGCCACACAAAGGCGTTGATCTTCTCTTGGATACAGTGATGCGATTGCTTGACGAAGGTAAAGCGATTTCACTAACGCTGTGGGGTTCGAGCAGTGGAGCAGAATCCTATGGAAAAGAAATGCGTCAGCGCACACTTGCCTACCCAGCCATTCAGTGGAAAGGTAGTTATAGTTCGGATCAGCTCTGGGACGTACTGGGCGAATTCGACACAGTGGTTGTGCCCTCAAGATGGTATGAGAATAACCCGACCGTCATCCTAGAATCGTTCCTGATGCGAATCCCTGTCATAGCAACTAAGCTAGGCAGTATGCCAGAATTGGTCAAATCTGAAAAAAGCGGCCTGGTGTTTGAGCTAAACGATGCGAATGATTTGAACAGGTCAATAAATCGTCTGTTGGATGAACCTGATTTGCTAGAGCGCCTACGTGCTGGCATACCGAAAATCCCAACGATTGATGATGAGGTGGGGGCGTTTTATGCCCAGTATCAGAAGCTCACAGGAAAGTCATGACGCACAAGCAGATAATCCAGATAGCGCCCCTACCAACGGGCGAAATAACGACTGCCTATGCTCCGCTCGACCATAATCCGGCAGCCGTGTATCTGGCTTCCTTATCTTCGCAACGATCGCGCCGGGTCATGGAACATGCGTTGCGCGTCATTATGAGCTTACTCACGGGGCAAGACCCTGCTACCGCAAACGTACTCGCTATGAATTGGGGAGCGTTGCGTTACCCACATTCGGCTGCGGTGCGTGCTCGCTTGCTGGAAATGTATTCACCCGCTACCGCCAACCGTACCCTGAGCGCCCTACGCGGCGTCCTGAAAGAGGCTTGGCGGCTTGGGCAGACCTCGGCTGAAGATTTTGCGCGGGCAACCGATGTGAAAAACATTCAAGCACATACCCTCCCCGCTGGCCGCGAACTCAGCAAAGAGGAAATAGCTGCACTGGTCGCAAACTGTCAAGCAGATCGGTCGCCTGCGGGGATGCGCGATGCAGCCATAATGGGCATCCTCTATACCTGCGGGTTACGGCGTGAGGAGGTCGTAAACCTCAATG
>CAIPFY010000150.1 GCA_903864435.1 uncultured Chloroflexota bacterium | reverse complement strand
GAACGTTCGCCCCGGCATCAGCACCACCGACCAGCGCGAAGAAGGCTGCAAGAACGCCGCCGCTGATCGTGGCCTCGAAGTTGTCCGCGTGGACTACAACGAGAACGATGCCAACAACGCGCAGGCGCAGACGACCGCCGTCCTCCAGACGAACCCCGACATCACCGGCATGTTCGCCACCAACACCTTTGGTGCGCTGGGCGCTGGCGCTGCCATCCAGAACGCTGGTTTGCAGGATGCGGTGAAGGTCGCCCTGTTTGATGCTTCGGAAGAGAACATTGGCTACCTGCGCGAAGGCACGGTGTCGCTGGTGATCGCTCAGAAGCCTGCCGACATGGGTTACATGGGCGTGATTATGGCGATTGCCAACGTTCGTGGTTACACTTCGATCCCGAAGCGCGTCCCCACCGGTTACTTCGTCTTCACGAAGGACAACGTGGACGATCCCGCCAGTGCGAAGTTCGTCTACACCAGCTAGTTTTATGCACCAACGGGGAGGCCGGCTCCGGCTGGCCTCCCCTTCTGTTTTCAATTTCATTATGCAATGTGATCTGCCTCCGTGTGGCAGTCACCCCGGTCGCTGCATCCCACAACGTTAGGATAGACCTTCATGGCAGCAAGTTCTTCCAGATCACCTTCGTCTTTATCCAAAGATCGCGTGCTCGATTTTGTTGCGAGAAGTTGGGCATATATTTTCTTGGCTCTCATGGTGATCTTCTTTTCGATCACAGGCCGAGGATTTTTTTCCCTTGCGAATTTTGCCAACGTGCTTGTGACGAGTACGATGGTTGCGCTCATGGCTATCGGTCAGACTTATGTGGTCATCACCGCTGGCATTGACTTGAGTATCGGCTGGACCGTTGGCCTCGCTTCGGTCATCTGCGCCCGCGTCATGCGTGATGCCGTGAATGGGGGTACCGACGTTGGCCTAGCGATGCTCATGGGCGTTGGCTTAGCCCTTCTAGTATCCATCATCCCCGGCATCATCAACGGCATCCTGATTGCCCGCATCAAAGTCCCTCCCTTCATTGCCACGCTGGGTATGTTCGGCATTGTGCGCGGTGCCGCATTTTTGTTGACCGATGGGCAGCAGATCATCGGCAACCTACCTGCAAACCTTCAAGAATCTCTCCGATCTATCGGGAGTGGCAGCTTGTTGTGGTATGTCCCCACACAAGGCTTATTCGTCTTGAGCCGGCCCACAGAGTTACCGCCTGAAATTAGTCGTGGTGTAGCAGCACTACTGCCTTACCCCGTCATCATCACCGCCATTGTTGTATTGATTTTCGCATTCGTTCTTGGTCGCACCCGCTTTGGTCGCCACACCTACGCCATCGGCGGCAATCAGGACGCAGCGGTGCGTTCGGGTATCAACATCAAGAAGCATCTCACGTTGATCTATGTGCTGGCAGCCTTCACAGCCGGTATAGCCGGTGTATTGCATACATTCCGTTTCACGGCAGGCGCACCCAACGCAGCCGAGGCCGCACTTCTTCAATCCGTAGCAGCCGTCGTCATCGGTGGAACCAATCTGTTTGGTGGTGAAGGCAAGATTAGCGGTGCCGTCATTGGTGCGCTCATCATCAATGTGCTGTCCAATGGCCTCGTCATTCTCAACATCAACCCATTGTGGCAATTTGTGGTAGTCGGCGTTGTCATCATCGTTGCGGTACTTGTCAATCAAGCGCAGGCTGCACTGGAAAGGCTTCGGACAAATGTCTGACATACTTCTACAATGTGCTGGTGTATGTAAGTTCTTTGGCGGTCTGACGGCGCTCGACCATGTGGATTTTGAAGTCTCACGCGGGGAAGTCGTTGCCTTACTCGGAGACAATGGTGCGGGTAAAAGCACCCTCATCAAGTGCATTTCCGGAGTCTACAAACCTGATCGTGGTCACATCACATTTAATCAGACCGAGATTACAAATCACTCGCCCTCCGAGATTCGCGATCGTGGCATCGAAACGATCTATCAAGACCTTGCTCTGGCAGAAAACCTCGATGTGGGTGCAAATGTGTTTCTCGGTAAAGAGCGCACGCGCAAATTCATGGGGATTTTCTCGGTCACGGATGACGAAACCATGCGTAAAGAAGCCACCAAAGTTCTAGATCGGCTGGATATTCATATCCCGTCGCTCAAGCAAAAACTGGTGAACCTGTCCGGCGGTCAGCGGCAGGCCGTCGCCATCGCCCGTGCGCTTTACTGGAATGCCCAGTTGGTGATTATGGACGAACCCACAGCGGCGCTTGGCGTGCCAGAACAGCGTAAAGTGTTGACATTGGTACGCACGCTGCGCGATCAGGGCGTGCCGGTCATCCTCATTAGTCACACTATGCAGGATGTCATGGAAGTCGCCGATCGCATTGTGGTGATGCGGCGCGGACGTGTCGTAGCCAATGTCATGCGTGCCGAATCCACTGTGGATTCGATCGTAAAACACATTGTCGGCGCTTCGGAGATGGCGTAGGCCGCCGGACATCCAGAGGAACAACAATGGCTTTGGATTTACTGACATTCGGTGAGGCGCTGGTCGAAGTGATGCGGACGAAAGTGGGGCATCCCCTTGATCGTCCCGAACTATTCACCGGCCCTTACCCAAGCGGCGCACCCTTCATTTTCGCAGCGCAAGCAGCACGCTTAGGGGCGAAAGTGGGCGCGATTGGCGCTGTGGGCGCAGATGCGTTTGGCAAATGCCTGCGCGATCAACTGATCGCCGATCAAGTGGATGTGCGTGGGCTGTACACGCTGGAAGGTTATACAACTGGCGTGGCCTTCGTCGCCTACAACCCGGATGGTTCGCGTGATTTTGTCTTTCACGCCCGCCATGCCGCCGCCGGTCAGTTAAATTCGAGCATGTTGACAGCCAATATGTTTGAAGGACTGAAGTGCTTGCACATCATGGGGTCTACCCTCTCCATTCACGAGCAGGCGCTTCAAATGGGCTTGCAAGCCTTAACAATGGCGCAGCAAGTCGGGGCAAAAATCAGTTTCGACCCCAACCTGCGCCCGCAACTGCTCCCCCCGGAACAGGCTTGTATAGCTTTCCAGCCCTTCGTGGCGGCTGCCGATGTGCTGCTGCCTACCGCGCACGAAGCCATGCTGCTCACGGGGACACATACTGCAGATCAGGCGATAGCGGCGCTCCTCGCAAGCAAAGAGGGGCGCTGTGTCATCCTCACGGAAGGCGCGGACGGCTGTACCGTATATCAGAACGGAACAGCCCCCTTCAAAGTGCCAGGATTCCCCGTCGAAGAAGTTGATCCAACCGGCGCGGGGGATTGTTTCGATGCCGGCTTCTTAACGCGCTGGCTTGCAGGAGATTCCCCTGAAACCGCCGCTCGATTTGCGAATGCTTGCGGCGCATTAGCCGTCACCGCGATGGGGCCGATGGCGGGCGCGAGAGTCCACGTTGAAGTGGAAGCATTCCTCGTAGCACAGTGCTGATACAATCCAGACGCTCAGAAAGAAACACTACAATAGAGGAGCAACAAGAATGACTGAAGCCATCTCTGCCGGACGCTGGCTGGGACTGAAACGAACCAGCACCGCGAGCGACGTGTTCACCATCCTCGCCTTCGATCAGCGCGGGACATATCGCAAGATGCTGCCCGCTTCCACCACTTACGAAGAAGCCGTCGCCATCAAGCGCGAAGTCGTAGTCGCCCTATCCAAAACTGCCAGCGCCGTGCTGCTGGATACCGATTACGGCCTCGAATCGGCTCTGAATATGGATCGCCGCAGCGGTCTCCTAATGTCCTACGAAAAAAGTGGCTATAGCGGCGATTCCACCTATCGGCATATCGAATTTGAGCCGGATTGGACTGTCGCCAAAATCAAGCGCATGGGCGCAACCGCCGTCAAGTTGATGGCCTACTACCATCCCGATACGGGCGCACTAGCGGAAGAAATCGAAGGGGTCATCAAGCAAGTGGCGGATGATTGCCATGCTCATGACATTCCCCTCTACCTCGAACCGATGTCGTACAGCTTGCAATCGGATGTCACCAAAGAAAGCGAAACCTTCGCCCAAACGCGCCCCGAAGTCATCCTGAAGACGGCTCAACGCCTCAGCCCCTTGGGTGCGGATGTCCTCAAACTTGAGTTCCCCTACGACGCGAACTACAACACCGATCATGCCGAATGGCAGCGTGCCTGCGAAGCCATCAGCCAAGCCAGCGTGATTCCCTGGGTACTGCTCAGTGCAGGCGTTGACTTCAACACCTTCGCTGACCAGACCCGTATCGCCTGTGCTGCCGGAGCCAGCGGCTTCCTCGCAGGTCGCGCCATCTGGAAAGAAGCCGTCACCATGCCCGCCGTACAACGTGCCGAATTCCTGTCCGGCACCGCCAGCACCCGCCTGCAAGAACTGAGCGAAATCGCCAACAAGAACGCCCGCCCCTGGACGGAATTCTTCGCACCTATGCCTGCTCCCAAAGGCTGGGAAAAAACCTACTAGACCACAAGCAAACAAAAACCGGGTGCATGTATGCGCCCGGTTTTTTGATTCCAATGGTGATCGCGTGATTAACCCGCGATGATCTTCTCGCGGCGCTTGCGTTCCTTCAGGCGTTCCTCGCTGTTCAGGATGCGCTTACGCAGACGCAGGTTCGCAGGGGTAACTTCCAACAGCTCATCTTCCGCCATGAACTCAATCCAGTCATCCAGACTAAAATCACGCGGCGGCGTCAGCGATGAAGTCGTTTCCGACGGTTTAGCACGGTGATTGGTCAGATGCTTGGCCTTAATCACATTCAAATCCAGATCACCGGGGCGAATGTGTTCCCCAACCACCATGCCCTCATACACATCCACGCTGGGGCCGATGAAAAAGCTCCCGCGCTGTTCGAGGTTCACCAGCGCATAGGCGGTTGCGGTTCCGGTTTCCATCGCCACTAAGCTACCAAACTGCCGACCGGGAATTTCACCCGAAACCGGATCATAGCCATGATGCAGGCTGTGAATCTGCCCCATACCACTCGTTGACCGCATAAACTGCGAGCGAAAGCCCAGCATACCGCGTGTGGGGACAAGGTACTTCAGGTAAGTGGTGGTGTTTTCGGTACTCATGTCGGTCATGATGCCGCGCCGTCCGCCCAGCAACTCAACCACCGTACCGACCAGATTCTCCGCCACTTCGATATGCACTTCTTCAATCGGTTCCAGCACTTCGCCCGTTTCCGGGTCTTCCCGGTAAATTACTTCCGGCTTGCTGACCTCAAACTCATACCCTTCGCGGCGCATGGTTTCGATCAAAATGCCCAGATGCAATTCACCGCGTCCGCTAACAACGAATTTGTCAGGCGAATCGCTCTCTGCCACGCGCAGCGCCACATTAGAACGGGTCTCATCATACAAGCGTTGGCGAAGGCGGCGTGACGTTCCCCAACCGGTTTTCCCTTCACGCCCCGCTAGCGGTGAAGTATTCACGCCAAAGGTCATCCGTACCGTCGGTTCTTCAACGCTGATCGGCGGTAACGCTTCGGTAACGGAAATGTCTGCAATTGTGTCGCTGATGTGCAGTTCGCTGAACCCGCCGAAAGCGATAATATCGCCAGCAGAAGCTTCTTCAACTTCTTGCTTGGAAAGATTATGGAACGTAAACAGATATTCAATCCGTCCGTTCATTCGGCGGCCATCTGCCTTTATCTGTACGACAGGCATCCCGTGCCGGAATTTGCCGGACATAATGCGGCCAATCCCGATTTGCCCTTTATAGTTATCGTATTCCAACGTTGTGACCAGCAGGCGAGCCGGATCATCCATTTCCACATGAGGCGAGGGAACTTCCTTGATGATCGTTTCAAACAAGGGCGCCAGATCGCTATGCAAACCGGCAGGCACATAACCTGCCCTACCCACCAACCCGATCGCATAAACCACCGGGAATTCAGCTTGCTCGTCGCTTGCACCCAGTTCAATAAAGAGATCAAAGGTTTCGTTCAACGCTTCATCAGGACGCGCAAACGGACGATCCACTTTATTGATGACCACGATGATCCGCAAACCAAGCGCCAGCGCCTTACGCAGAACAAAGCGTGTCTGTGGCATCGGGCCTTCGACCGCATCAACGAGTAGCAGCGCGCCATCAACCATGTTGAGGACACGTTCGACTTCCCCACCAAAATCAGCATGTCCGGGGGTATCAACAATGTTGATTTTTATCCCGCCCCATGTCACGGCTGTATTCTTAGCGAGAATGGTGATCCCGCGTTCACGTTCCAAATCGTTCGAGTCGAGAATGCGTTCCCCTACATTTGCAGAATCGCGGAATACCTTCGACTGCTTGAGCATTCCATCTACGAGCGTCGTTTTGCCATGATCGACGTGCGCGATGATAGCGATGTTACGAATATCATTCCGTACTTGTACCACAGACATTCCCCGATTGCTTATTGATGCGTACTTGCATTGTAACAGACGATAGGGGACGCATGATAGTGCAAACCCTCACACCCAAATGTGAGAGTCACCCTGTCGAGGCGAAAAATGTACCCGCCACACTAAAATATTGCCGGACTAGCCTCCCCCAACACGCTCCGGTTCCCTCCGCGATGCGGAACGATAAGCCGCGAGGACAATTTCCACAGCCCGCAGCCCATCTTCTCCGGTGACGATCGGCGCCCTATTTTCTTCTATAGAGCTAACAAACTCGGTCAGCATCCCTTGATTGGCATCAGACCCCCATACGTTCCACAAAGGACGTGCAACTGAATGGCTGTAGGTGGTGAAATACTGTTTGAACGCATCCATTGTCGTTAGCCCGCCTTCCGTCACTAACTCCAACTTTAGCCCCCCCCACGTCGGATAATATGCCGGTTTGCTCCAGCTACAATCAATACTGGCAAACGCGCCATTTGAAAACGTCAACATCACCAGTCCACCAGTTTCAACGTTCACTCGTTTGTGGTGCAAAATGGTGTTTGATGCAGCATATACTTCCTGAACTTCCGCGCCAAAATACCAGCGCAGCAAATCAGCCAGATGCACGATATGATCCGTCATTGCACCACCGCCGGACAGCGCGGCATCTACAAACCAATTGCGATTTAAGAATGTGAGATTTTCAGCTTGATGAAACTCCGGCAGCGCCCCTTGATTGGTGCTGTTCACACCGTATATCCGCCCTAACCGCCCCGAATCCACCAGCTTCTTGACTTCAAGCGCAGGCGTACTAAAGCGCATCGGGAAAGCCACCATCAGGCGAGATTGATTCTCTCTACACACCCTAACCATACGCTCGGCATCATCCAGCGTGGTTGCCAGTGGTTTCTCACACAGGACATGCACACCCCGTTCAGCCGCCATACAGACCAGCGGGGTGTGTTTTGTGTTTTCAGAGCAAACAAGAACCCCGTCAACCCCTTCGTCTAAAAGGGCTTCGTAGCTCGTAAAATAGCGCACATCAAACTGCGCCGCAAAATGTTCACCGCGCTGCTGATTGTCATCGGCAATTCCCACCACTTCGACATCTTGCATACTTTTGAGGAGTGCAAGATAGGATTCCGCATGTAGATGGGCAAAACTCATTATTCCTAAGCGAACCATCAGTTCACCTCCTGCACGCGCACGACACGCCCCGTCTGGGCAGACTGCAATGCAGCTAAAGCGATCCGCAAAGCCGCCAGCCCATCCTCAGCAGTCACACGGGGTTCAACACCTTCCGTAAGCACCGAATAAAAATGCTTAATTTCTGTGGTATAGGGGTCTTCAGCCAGCGGGCTTCCCGGTATGCCCACATCTGGAATATCTGACTGGCCTACTTGTTTCAAGTACACACCGAGCGGCACCGCGCTGTCGGGCGGATTCTCAATCAAACCCGCATCCCCGGCAATTTCAAACCCTGTTCGGAACATTGGCGGCGGGTAAGCCCATCCGCCCTCCACATTCGACAAGGCGCCATTCGTGTGACGCAGGATTGCCACGCCGTAGTCTTCAGACGCGGATGGGTCAACACCGCGCACACTTCGCGCAAAAACAGTTTCCACATCGCCAGCCACCCATCTCGCATAATCAAAGTCGTGAATCATCAAATCAAGCACCATCCCGCCTGATTTTGCGAAATCCACAAACCAGTTATCATTAATCACTCTTGGCTGAAAGCTGCACCGCGTAAGCCGGACAACCGCCACCTGCCCCACATCACCGCGTTGAACTGCATTTTTCGCCGCCGCATATTCAGGGAAAAACCTGACAACATGCGCCACCAGCAGTTTGACGCCCGCTTTGTGGCACGCCTCGACCATCTCCAAACCCTGCGCATAGGTTCGCGCCAGCGGTTTCTCGCAGATCACATGCTTCCCCGCCCGTGCCGCCTGCACCACAATTTCGTGGTGTAAATGAGTCGGCACACAGACATCAATCACATCACAAGCATCCAGCAACGGATCGAGCGAGTCAAAAAAACGTGCGCCCAGTTTGGAAGCATTCTCTTTTGCACGATCAACATCTTTGGAATAAATCCCGACCACCTGAGCCGGAGTCTTCGCCCATGCAAACGCATGAGTTGTCCCCATCACGCCACTTCCCACAATTCCAACTCGTAACATGATTCCCCTTTCACCAGAATTATTTGCTCAGACGGACTTCACGACAAAATAAGATTAATGCCAATTCCGATCAACAGCACCAGCACCGCCCGACGAAACAGAACCGGGTTTAGCCAACGATCGCTGGTAAGACCCGCAACAATCCCGATGGCGAGCGCAGGCAGCGCTATCACATAATTTGCAATAACAACAGGCTGGTAATGCCCTGCCACCAGATGAACAACAATCACGCTCAAGCTATTCACAAGGAAAATGCCCTGCAAATTCCCCTTAAATTCTTGAGGTGACCATTGTTGGCAACCAGCATACATAACAAGCGGCGGGCCGCCCACATTGTAGGCACCACTCAACAACCCGGAAATAAAACCGGCGCCAACGGCCCAAGCGGGATGCGCTAGACGGGGCAAATGCAGTTCCATTAGAGCGTAGGCTGCATATAAAACGAGGACTACACCCAAAACAGTCAGCAGCAAATCGCTCGAAATCACCTGTAGCGCCTTGACCCCCAGCGGAATTCCAACCACCGCCGCCACTGACATCGGCGCAATAGCCCGCCAGTTAACCATTCGGCGGTAGCGGTAAGTCAGCAGCACTTGACTGGTGATGGCGATCAATGCGCCTAACGGAGCAGCTGTCGCAGAACCGAGCAGTTGAATCAGAAAAGGCATTGCGACCAGAGCAAAACCGAATCCGGTAAGGCTCTGGGTGAAAATCCCTAGAAAAACGATACCCAGCAGGGGAATAGTAGGAGCCATAGTAGGCATCACTATAGCCAATCGCCTGCGGAGCCGCAACATTTTCCTTGTGCGCAACAAGTTAATTACAAAAAGAATAAATATGCTATAATACATATAACTAAGGACACACTCGATAGAGAGTCAGGCAGCACGGGGAGACATGGCAGCCGACACACTGTTGGGGCAAGTCATTCGTGGGTATCGCATAGATACACGAATCGGAACTGGTGGATTCGGCATTGTTTATCGTGCCGTACAGGAATCTACAGGGCGACTCGTTGCGATCAAAGTCATCTCGCCTGAATATATCGCCTTACACGGTTTTCTTGAGCGATTCAAACAGGAAGCCAATTTAATCGCTCGTCTTGAACATCCCTACATCGTTCCCTTAATCGATTCTTGGGTAATGCCTGACGCGGGTGCATTCTTAGCCATGCGCTATTTCTCCGCAGGCAGCTTGCGTGATGTCCTGAATCAGCAAAAACCGATGACGATTGAATCCGTTGTCCGTATCGCCGCGCAGATCGCAGATGCCCTATCCCTCGCCCATCTGCACGGCATCATCCATCGTGATCTGAAACCGGATAATATCCTCCTCGACGAACATCAAAACGCCTATCTGACGGACTTTGGTATTGCCAAAGACTTGATGACCAACACCAACATCACCACGCAGGGCGCACCGCCTTTATCGCCCCGTTACGCGGCACCGGAACAATTCGGCGGTGCAGTTGTCCCGCAATCCGATCTCTACAGTCTCGCCTTGACGATGTACGAGTGTTTGACCGGGAAATATCCCTTCCCGGACACCCCCATGATGCGCTTTACAATGCCCATGCCCATGCCGCCTACGCCTCTGCATCCTTTGCTTTACAGCGTGTTCTTACAAGCCACACAGCCGAACCCGCTGGCACGCCAACCTAGCGTGCTTGCCTTTGCCGATGATTTAACACGCGCATCAGCCGCCACGCTCCCTGTTGCGCCGCCCATTCAACCGCCAATGGACGCCGCTACGCAGATTGACTACCGGGCAGTAACGCCGCGTTCCAGCCAGACGCAACCGGGAACGTCAGGTCATGCCAACCCAACACCTGCCGGTCAATCACATGGAATCCCCGTAAGCGCCTTGCTCCTTCGTCAAGCCAGCCACATCACATGGCGTCCACAAAAACTCATCGGGCGCTCTGATCTGGTCGCCAGTTTGCTGAAGCGTTTACATGAACAGGATCGCGTCCTCTTGCAAGGCTTCAGTGGGACTGGCAAAACGGTACTCGCCGCAGAATGTGCTGTCCGTTTTCTGAACGAAGGTCAATCGCCCGTGTTATGGGTGGAAATTGCGAATGCCGCAGTCAACATTGTGCAGGAAGCGATTGCCCGCCCCTTTGGTTCCCATGAATCCTTACGAAAGCTGACCGCTGACAAGGAACGTCAGCAGTTTCTGCGCGAACTCCTGAGCGAAAAAAAGGTGCGGTTAGTAGTCTTTGACAATGCGTGGTGCGAAGGGAAAGCCCTCAAGCAATTAGTGGATGGTATCCCGACCGACATTGCCGTATTAGTCACCTCGCAGCAAAAATACCCGATGGGGCGTACCGAGCATATCGAGATGCTGCCGCTAAACGATGCACTTGCTCTGCTGAGTTTCTACAGCGGACTCCCGTTGTCGCTGGAGAACGAGGACGCGACTCGTTTGTGCCATCAGCTAGACTACCACCCCTTCGCGCTGGAAATCGCAGGAAAAACACTGGCTGCCGAAGAAATCGCCCCGGAGGCTTTGCTCTGGCGCATGGCAAACGACGCACATACCTTAATCATGCCATCCGGTTATGCCGAAGAAGGCCGTCAAAGCGTCAAAGACCTGCTGGATACGAGTGTGGGGCAGTTGCCATCCGTCCCCCGCACCGTCTTTCTGGCTTGCGGCACCTTCTTCATGCCGTCCATCACACCGGATTTGCTCGCGCTGGCGTTGGGTCAACAACCGGAAGAAACCGATAACCATCTCCAAAACATCGTGCGGCGTGGCCTACTGAACGTATCATCACTTGAAGGGCGAAGCATTTACCGCTTACACACGCTGGCCTTCGCCTACGCCCGCGCCAATGCCTCTCTCAGCGCGGCTCAGGGCATCGCCGCTTGCCAACGTTATGCAAAACAGTTTGAAGACGACAGCGCCGCGATTGCCGCCGAGCGAAACAATTTGTTGCACGCAGCAAGTATGGCTCAACGCCGGGGGGATAACGAAAGCCTGATCGAAATCCTGCGCTCCTTTACAGTAGATGGCAGCTACCTGCGAGAACGGGGTCACGATCGCCTACTGCTGGAACAGCTTGATGCGGCTGTTAGTGCGGCACGCGATGACAGCAAGACCGACACGCTACAAGCTCTCGTCGGCAAGTTGGGAAACATATACGCGGAACGAGGCGAATTTGAGCAGGCGGCGACCTGCTATCAAGAGTACATCGCCATCGCCTGCGCACAGGGTAACAAAATCCGCGAAGCACATGCCCGCGCTGTATTGAGTCATGTATACGGTGACATGGGCCAATTTGCAGATGCGCAACGGGAATTAACCACAGCATCCACAATCGCCGATGAACTGGACGACAAATCACTTCACATACGGATTCTCGAAAATCAGGGCAATTTGCATGCAGCACAGGCTCAGCTACAAGATGCGCTTGTCAGCTTCTCAGATAATGTGGTGCTTGCCCGACAATCCAACGAAGTTGACGAACTCCTACGCGCTCTCATTAATCTTGGCGCGGTACAGCACGACCTTCACTCATATCAACAAGCCGTTCAGACATTCCTCGAAGCCCTAGCGATCCACAACGAATTTCTTGCCAATGAACTTGGAATCAAAGCGCATATCTTGTTTTCACTGGCGATGACGAGGCATGAGATGGAAGGGAGGACGACAGAATCCTATGACCGATTCAACGAAGCACTAGCGATCATGCGACTATCGGGCAATACGGTAAAGATTCGCGAGATCGAAGTTTACCTTCGAGATCATGAATATTCGATCCTATAACAAAACAACGAGATGCATGAATGGAGATGTTTGTATGCAAACCAGACCGAAATTCCTACTTTTCGCAATACTGATACTTTGGGCTACGGTTCAGCCTACAGTTCAAGCCAGCGATCCCGGTAGTGTTTCCGGGGTTCAAGCACCAGTTCCAACTACCGCAATTCTCATTGTTGATGATTTCGACCGTAGTCACGATCTAACGTTCGATCATGCACAATTCAAGACCCTTGATGAGCAATTACAATCGGCAATAAGCACGAACAATGTCACGAATATTTTAGAAGCGATACAAGCCGGTCAAGCTGTGCCCTTTGAGGCTTATCCAGAAGAACTCAGAGGTCTTTCCGAATCGGATGCCTGTGCGCTCAACTTGCCTTCTTTGGTGACTGACGGACAGGGAAACTACATCAAAGGAGGACTATCGGATAGCACACTTCTCTACCCGCATGGTTACTACGTCGCTGATACGGCGCGTGAAGCCGTTCGTTTACTACCCAATGCCGCCAGCATTGAGGTGGTCAATGTAGACACGAACAGCTACGAGACAAGGAGTATTTACAACGAGATTCTTAAAACTAAAGAGAGTCTAAAATCCGCTGGCGTTCAGTCCTTCGTCATCAACATGAGTTTTGCCTACATCCCCTGCAATCCCCAGCTAATCTCGATATTGGCCTACTATGACATGGTTGTAGGTCGTGTCAATGAGGCGCAGCAAAACGGAACACTCGCTGAACAGGACGCAATCGCTATCTTTCGGTCTGTTCTGAATGATCTAGTCATGACAATGAACCAACCCGCCAATCAAGAAAATCTGTTGCAGCGTTTTGCAAACTGCAACTATCTTGAACCACTGCCAACCGTTGAAGCGCCGGACTATGCCAGAGTAGTTCCAGATAATTGCGATCCGCTTCAGCGCCTTGCTGGTTCAAGTGTAATTGCGGTAGCCGCATCCGGTAATCTGGGGGACAAGTACACCAATCCTGACCCACGATTGAATGCGATTGGAATGTATCCTCTCGCGCCAGCCCTGTGGTCATCCGTAGTCAGTGTCGGGGCGCTTGATCCTACCAGCACAAGCGACCAGCGTGCTTCATGGTCAAATGCCGGAGAAGTGCTCATGAACGGCTATGTGGTTGATCCGGTTACAGGCGATACGTTGCGTGGAACATCATTCGCAGCACCTCGCCTGAGTGCGGTACTGGCAAACTACCTTGTCGAACAGGGCAACATAGACATTTGCAATAAGGTCGGATTACCTGCCTTAGCTTACATTCCGCAGGAAGATTGGCTATCTCAATACCTTCCTGTACTTGGTGCGCCTGTACCTCCCCTAAATATCAAGGACGTGAATCTCGGCCTTCAAACAGCAATTACCAACTACTGCGAATTTGTTCGCCCATAGCATCAGGCTAATCGGAGTGTCCCTTTGATCGAGTTTCAAAGGGACCCTCACGAATAACAAACAGCCCCCGGAATGGGGGCTACCTGAGCGAAAATCTAGACTGTTGGTTCTGGTCAGTCTTCAGCGGTTCAACCGGAAAGCAGTGCCGTTCAGTTGCTCCGCGCCGCTTTCAGTAATCAGGTAGCCATCTTCGATTCGCAGCCCACCCCAGCGTGCATTGAACAGCGGAATATCAATCGAGATCACCATCCCCGGTGCAAAAGCCGCCGGACTACTGGGGCCAAAAATGGGCGGCTCAAACTCGATCACGCCCACACTATGCACACCCGAATACAGGAAGTGCTGGGACAACCCCGCGTGGTCAATCACTTCACGACCAATGGCTTCCACCACCCGCCCTTCAATCCCCGGACGGAGCGCCGCCTCAGCTTTCTGCTGTGCTTCTACTGCCGCATCCAGTGCGTGACGAATTTCATCACTAACGTCTCCCACCAGTACCGGGCGACCAATCGCCGCATGATACCCTTCGTAACGCGGCGCGACCGTCAGCAGCACGATTTCCCCGGATTGTACTGGTCGCAGCGTTGACCGCGCCAGAATCGGACGACTGTTCGGGCCAGAAGCGACAATCGTATCAATCCCCGTCCCCTCTGCTCCAGCGCGTCGCATCGCGCTCTCCGCTTCGGCAGCGATTGACCGTTCGGTCACACCCGGCGCAATGGCTGCGACTGCCGCCTCTATCCCGATTTCTGCGATCTGATAAGCACGGCGAATCACGGCAATTTCGGCGGGAGACTTCACTGCTCGTAAGTTGCACATTGCAGTTTCGACATCCACCCAGACCGCATCGGGTAGTGCCAACGTCAGCGCCGCAAAGAACGATTGGCTCATCAATCCCCGACCAGCCAACCCGATTCGGGGCATGGCATCGCTGCCCATTTCCGCCGCAATTTCAGCCACACCGCTAATCCGGCTGTACGGGTAATCTTCGTCCGGGTGGGTGAACTCGCGCAGAACACGCACATCGGAGATGCGTCCTGCCAATCGTGCATACTCATCACTCTCTGGCCCCGAACACAATACAGGATCACCTTCCGGTCGAAAGAAGATGCAGACCGGCTCAAAATGTACCGGAAAGTTCGCCAACCAGCGTGCATGTGCCGGGCCAAAAACGGCCCGGTCATCCGCATACGCGATCAACAGATCGAGCTTGTGCTGGCACATGAGCGCCTGTACCGCAGCCCAACGAGGCGCATATTCACTGTGTGGGATTGTTGGAAACAGGTCGCTCATGGGGTACAAATCCTCCGCTTACGGTCCCTGCATGATGTAGTATTCGTCCGTATACAAATGGTATCGCAGTTCACAGAACTCATCGGCGTCCTTGCCCGCTGCCACACCAATCTCGCTCACAAACGCCGCTTCCATCTCTTCCACACTATTCCACCACAGTTCCGCTGTGCCGTCATAGGCCGGTTCTTGGTTATCCGGTTGGTTGGCCTGCATAATATTGACGCGATAGCCCAGCAAACCGGGCATCTTGCCAGAAATCTTGGTGTGTTCATCCACCCACCGCACTTTGAATTGCTCGATGGTCATACCCGGCTTGCGTTTCAAGAAAGCGATCAACTTAATCATCGTTACACTCCTTGCAAATGTGTTACAAATTGCGCCCGACAGTAAACAAAGATGAGCGCATTTGGGTCAAAAATAACCGAGAATGCCGAATTTAAGCATTTTTCTATTTTACCGCGTCATCTGCGTTTTGAACCTATCCATCCCTACATGGGCTGAACAGGCGGTTGCTTGCTCAATCGGCGCATGAGTTTCAGTGTTTCACTGCGCACGATCAGCAGAATGCGCTTGAACTCGGCAGGAGTCACCAGCCCTAGCACAAGATAGATACCGCCGGCCACGACGATTAGCGCCGCTTTGACGACCAGATTCAGCACGGTGCTTTCTGCCATCTGGTTACCCGCAGCCACGATGCCGATTGTAATCACTCCCGCAGCAACCAATCGTCCCCACGAATGAGGTACTGAGTAGGAACGCTGGCTGAAAAACATATAACAGCCAAACACAATGATCGTACTGGTTAAAGTAGCCAGTGCCGCCCCTTCAATTCCCCACACCGGAATAAACAGAAAATTCAGAATGGTGTTTATCGTCGCCCCTGCAATGTTGATGAGTGCGATAGCAGATGTTTTCTTGGCGATTGCCAGACCGGGCGCAAAAATATAGAGCGTTGAAAAAATTGAAGCGGGAACCAGTAGCGGCACCACTGCCCATGCCGACGCATATTGTTCCGTCGTCAGAATAGCAAGGATTTCGCGTGAATAGAGCGACAATCCGATTGTCACCAGCAGCGCCGCCGCCGAAAAATAGCGAAACAGCCGCGCCAATTGATTCGGTGTATTCGGCTCTCGATAATGGTTATAAATCAGCGGTGTGAGCGCCGTTTGAAACCCGAACATAAGCAGGCTGACCATTGAAGCAATACGATAGCCCACGCCAAAAAGACCGACATCGGTCATGGTCATCAATCGAGTGATGGTCAAGCGGTCAATATACAGGTAAACGAACACGCCAATCCCGGAAGGCACCAGCGGTAGCGAAAAGCGCAGCATTTCACCGAGTTTATGCCAGTTAAAGCGCCAACCATAATCTTCTCTTGCCCAGTAGAAGCCCAATACGGTAGAAATCAAAGATGCCAGCAGCCCCCCCACAAACACGCCCACAATGCCCATTTTGAACGTAACCACAAGCACAACGCTAAGGATCAGCGAAAGTACGGTATCCAGTACGCTGACGAATGTATACTTGCCGGATTTCATCTGGTAGCGAAGCTGATTCTGCGCCAAACGGAACACGCCGGTTCCCCATATTGCCACCATCGCCCACTGAAAAGCAGTTTCTTGCCCCCCCTGCCCCAGCAAAAGGATGCTCAACGGACTGGCGAAAATAATCGTGCCCGTCACAAACAAGGTATATACGACCACGCTGAACCACAGGGCGGTGGAAGAATAATTGATTCGCTCCTCCTGTGTGGGCGCGTCTATGATGAAGCGAATGACCCCCTGCGACACTTCCAACGCAACGGTCATCAAAATCAGCGTGCTAATCGCATTGAGGATGTCAATCGTCCCATAGTCGGCAGGTGAAAATACCCGTGTGTATACTGGCACCAGAAAAAACGAAATGGCTGAAGTGATAAACTTGCCGAAGCCATAGATCACACTGTCTTTGAGAAATTGCTTGAGCATTATTGAACTTTGCAGCTAATCTTTCAGGGAAAATTCCCCGGTATTGTATCATATCGGCGCAGCCACCTAATGTCGTGATGCCTATAGGCAATGACTTCAGAATTTGAATGTTACGCCTACATTCACCGGGATTCGGTCGTCACAAAATAAGTGCCTTGCCAACATCGTCAACACTGTTAGAATCCTTTTAGCGTATTGGATGTCATCATAAATCACACGTTCGCCGGATACAGCACATACTGTTTCATGTCTATTCAAAACGGGGTTATCTATGTCTGAGCTACTGACCGAATTAGTACGCCGCTACAGCCCATCTACACTTGAAGCGCCAGCCGTGACTTACCTCACAGACTGGATGCGCGAGCGCGGGTTTGAAGCGTGGATTGACGAAGCAGGTAACGCCTGCGGCATCCGGGGTGCTTCCAACGCCCCGAATACCTTGATTCTGCTCGGACACATTGATACCTTTCCCGGCGAAATTCTGGTACGGGTCGAGGATGGAAAACTTTACGGGCGCGGGAGTGTGGACGCAAAAGGCCCCCTCTGCGCTTTTGCAGAAGCGACGGCACAGGCCGCCATCCCGGAGGGTTGGCGTGTATTTGTGGTAGGGGGTGTCGAGGAAGAAACCACCACCAGCAAAGGCGCTCACTACATCAGCGATCACTATACCCCGACGTTTTGCATCATTGGTGAACCCAGTGGATCAAATCGTATTACGCTCGGCTATAAAGGACGCATCCTTGTCGAATACCGATTGCGGCGTGCCGTTGCCCATACCGCCCGCCCTGAACCTACCGTAGGTGCGTTAGGTGCGGATTTCTGGAACGCCATTCACGACTGGGCGGAGCGTGAAAATCATGGCGTCGAGCGTGTGTTCGATCAAATCATGCCCAGCCTCCGCACCATCAACACCAGCTCGGATTACTTCAACGAGAGTTTGAACATGACAGTTGCCTTCCGGTTGCCGCCGCGCCTTTCGCCGGAAGATGTACTCAAAGCACTCCGCGCAATGGCACAACCGGATGGAGAACTTCGTCCGGCAGGAAGTGAAATCGCTTATCAAGCCGATAAAAACACGGCGCTCACACGCGGCATGATGTCCGCCATTCGCTCGAACGGCAATCAACCCGGTTTCGTTCTAAAAACTGGAACCTGCGATATGAATATTGTTGCCGGTAAGTGGAAATGCCCCATGATTGCCTATGGGCCGGGCGACAGCAACCTCGACCATACCCCCAATGAGCATGTACCCTTGAGTGAATATCAGGCAGGGGTCAAAACATTGAAGACCTTCATCGAATCCCTATCCACAACCGTTTAACGTGCAGCACGCTTTAGCCGCTGATCCCTTCCAGAATCAGCGGCTAAAATGTGACATTCAAGAAATCATTGCCACGAAAAAATAGGCTGTGGAAACGGTTTCACTAGCGAAACAAGCGCCAGTCCTTTACAATTTCCTCTACTAAACGCGATAGAGGATAACCATGCACGACTGGAACACCCGCGAAAGTGAACGCACGCTAAACCGGCTACTTCCCCGTATCATTCCGCATCTCGGTACGGACAAAGAGGTTTTCATCCAGCGTCTAAGGGTTCATTTCCCAACCCTCTTCAAACTGCTGCATGGCCTCTATGGAAATCGCTATGATTTCCATTTCCACTTGGAGCAAACACTGACGCTTGCGGCACAACTTTACGCTGTTCGTCCTGCCGATCTCAAGCAGCTAGATCAGGCACGAGAGAAAAATCCCTTGTGGTTCAAGTCGGAGCGCATGATGGGTGGCGTTCTATACGTTGATCTTTTCGCGGGTGATCTAAAAAGGGTTCAAAAGCGCATTCCCTATTTCAAAGAACTGGGTATCACGTATCTCCACCTGATGCCCTTGTTCAAAGCTCCCGAAGAAGATAGCGATGGGGGTTACGCCGTCAGCGACTATCGCACCGTAGACCCGCGTTTGGGGACAATGAAAGAACTCGCCAAACTCGCTCAAGCGTTTCGCGCTAATGGCATTAGCCTCGTTCTGGATTTTGTGTTCAACCACACCTCAGATGAGCATCTTTGGGCACAAAATGCCCTCAAAGGTGATGTGGATTTTCAGGAATACTACTTCCTGTTTGACGACCGCCAATTGCCAGATGCTTATGAACGATCACTGCGCGAAATATTCCCCGAACAATCGCCGGGGAACTTCACCTATCAACCGCAAATTCAGAAATGGGCATGGACAACCTTCCGCAAGTTTCAATGGGACTTGAACTACAGCAATCCGGCGGTGTTCAACGCCATGATGGAAGAAATGCTATTTCTGGCTAATCAGGGCATAGAAATCCTCCGTTTAGATGCAGTCGCATTCATCTGGAAACGGCTGGGAACAAGTTGTGAAAGCCTGCCAGAAGCACATCAAATCATTCAAGCCTACAACGCCCTAGTACGCATTGTCGCCCCTGCCCTCCTGTTTAAGTCAGAAGCCATCGTCCATCCAGATGATGTAGCCAGCTACATTAATCAAGCCGAATCCCCAATTTCCTATAATCCCACCTTAATGGCGCTCCTGTGGGAAGCGATTGCCACCCGTGATGTCCGGCTCCTCCAGCGATCCATGCAGAAACGTTTTCGCTTGCAAGCAGATTGTGCATGGGTCAATTACATCCGCTGTCACGATGACATTGGCTGGACGTTCGCAGATGAAGATGCCGCCGAACTCGGTATCAATGGATTCGATCATCGGCAGTTTCTAAACACCTTCTACACAGGGCGCTTTCCGGGAAGTTTCGCTAAAGGAGTCCCCTTCAACTACAACCCGGCTACGAAGGACATGCGTATCAGCGGAAGTGCCGCTTCACTCGCCGGATTAGAGCAGGCGCTGGAAATCAACAATCCACTCTACATTGAACATGCGCAGCGCCGCTTGCTCCTCCTTCACAGCGTCATCATCAGTGCCGGAGGCATTCCCCTCCTCTATCTGGGGGATGAGATCGCTACCCTGAATGACTACACCTATGAGCAAGACCCTGCGAAACGGTTGGATAGTCGCTGGGCGCATCGTGCCCGGTTCGATTGGAATAAAGCCGAACAGCGTCACGATACCAGCACAGTACAAGGCCGCATCTTCATGGGTATTAAACATTTAGCCGAAATACGCCAGCAGAACTCGGCCTTTGGTTCGGCGGATACGGTGTTTGTAGACACCGGCAACAAGCATGTCTTCGGGTATGTCATCGGGCAACGCATCCTGATTCTTGCCAACTTCAGCGAATACGCTCAGGTTATAGACCGCGCCAATCTCCCGACCGCCATCACACACCAATGGACAAACGGAGTCGTTGAGTTGGTCGGGCAGAATCTCTGGACATTTCAGGACAGTATTCGCTTGGAGCCTTATGATTATGTATGGCTCTCTGCCGCACCGGGCTAACCCCAATCCCGCATAGCATCACCGGGTCACATAGCTTTCCCCTGACCAATAAGCTATGTGACCCCTATCCGCACCGGTCGCAAATCACAGTCTTCCCCGCCAATTCCCGCACATGCTGGACTCATGTCCTATACGGTAATTTGTGAAAAACGTATACGCTTGCAATGAAACACAACGGTACATCAATGGAAACAATCACCATGCACCGTCCCAAATACGCATTTGCAACAATAGCCGTCATTCTGATGGTTACAGCATTTCTAACACTCGGCCTAACCACAATCTCCGGTCAAACTACCGCTGCATCCAGTTCGGATTGGACGCAGGATAGCCATGACGCCCAACGAACAAGCTATACTGCCGAAGAACCAGTTCTCCCTTGGCGTTTCTTGTGGTCATGGAATGGGCCGGATGCAAACGGTGGCGCAGGCGGGCATTTCTACAATGCCCCGCCTGAAGCACGTACCATTACCGGCGGTGCCAACATCTACGTACCCGCAGGCGCCAACGGGCTATACGCACTCAATAAACGCTCCGGGCAGCAGGTTTGGAACGTTACCGCCGCCACGTTTAATGCAACCCCTGCCTATGATCCCACCAGCGGTTTCTTGTTCGCCGGCGGTAGCAACGGGCAACTCCTCAAAATCAACTCAACTTCCGGCGCCATCAGCGCCACTTACAACGCGGGAAGCCCGTTGAACAAAGCCGTGCTGCTGGTCGGTTCATTTGCCTATGTGGTTTCGGACAATGGACAACTGCATAAGGTGAACACCAGCACCATGACTGCTGCATGGGTCTACGCAGGGAACGCCCCCATCGCTACGCCGCCATCTTATTCCGCGAGTCGTGATGCAATAATCTTTGCCACGAACGACCTGTTCGTTCACGCGGTCAACAACGCCACCGGAGTAGCCCGTTGGCGCGTGAAACCCACATCGAATGCGGCAGGCTTCCCCAATGAAATGGATGGAATGTGGCCTGTTATTGCCGAAAAGCACGGCATCGTGTTTATACGGATGCGTCTCGACCATAACGCGGGTCTATGGGGTGGCAGCGGAACCGGTGGCATGTACCCCAACACAAACGCCGAAACACGAGCCTATCTGCAAAGCAAACCCCAGCTAAAAAACCTCTTTGCGCTGAGTCTAGACACCGGTGCAGAAGCTTTCATCCCTGCGGTAGGCTATGGCGGTGTCGAAGCACTGGTCAACGCTCAAGCGTATCTGGATATTGGCCCCGTTCCTGTCATTCGTGTATTAGCCGATGGCAGCGAAGTGGCCTACATGAACTTCCGAAATGGGCAAAGCAATCCCCCGGATGGCCGATGGGACACGCACATGGGTGAAATGGTGTTGGATAACACCACAATTCCCGGAATGGTCGCCGGTGACTTGCGATTCATCAGTTGGGCGAACTCCAGTATGCGTGTGACCGATGAGCAAACCCCATTCACGATGGCGGGTAGTTCACTTCTACGCGCACACTGGGGAGCGAGTGAAAGCGTAAAAATATTGGATCGCTCCAATACGCTCGGCTTGACCTATGCTGCTCCCATCACCACACAGGCCAATCCCACCATCATTCGCCGCCAAACCACCTGCTCGAATTTTGTCCCTTCGACTCACTGGACAACCTGCGGGTTGACCCTCATGAACGATGGTCGCTTCTGGTCGGGGCCGGGCTTCTGGGTGTACTGGAATGTCATGGATCCCCCCACGCCGATTCGCAGCGCCTACAGCGAAGGACTACTCCCACGACACACTTACGTTAGTGATGGTCTGATCATTGTAGAAGGTAACGGAGGGGAACTCTTTGTACTGACGCACAGCGGTACCGTTTCCTCCCCTACCCCAACTGCCGTTTCGACCACCCCGGCACCCACCGCTGCGCCCACTATCATCCCCTCTGTAACGCCCCTGCCGGTTACGCCGACCACAGGAAACGGCACGCCGACGGTAACAAGCATGAGTGCCAGCAACACACAAATACCCCGCTACCAGCGATTTGAACTTACTTTTCAGATCAGCAAATCGTATCCGCTGACATCATGGCTGCCCTACTACTACTACGATCCAAGCGATCCTGCGGGCGTTGAAGGCATCACGATTGATGCGCATCTACGCGCACCTTCCGGTCGAGAAGTGATCGCACCCGCATTCTATTATCAGGATTACATCCGAACCGGAACAACGCAGGTGGTCATGACCCCCACCACCAGCACAAACTGGAAAGTTCGCTTTTCGCCAGATGAAGTGGGCGAATATAGCTACTACATCACCATTGTGGACAAAAACGGCTCCGCCCGTTACCCCGCCACCGGAGACATGCGGTTCACATCGGTTTCGTCCACATCAAAAGGCTTCATTCGCATATCCCCGCGTGATCCCCGCTTCCTGGAATATGCCAACGGCGAGAGCTTTGTCCCCATCACCAGCGGACGACAATGGTGGTCGCCCGCCAGCGCCCTCCGCAGCCTCGAATACGAGCAAACCTTCGCGGAATTCGGGAAATACGGAATCAACCTGACGCGCATTTGGGATCAAAACGATGGATACGGTTTAACCGTCGAAGGGCATTACGACGCTTACCAGTGGCCGGATGACTTTAATCCAGAGCAACGGGTAGATGTCAACACCATCCCGAAAGGGACGCAAATGAATCAACGCGGCGGCTATGAGATGGACAAGATCATCGAAGGCGCGGAACGCAACGGAGTCTATATTCAGCTAACCGCACATGGCGATCCATATTGGATTTGGGATGCAACTATCAACGGAACGGCTCCCGTTGCATGGGATAATCCGGCGCGGATACGCTACTGGCAGCGCAACTTCCGCTACCGGGTCGCCCGGTGGGGATATTCCACATCCATTCTTGCGTGGGAACACTGGAATGAACTCGGTCACATCGCACTCACATCCGATGTGTACCGCTTCTATCAATCATACGGTCAGTTCCAGCAACAAACCGACCCGTACCATCACCTGCGCACCACCTCGCAGGGTTCTCAAACATGGAGTCCTGCCTTCTGGTCATCACCGGTTGTTGACATTGCCAACTACCACGACTACATGATGATTTCGCGCTACAGCGCCGACCTAACCTATGACGCAGCCAACTTTGTTGCGCGTTTCGCCCAATGCCTGCGCACCACCAACGTGCAGAGCTGCGGACTGGGACTAGGGGATGGTTCATCGTGGCAGGGAAACCCGCGTCCGATTATCTGGGGCGAACTCGATACAGGCACAACCCAGTGGAATGAGGCTAACCCGCAACCCAAAGCCACACATGATATGCGGTGGGCTGGGTTATTCTCCCCTATCGGAATGGCACCTATAGACTGGTATTTCTCGGCGCAATCGGCTGAATTCATCGCAACCAAGCACAAAGAAGCCAAAATCGCCGCAGATTACTTCCGGGGACTTGACTACGCCGGCAAAGCATTCACCTATCTCTCCACCAGTGATGTCAATCTGACCAACGAAATCGTCACGTCCAGCAACGCGCAACTCAGAGTCTTGGCAATGCGCGCACGCAGCGGCAACGAATTGTACGCATGGGTACAGAACAAGGCCAACGCCCGTTGGGATCAAACAGCCCTGTCTCCCGCCATCAGCGCGAGCTTTACAGCGGGAGGAATGACCGCAGGTGTTTATCGCGTAGAGATATGGGATACACTCACCGGTCTGGTCAGCGACGGCGGCACCGCTACAGCATCTACCAGTGGCACATTGACGATCAACATAAACAATCTATCTCGTGATGTCGCACTGAAAATCCTGCCTCTTTCAGCGCCAAACGTCACAGCCACACCCATCCCGCCCACCGCAACCTTTGCGCCAACAATAACCCCTTCAGCCACACCTACACGGATTCCCACATTGGTTCCGACGGTTACACCATCTGCCACACAAACGGCTCTTGCACCGACTGCAACGCTCATCCCTGCCACGCCTACACCACAGCCAACACAGGTCGTCATCGTCCCAAGCCCAACCGCCACATCCACCGAAACGCTCTTGCCACCCACGTCGCCTGCGGCAACCATCCCACCACCATTAACGAATGAGGCGAGTCTGCATTTTGAAGTAACCAGCGGAGCCAACACCATAGGGGGGACAATCGCCGTCAACCTGATGGTCGTGAATGTGGCAAACGTGTTTGGTATGGATATGACTTGCACTGTCAATCCGGTTGTGTTGCTCGGTGTAAACACAACTGATGCAGACGGCTTTAACGCCAGCAACAGCTTTATCATAGATCGGGGTTATCAGGCAGACGGGAGTTGGCGAATTGCAGCCAGTCGCTTAAAACCGGCCTCCGCAATCGCTGGAAATACGCTCATCATCACACTAAACTACCTAATCATCAACAACGGGTCGAGCGATATCAATTGCAATATTGTCGCCGTCAATTCCGAAGGCCGGGATGTTCCGCTCACCGTCATACCGACCACCATCGCTCTTGGGGATATGAGTAGTCTGACACTTACCCCACTCAACGCGCTGACCATCGAACCCACCAGCGTTGTGCCAACCGAAACCCCTATCCCAACGGTACAACCGACTGAAACCCCTATCCCTATGGCGGGAAGTGTCTATGGCGTTGTTCGCTATCCGGGTATCAACGATCATAGCGGCATTACCGTCGTTCTATTCAAAGATGGCGCTCTTTTCGCCCAAACGATCACAGATGCGGCAGGAGCTTACCAATTCAACCAGTTGCAGGCTGGTGCCTATATTGCAGCAATGGGAGCGCCGCTTTCGCTCGTCATCCAACACCCGATCACGGTCATAGACGGTCAGCCCATCACCATTCCCGATTTTCAGTTGACGATGGGAGATACCGACAGCAACGGGCAAATTGATCTCAATGATGCTGCGCTCATCGGGGCCAATCTCAATTTATCAAGTCAGCTCGTGCCTATGGCTGATCTCAACCATGACGGTATGATTGACATCCGCGATCTGGTTCTAGTCGGAAGTGGGTTTGGACTCATATCCCCGTTGGTATACCCGTAAAACCATCCGAAAGGAGGGTGGACTCAATGTTGAGTCAACCCTCCTTATCCAATTCATGCTAAAGCAAAGGCGTAAATTGTTGGCGCAATATAGCATCAAGCCTATCAACACCCCCTTTTAACGTCTCTCCTAGAAAAATCCCCCTCATGCGATCTCGCCAACTTGGGTCATGGGTAAAAATGCGCCCCCCGTACCCCACAATAAGCCGCCCCTGTTGCGATTCGGGAATATGCTCAGACCAATCTATAAGCGATAGGGCAGATTCTTCGTGCATAGCCACAAAGACAATTGCCGAAGGGCGCATCTCACGCACAAATCTGTCCAGATCAACCAGCGGAACATTTTGCCCCAGATAGGCAATCGGCCACCGGCGGCGGCGCATAAGCGCACCAAACATCAACAGGCTACCTTCATGCCATTCATTCGGCGCACAAGCCAGCAGGATGGGCTGTGCGCCCGCATACGGCACAGGCCCCGTAATCATCCAATGCAGAATACGCTGCCGGAGAAAATGGGTAGCCAGATGTTCAACAGCAATGCTGACCTGCTGATCTTCCCACGCTTGCCCAATGTCGTTTAGCGTGGGCCCAATCACTTCCAGAATCACTTCGTCTACCGAGCAGGTCGCTGTGACTTCACCCAACAGTTGATCCGCCGCCGCAAGATCGGATTTAATCAGCAAGTCGGTCAATCGGGTATGAAACGTTTCCAGTGTAGATTGTGAAGAAGATGGGGTGAGTTGGGGCGAATTCAATACCGGCGCTTCATTCATGCGCCCCTCGGATTCAAGATATTGAAGCGCCCGAATAGCTTGAGCTGTCTGCATCCCTTCATCTACCCGCGCTTTAACCCATCGCAGGCGAATAATCTCCCTTTCTGAACACAGCCGATGTCCCCCACCTGTCCGTGCTGGCGATGGAAACCCGTAGCGACGCTCCCACACCCTCAAAGTCGCCACTGCAATCCCGGTCATTTTTGACACAATGCCAATGTTATATAGCGGTTCGTCACTGGCTTCCTCGAATTGGATACGCATAAATCACACATGCCCCACGAATAAAGACCAAATTGGGTCAAAAGCTGAGCAACACCTCTCCACATGAGTATACGTACCTCATTTGAATTCAACCAACAACCAAATATCAATACCGCCTGATCCACAATTGACAGGAAAGCATCGGTCGTTATAATCACTCTCATTGCTCACAAGCAATAGAAGCCCCGGTGGCGGAATGGCATACGCAGCAGGTTGAGGGCCTGTGCCCTTAGGGCGTGGAGGTTCGAGTCCTCTCCGGGGCAAATAAAAACCCACTCATTAAAGTGGGTTTTTTGTTGCTCAAACGCGATCCGGGTTACTTCAGATCGTCACATGCTCCAGATCAGCTTGACGGCGAGCCACATGAAGGCTTTCCCCGCTAACTTCCGACAGCAAATCGGCAGGTAGCACGATCTGGTGGCTATTCCACAAATGTCCGGTGCGTACACCGATTGCCGAGATCATCCCGGTCGAAAGATCAACCCCCGCGCCGGTCAAATGCCCTATCTGCCCATCCAGCGCATAAACAGCACTTTCATGGTTCAGGACACCCGTACCATCCGGGATATTCCGGGTCATCATCATGCCTGCGCCAATCTCGTTATGCTCGTAAACCCGCGTTGCCCCCGGCACCACATCATAGTGCAACACAGGTGTACGAATATATTCCATGTGAACGAACAATGGCAATGCTTTTAAATCAAGAGCAGAGCCGTCCAGTATCACCACACCATCTACCACATCCTGAACTTGGTGCAGACGAACCAAGTGTTCAGTGTGCCCCTGCTTCACAAGCAAATGGGTGACGCTTCGATCTTCCAATCGCATCAGTAACCCGCTTACTTTGGCCGACTGTTGTCCTGTGCAGCGTACTTGCATTCCCAGCAGGATGTTCATCATGTTGAAGATCCCTTTCAGACAGCATTAACTTCCGTTGATACCACCAGTATATCATGCATCCTGCACAACAAGAATAAGGCATTTTGCATGATATTAATCATCAACACGTATCTGCGGGTCGCTCAATCATGAATAATGGACGCACCCTCCATCGCATGACACACATAAATCGAAGGTTCCCGCCCCGTTTCCGCCTGATACTCCGTTGCGACTGCCGCCGCAAAATTTTGTGCCACGTCGGACTTCACCAGCGCCACACCACAGCCCGCAAATCCACCGCCTGTCATCCGGGCGCCATAACACCCCGGTTGATGACGGGCAGCGGTCACAATGCTGTTCAACGCAGGGCTGGAAATCTCGAAGTCATCACGCATGCTGACGTGGCTGGCATCCATCAACCGCCCCAATGTTTCTGCATCCCCCCGGTTCATGGCCTCCACAGCCAGCAACACCCGCGCATTTTCGGTTATGACATGGCGTGCGCGGCGGCGAATCACATCACCCAACTCCCCTGCACGCGCCTCAAATGCCTCTAGCGACACATCGCGCAAAGCCTTCACCCCGAAATAACTTGCGGCGACTTCACAGCTTGCGCGGCGCTCATTATAAGCCGAGTCCACCAAACCGCGCCGGGTAGCAGTATCCAGAACTACCACCACTGTTTGCGGAGGCAAAGGCACTAGCGCCGTTTCCAGCGATCGGCAATCAATGAGAAGCGCATGATCGGCTTTCCCCGCAGCAGAAATCATTTGATCCATAATGCCGCAGTTCATGCCCACCCAACCATTT